>CANMLD010000056.1 GCA_947498315.1 Pseudomonadota bacterium | reverse complement strand
ATGATCAAGGAGATCTCCCCGGAGACCTACACCATCGCGGGTGGCGCACACTTCGCCCATCTCTACCAGACCGCGCTGCTCGACCCCTGCCTCGACTACATCGTCTTTGGTGAGGGCGAACTGACCTTCACCGCGCTCTGCCAGCGCCTCGTTGGGCATGAGGGGCCCGGCCGCCCCGACATCTCGGACGTTCTCGGGATCGGCTACTACGAGGGAGGGGTCGTTAAGAGCACCGGCTCACGACCGCTCATTCGTGACCTCGACGTGCTCCCGATCCCTGCCTACGACCTCCTCCCGATGGAGCTCTACGGCACGTCGAAGTACTTGTTCAGCCCCGGCGGCGCGACCATTCAGCACAGCCGTGGCTGCACGCTGTCGTGCTCCTTCTGTGCCTGGTGGACCATGATGGCCAACCGGAAGGAGAACGACGACGGGACTGTGACGCTCACCCCGCGTTGGCGCACCTTCGGGGTGCAGCGCCATCTCGAAGAGGTTGAGCTGCTGGTCAAGCGGTACAACAAGAAATGCATGATGTACGTCGACGAGTCCTGGAATATTAGCCCGAAGTTCAACGAGGAGTTCTCGGACGAGGTCATCCGCCGCGGGCTCGACGTCCGCTGGTTTGCGTTCATGCGCGCGGACGCCATGCTCCGAGACTTCGAGACGGGCATCCTGGGCAAGATGGTCGCAGCCGGCATGGCGCACATCTGCATCGGCGTCGAGCGTGCAGAAGACACGGACCTCCAGGCCTGGAACAAACACCGCTACAGCACGTCGCAGACCCGAACCGTCTTCAAGATCCTGAAGGACAACTACCCCCAGGTCTTCCGTCAAGGCACCTTTATCGTCGGCGTGAAAGAGGAGAGCCCGGACTCGATGTGGCAGCAGGCGGAGCTCGCCAAGCAGCTCGAACTCGATTACCCAGCGTTTCACCCGGTGACGCCCGTGCCCGGCACCAGCGTCTACGAAGAGGCCAAGCGCGAGCAAAGCATAGAGCTCGATGACTTCAAGCACTTTGACTGGATGACCCCGGTGATGAGATCGAAGTACATGACGCGCGACGAGATCGCGTGGCAGATCTACGAGATGAACAAGGCGCTCGCGTCGCCAGCTTGGCTATGGAAGGGCCTCACCGACGAGACCCCCTACCGCCGCGACATGTACATCTGGTGGGCGAAGGTAGCGGCGACGATGGCGCTCGATCAGGCGAAGCGGCTCGTGAACCCACTCAACTCGCTCGACCATACGAACCTCGTCAAACCTCTCTGGTACGACCACTAGCAGCCTGCTGTTTTTGAGACTGCAAACGGATACGAGCAGGCCGGCGATGGCGAGAGCGCGCCGTCGGGTGGCGGGGCAAGTGACACCAAGGCCGCAGGCTGCACGTCCGTGCCTGGCGCCGCCACGAGCCCTGCCCTGTTCCTCGCCTTCGGCCTTCTGGCTGCGCTCTTCCGCCGAAGCCGCCGGGCGCGCTAACCGCCCTTGGGCAGTGTGGCGCAGCCCGGCTGGCCACACTGCCATGTTCCTGGCAGGCTGCGCTGATGGCGCATCCGAACTACCTCCCCTCCTCAGACTCGCTGCTCACTCTCCCTGCCTGGCGCCTGGTCGAGCTGCTCCGCCGTCGTGAGGTCTCTTCCGTCGCGCTGACGACCGAGGCGCTGGCGCGTATCGATGAGGTAAATCCACACCTCTCTGCCTTCGTCACGGTGACACGGCGTGCGGCCTTGCGAGCAGCCGAGAAGGTGGACCGCCACTGGCGCCGGTCCGACCCTCGAGAGCGAGGGTTCTACGCCGGGATCCCGACCGCCGTGAAGGACTTGAACTTCATGCGCGGCGCGCCGGCCCAGATGGGCACCCCCATCTTTCGGTACCTCTGGAGCCCGGTGGACGACGTGACCGTGGCCGCGCTGAGGCGGGGCGGTTTCGTGTTCGTCGGCAAGACGGCGACGAGCGAGCTCGGGATCATGCCTGTCACCGAGACGGACAACCACGCCCCGACTCGCAACCCTTACGACCCGCGCCGCAGCTCGGGCGGCTCGTCGGGTGGAGCGGGTGCTGCCGTGGCGTCGGGGTGCTTGCCCATCGCGCACGCCAGCGACGGTGCGGGCTCCATTCGGATCCCGGCGTCCTTCTGCGGCCTCGTCGGTCTGAAGGCGAGCGCCTTCTTGGCCCCAAACCCGCACCGAGCCCTCGACACCATGGAGATGTCGATGAACGGATCGGTGACCCGAGACGTTCGCGACACCGCCGGACTGCTCGACCTCCTCGTTCGCCAGTGGCAAGACGAGCCACACGCCTACTCGCGACGCATGGAGCGTCCGGTCCCCCGAACCCTCGTTCGAGTCTTTCGCAACCCGCCCCTCGGCACGCTCGACCCCCGTGTCAGTGCCGTGTTCGACCGTGCGGTGGGCGCCCTCGCCGGGCTAGGGTTCCCAGTAGAGGAGAAGACCTTCGGCGGCGGCATCTCCGGCCTCGACGACTTCTTGCCCATCTATCAGAACCTCGCTGCAAAGCTCCCTATCCCGACCCCGAGTCGCTTGCAGCCCATCACACGTTGGCTACGCGACGTCGGCAAGACATTGCCCCGGGGCGCAGCAGAGACCGCCTGCGCCAAGATCGTGGCTCAGGCTGAGATCGAGTTCGCCGGTGCTGAGTTTCAGATCACACCCACCGTCCCCGTCATCGCGCCCGAGATCGGTGCGTTCGCCGGCCCCGACGGCGAAGACGCCTTCCGCCGCGCCGCCGTACTCGGCGCTTACACCGCCGCCGCCAACCTCACTGGCCGCCCGGCCATCACGCTCCCGGCCGGAGCCGTTGACGGAATGCCCGTCGGCGTTCAGCTCATGGGGCGCCGCGGCGAGGACGCTGCACTACTCTCGCTGGCTCGGGAGCTGGAGGCGGCCCTCGCCTTCGCACGGTGAGCATCGGCCACAGCCGGCGTGCCTATTGCCACGCGATTGATGACGACCGCACCGTTACCGGCTAGCCTGCCGACCATGCGCTCCGTTTCGTTGACCCGGCTGTTCCTCGCTGCCTTCACCCTGACCGTACTCACCGGTACGAGCGGGTGTAAGGAGTGGCTCGTCGGTGGTGACATGCCATCCCCCGACGTCCCGGCCTTCGCTGATCCGAATAGTTACGCCGAGCCCTTGGTCGTCGCTCAGGTGCCCGTTGTGCCCGAAGGGGCCCGCCTGCTCGGACGCCGAGCCGCCACTGAGCCCAACTCACCCGAGACGCCGCCCACGGGCGATACGCCGCCAAGTGTGCCGGGTCCCGGCGAGGGCGACGCGGAGCCACCTCCCTTGCGCGTACCCGAGCCTGCTGAACCGGGCGTGATCAAAGGCCGCCTCGACGGACTCGACGACCTCGACGAGCTCCCAACGCGCGACGGCCCGGACGATATGGCAGACCCAGCCGCGCCACCGGCCACGCCGGAAGACGAGGGCGCGGCTTGGATCGAGAGCACGGCCGAGATCGCGCCGGGTTGCCTGCGCGATGGGAGTGTACCGTCACTGCCGCTCCCTTCCCCCGAAGCGCTGGCCTGGCTCCTGACCACTCAACCCCTCGGATTCCAAGGCATCGCACGCGAAGCTCTGGCCTGTCTTCTGGGGATCGCCCGCACCACCAACGCCGAGATCTACGGCAACACCGTCTTCGAGCCGACGGCGCTCGGGCTCCGCGCCGCGTTGGCCGGTGACGAACGTCTGGTCGGTGTCGTCGCTGCCGGCGTCGTGACTGAAGAGCCCCGTGGCGTGGGGACCCTGGTGGTCATCCTCGACGAACGCGACGATGGCTGGACCGTCCGCGACTCGCTCTTCCTGCCGTGGGCTGGCAGTGACGCGACTCACAAGGTCTCGAGCCTCAGCGACGAGCGGCTGGTCCTGAAGAAGCGCTCGGGCGTCATCATTCGTCAGCGCGACCGTGACAACGAACTCGAGCACCATGTCACCCTCACGACCCTCGACGCCCTCACCGAAGTGGCGCGATTTACCCTGAGCGGGCTCGTCGACGAAGGAACGGTCAAGGCGACCGTGACGGCGTCGGGGAAGAGCTTCCCGAAGGGGCTCCTCTATCGAGGCGTGGTGGCGGCTGGCGCAGGCGCCGAAGACGGCGTGTTCGGACGGTACGTCATCGAGACGTGGAAGGCCGACGGCGAAGCGCCGTATCGAATCGACCGGCGGCAGGATGGTGCGTTCAGCTTGAACGGCGCTGCCGAGCTGCTCCTCGGCGACCAGCCGGCTCACGCCGCGTGGGTCTACGACGCCATCCCGAAGGCCGGACGCCAAGACGCCGCGGCGCTCGCGCTCGGTGCCCGCATCGACGGCGCGCGGGGGCGCGTTCGGCAAGCGGTCGAATACTGGAAGAAGACCGTCAAGGCGAGCGACGCCCCACCGGACCTACAACGCGACTACGCCCGTTACCTAGCGAGCCAGAAGCGAAAGAAGGACGCCGTGAAGGCCTTCGAGAAGTACCTGGAGCTTGCCCCCGATGCATCCGACCGCAGCGAGGTCGAAGCCGAGCTCGACGCCGTCCGCGGTCGTCCGCGCTCGGGCCTGCGATGAAGAGAGCAGGTCCTTAAGTGACGACGCCGTCAGCAGGTCGGGTCGGGGTCGCCTGGATGCGCATCAAGGCCGTATGGCGCGTGGCCGTCGATTTCTGGGAGACCTTCGAACGCTCGGGCGGCCTCCACCACGCCGGCTCCATCGCCTTCTTTGGCATCCTCTCGCTCCTCCCGTTCAGCCTTCTGGCGATCGGCCTCATCGCCCGCCTCCTGTCGGCGGCGCCCGAGCTGCTCCAGACGGAGAGCGCTGCAGAAGCCGTCCTCGGCCCGCTGCGTCGCGCCATCCCCTTCCTCGACAATCGGTTGGGCGAGCTGCTCGACACGCTGGCACACAAACCGGCGCCCCTCAGCACCGTCAGCCTCATCACCCTGCTCTACGCCGCATCCGCTGGCTTCAACGCCGCGAGCGACGGCATCAACGCGATGCTCCAGACGGAGCGCCGGCGACACTTTCTGCTAACGAAGCTCGTCATCGCCGGATTGGTCATCGTGTCGGTTGGCGGGCTCGTCCTCTGGTACGCCGTCGCACACTTCATCGCCGCCTTGGCGAGCCACGTTGACGTCGCAATCCCCGAGTGGATCCCAACGGGCACTTTCGTTCAGAACATCGTCGAATTTGGCATTATCGTGTGCGGCCACTTCGTCTTGGTTCGTATCGTCGCCACCGAGCGCCAAGCGCGCCTCGTGCGCTGGATCTGCGCGCTCGTCTTTGGGGCGCTCTTCGCAGCCGCACGCCAGCTCCTGGGCATCTACCTCACCGAAGTCGCGTCGTACGACCGCTATTACGGCACGGCCGGCGCCTTCTTCGGCCTCTCCCTCTGGCTCTATGTCGTCGCCATCATCCTGCTCGCGAGCTGCACGCTCATCCGGCGCCTGGACGAAGAATTGGCTGACTCGGGCGGGCTAGCGGGCTGGCGGCTCTTCGCAAGACGAGCTCCTCAGGAGACGAGCTCGACGCCATCGTCGACGACCGCTTTGGACCGTCAGCACGAAGACTAACCCCTGCCTCATTACAGACACTTCACGAGCTGAGGTGAGGTGTAGAAGGTCGCGGTCCCGATACCCAGGCGGTTCTGGGCGTTGTCGCCCCAGCAGTAGGCCTTCCCGTCGTAGCGGAGCGCACAGGTGTTGTCGGTGCCAGCCGAGATCTGCCGTACGGACGCGAAGTTCGAGATGTTCGCGGGAACGAGGCTCTGCGTCTGCGACCCAATCCCAAGCTGTCCCAGACTGTTGCTGCCCCAGCAGCGCGCCGTGTCGTTCGAGAGCAGCGCGCAGCTGTGGGCGTTGCCAGCCGTGAGCTGACGGGTGGTCGTAAGGCCAGACACCGTGACCGACGCCGAGCCCGACACCGTCGAGTTGTTGCCGAGCTGGCCGTTCCCGTTGGCGCCGAAGCAGCGCGCCGAGCCATCTGCGAGCACGACGCACGTGTGGCTCGCGCCGAGTGAGAGCGACGCCGGGAACGTGCTGCCGGTGAAACCCGGGACGAGCGTCGGAGTCGTTCGGTCACCCCCCGACACGCCAAGCTGGCCGGACGCGTTATCGCCCCAGCAGTAGAGCCCACCGCTTGACCCACCGATCACGGCGCAAGTGTGACTGCCGCCCGCTCCGAGCAAAATGGCGCCTGAGAGGGCAACCCCCGCCGGGCTGAAGGTCGCCGCGCTGCCGGCAGCGGCGCCGGTCCCGAGCTGTCCATCGGCGTTCTCACCCCAGCAGGACACCGTACCGTCAACGAGCAGCGCGCAGCTGTGAGACGCGCCGAGGGCCGTCGCCCGCGCCGCCTTCGGGAGCAGAACTGCGCCCGGGACGGCGATCGCCGCGCCGACACTACCGTTGCCGAGCTGGCCAGACGTGTTCTTACCGAAGCAAGACACGGTGCCGCTAGCCTGAACCGCGCACGTGTGTTCTCCGCCCGCAGCGGCATAGAAGGCGCCGGGGATGGAATCGATGGTCGCGAGCGCCGATGGGGTCGCCGAGGCGGCCTCGCCCGATTGCGCGGCCTCATTGTCGCCCCAACACCGCAGCGTCCCGTCTGAGAGTCGAACGCACACATGCCCGCGACCACGGACGATCTGAGTCGGGTAAGCGAGGCCCGACAGCGTCGAGACGGCCACCGGCTTACGGCTCAGCGTGGTGTTCCCGTTACCGAGCTGCCCGCCGGCATTGGCGCCCCAACAGTGCATCTGACCGGACCCGAGCAGCGCGCACGTGTGGGCTTGTCCGCCAGCCACGTCGATGGCGCCAGCCAGGTTGACGACCTGAGTGGGCGACGTGAGCGCCGCCGCCGTCGAGTCGGCTCCGAGCTGACCCGATTCGTTCTTTCCGAAGCAGCGAACCGAGCCGGTGCCCATGACGACGCAGGTGTGCGACGCGCCGGCCCCGATGGCGCGCACGCCCGAGAGCCCGACCGCCGTCGGCGCGGAGACCTGCGCAGGCGCGGCGGCCCCGAGCCCAAGCTGACCGAACGCATTGAAGCCCCAGCAGTAGACCTCACCGCTCAAGCTGATACCGCAGGTGTGGTCGAGACCGAGGGAGAGTCGGGCGAAACCACCGGCGACCGAGATGTCGATGGGCCGCGGGACGGAGACGACGCTCTGGCCACCACCACCGAGCTGTCCTGCCCAATTGAAGCCCCAACAGAGCGCGCGACCATCGGGCAGACGCGCGCAGTTGTGCTCAGAGCCCGAGACCACCTCGATGACGCCGGTGATCGGCGTGCCCCCGGCGTCCGAGACCGGCACCGCCTTGATCGCCTGGGCGGCGCCCTGATTACCGACAGCGCCGTGCTCGTTGTAGCCCCAGCAGTAGACCCGTCCGCCCGTTGTGAGAGCGCAGCTGTGCGCCGTGCCCACCGAGACTTGTTTGACGTCCTTCAGGTTGCCGCCGGACTGGAGGAGCACGGGGACGGCGGTCGGGGACGCTCCTGTCGTGCCGTTGCCGAGCTGACCTGCAGCGTTTTCACCGGCGCAAGACACCGATCCGTCGGGATACACGCCACACCAGTGGTTGGGGCCGAGCGCAAGCTGGACGACGTTCTCGACGACGACGCCACCGCCCCAGCAACTCTGGGTACCATCGGAGACATATGCGCAGCTCTTTGACCCTCCCACCGCGATCCCCGACGCGATGTTCGAGCCGGGCATCTGGATGTTACCGATCTTATCGAGCGTGGACAGGTTGGTGGCCAGGTCGCGCGCCCGCACGACGACGAAGTACTTCTTGTTTGGGAGCAGGCCCGTGAGAGAGACGTTCAGGGCGCCCGGAGCGGACACGTAGGTGGGGCTCCAAGGACTGCACGTGGACCCGCAGGAGGTCGATACGCAGACTTCGTAGACGATTTGATTGACGGGCGTGAAGTTGTCCGAGGCCGCCGACCAGCTCGCTTGAACAGCCCCGCCTGGCTGAAGCGTCAGCACAGGCGCCGTGAAGGAGCCCGGAAAGACCGGTGCGATACTGTCGTGGAGATACGCGATCTTCGCCGAGCACACCGACTTGTTGTTGGCCGCATCGACCGCCTTGGCGGTGAACTCCGTGTTGGTGTTGGCCGTCACGGTCGTCTCGTACGCGAACACGAGGACCGCGTTGGGTGTGACGGTTCCAAGCAGGGTCTGGCAGGCGTTGCCCCGGTAGATCTCGACGTTGACCACCCCCGCGTCCACCTTCCCGTTCAGGATTGGCGTCGTGTCGCTATTGGACGGTGAGGCCGGAGTCACGGAGGTGAAGACCGGTGACGACGGCGCCGTACCGTCGTGGGTGTAGTCGATGAACGTGGTCGAACACGGAGACGCGTTACCCGCAGCGTCGGTCGCTGTCGCGTAGAGGCGGGTCGTCTTGTTGAGCGGGACCGCAACGGAGAGCTTGATCTCGAAGCTGCCATTGGCTGGAGTCACGCCCGGAGCCGCGAGCGTCGTCGTGCACGTGCTGTTGGTGAAGAACTGCACGCTGCTGCCGGCCTCCGAGGTGCCGAGAATGGTCGGACGGGTCTCGGACGACGGCGAGGGGGGCGTCACGCTCGTCAGGACCGGGGCAACGGGCGACAGCGAATCGTTCACGTACGTGACGCCCTGCGAACACGCGGACGGATTGCCCGCCGCATCGACCGCTCTGGCGTAGATGAGCGTCGGCCCGTTGGCCGTGACGTTGGACGTGAGGGCGATCGTGAATGTGCCCGGCCCACCGAGAGTCGTTGGACCGGAGATGGCGAGCGTGCACGTATCGTTCTGGTAAAGAGTGACCGTCGCACCGGCTTCGCCAGTCCCGTTGGCGCTGGGCTTCAGGGCCTTGCCGGGTGACGTCGGTGTGAAGCTCGTGATGACGGGCGACGCGGGTGCCAGCGAGTCGTGGCGGTATGTCACGGCGTTAGAGCAAGGACCGACGTTGCCGGCCGCGTCCACGGCCCGCGCCGTGAACGTCGAGATGGCGTTGTCGAGCGCCGCCGACTGGACCTGGGCCACGCCAGCAGCGTTGAAGGTGCCGTTGCCGACGATGCTCCCCCCACACGCGGCGGATGCGAAGACCTGGACGTTCGCCCCCGCTTCGCCCTTGACGGCGACCGTGGGGCTAATGTTCTGAGACGGCGACGCGGGGGTTACAGCAGTGATGGTGGCCGCGAGCGGCGCAACCGCGTCATGGACGTAGGCCAGCCCTACCGAACATGAGGAGGCATTGCCTGCAGAATCGACGGCCTGACCATAGAGGGTCGAGGCCTTGTTCGCGAGCACGGTGACCGGCACGGTGAAGGTGCCAGCGCCAGAGATGCTCGCCGTGCCGCTCGGGCTGCCCACGCACGCGGAGTCCAAGAAGATCCGTATGGTTCCGGGTGCCTGCGCGGTCCCGGAGACCGAAGGTGTCGTAATCGAGGATGACGGTGAGACGGGCGCTGTCGCCGTCAAGACCGGGGGCGCCGGTGGGATCGAGTCATGGGTGTATGAGAACGGTGCCGAACACAGCGAGGTGTTCCCCGTCGCGTCGGCAGCCTGCGCGTAGAAGGGCGTGGTGGCGTTGGGGGTCAACTCGGCGTCAATGAGGAGCTCGAGCTTGCCGAGGCTCGTCACGGTCCCGACGAAGCCGAACGGTGCCGAGCAGGCCGCGTCGACGAAGAGTGACACAGTAGAGCCGGCTTCGGCGTCGATGAGCAATGTCGGCGACAACGCCTGGCCGGGGGAGGTGGGGTTCGAACCCGTGATGACGGGGACAGCTGGGTCGATGTTGTCGTTCAACAGCAGCACGTCGTTGGAACAACCCGAGGTGTTGCCGATACCATCGACCGCGCTAGCCGACCACGTGCCGCTGGTGTTCGGCGCTATCAGCGCATCGAACGAGAAGGAGCCGTCCGGGTTCGCGTTCAAGGTCTGCGTGGGCGCGCCGCCGCAACCGGGGAGCGGGTAGAGAAGGATACGGATGTTCGGGTCGGCGGAGCCTGTGACGACGAAGTTCGTCGTCGTCGTCGATGGCGAGGTGGGCGATACGCCCGTCAAGACCGGCGTGTTCGGCGGCGTGTCGTCGTGTTCATAGGCGATGGCCCCCGAACATGTGGACGGGTTACCCGTAGCGTCGAAGGCACGCGCGGTGTAGAAATTGACGGTGTTCGGCGCTGCGGCGACCTCGACCGAGAAGGTGCCGTCGAGTCCGACATCACCGGTACCGACGCTGTTTCCACCACAATTCACGGACGCGAAGATAGAGACGCTCCCGTTAGGCTCGGTCGAGCCCAGAACGGACGGCGTCAAACTCGTCGATGGCGAAGCTGGATTCGTCCCGAAGAGGAGGACCGACACGGGTCCGCTAATGTCGTGGATGAACACGAGGGGGTTCGCACACGCAGAGCGGTTGCCTGCGGCGTCGACGGCGGCGGCATAGATGAGCGTCCCCGTGTCGGTGCCGACGGTAACGTTGACGGCGAAAGAGCCCGTGCCGGTCACTGCCACAATGGCGCTCGGAGCCCCTGAGCATGGTGAGCCTGTATAGATCTCGACGGTCGTTCCCGCCTCTGCCGTCCCTTGAACGGATGGCGACGTCGTCGTCTTGCTCGGCGAGGCGGGCGTTGTGCTCGAGAGGATTGGTGGTGTTGGGTCGATGGCGTCGTGCGTGTAGCTGAAGGGCGCCGAGCAGGCCGAGCGGTTCCCGGCAGCGTCCGTCGCCACCGCGCGGATGGCGGTCGTGGCATTCGCCGAGACAGGTGTGATGGGACTGATGGTGAAGTTGCCTGACGCATTGGTGGCCACCGCCGTTGACACGACCGTCTGACAGGTCCCGTCGTAGTACAGCTCAACGGTCGTCCCAACCTCTGCGACGCCGCCAACGGATGGCGACATCACGCTCGAGGGCGATGCGGGCGCCGTCGTGAGGACTGCGGGCGGTGGGGGCGGCGTGCCATCATGGACGTAGGTCACCGGTGCGCTGCATGGCGACACGTTGCCCGCAGCATCCGTGGCACGGATGGTCAACGCCGTCGTGGCATTGACGGCGACACTGACGGTCGCCTGACCCATCCCAGATGCGTCGGATGTGACCTTGGCGAGCGCGACACCCGAGCAGTCTGCGCTGCCGTAGACGGTAACCGTCCCGAGCGCTTCGGCCTCGAAGTTCACGACCGGCGTCGCATCGGAGGAAGGCGAGTTCGGAGACACGGCCACGATCCCTGGCGTGCTGGGCGGGACGATGTCATGGACGAACGTGAACGGCAGCGAGCATCCCGAAGGATTTCCAGCCGAGTCCAGGGCGTCGGCGTAGATGGGTGACGCCTGATTCGAAGGGACCATGACGGCCAAGCCGAAAGCGCCACCGGCAGACACGGGCCCCGTCGCGGCGGGCAAGCCCGAACAGGGAACGCCGACATAGAGCCGGATGGTCTTGGCGCCGGTCGCCTGACCCGCCACCGTGGGCGTCGTTGAGACCGATGACGGAGACGCCGGCGTCGAGCTTTGAATCACGGGCACGTTGGGTCCGAGAGCGTCATGGACATAGATGAGGGGTGCTGAGCACGCAGACGCGTTGCCTGCGGCGTCGACCGCGCGGCCATAGAGCCGGTTCTCGGTATTGGCGATGATGAAGGCCGAAAGAGTAAGGCCAAAGCTCCCAGCCGCCGACGCGTTGGTCGCGAGGCTAATGGGGGTGACGCAGCCAGCGTCGATGTAGACCGTGACCTTCGAGTTGGGCTCGGCGGTGCCGTACACGGCGGGTTGGAGTGACGTGCTCGGCGACGGAGGATCGGTGGACAAGAGCACCGGCGGCGCAGGCGGCGTCGCGTCGTGCTGGTAGCTGACGGACGCGGAACACGAGGAGACGTTGCCCGCGCCATCGGTGGCGAGCGCAGTGAGGACCGTCGTCTGATTGAGACCAACGCTGACCGACGCACTGAACGCGCCGACCATCCCCGCGGTCGCCGACGCGATGGGGGGTCCGCTGCAGTCACCGCTTTGGAAGAAGGAGACCACACTGTCCGGCTCGGAGAGCCCCGAGACCGACGGTGTCGCATCCTGGGCAGGCCCGATCGGATCAATCGACTGAATGAGCACGGGCGGCGGCGGAGAGGCATCGTGAGTAAAGACGAGGGCCCCGGAGCACGCGGAGACGTTACCGGCCGCATCCACGAGGTGGGCGACCATCGTGGTCGCGCTGTCGGCCGTGACGGTGACGGCCGTAGAGCCGGTGCCGCTGGCAGGGACGCTGGTGGTCACCAGCGGCGTCCCGCTGCAGGCGGCGTTGAAGAAGGAGATGGTCGCCCCGGGCTCGCCATTGAAGACCACGGCCGGAACGAGCGTCGTGCCCGACGGCGACCCTGGCGTGGTGCCCACCAGCACGGGAGGCGGCGGTGACACGTCGTCGTGAACGTATGTGGCCGGCGTTGGTGAACATGGCCCAGGATTGTCGGCGGCGTCGGTGCTGGCGCCGTAGATGACGGTGGTTGCGTTCTTCGAGACCGTGACCTGTAGCGCGAACTTGCCGGATGCGTCCGTTGGCCCAAGAGCGACAGGCAGCCCTGTACAATCACTGGTCAAGTACAGCCGAACGGTAGCGTCCGGCTCGGACGCACCGAGGATGGTCGGTGTGGCAGTGGCGTTGCTCGGAGAGGCGGGTTCGGTCCCCAAGAAGAATACGACGGCCGGCTGTTCCGTGTCGTGGACGTAGTTCGGGCCCGCCGCACAGGGTGACGTCAGCCCTGCGTCGTCCGATGCGGTCGCCGACAGTGGGGTGCTGCTGTTCTGAGCGACGGTGATGATGACGCTGAACTTGCCTTCGAGGGCAACACCAGTGGACAGGGCAGCCCCAGAGCAATCGAAGGACCCATAGAGCGTCACGGTGGCGCCAGTCTCAGCCGTGCCTTCGATTCGCGGGGTCAAAAACGACGATGGTGACGCCGGCAACGTCCCGGTGAAGATCGGCGCGTCCGGCACCGTCGTGTCGTTGGCGTAGACGATGTCGCCGGTGCTGCAGGCCGACGTGTTGCCTGCGAGGTCTTTCGTGTGCGCGTAGAGCGGCGTGGACGAGTTCGCGATTACGGTGACGGGCACCGAGGCGACGCCGTCGGCGCTCGGAGCCGAGCCGAGTGGGGCGCCGATGCAGTCGGCGTTGTCGAAGACCTCGAAGGTCCCGTCTGGCTCTCCGGTCACCACGACTCCGAAGCTGGTCTCAACCGATGGTGACCCGGGCTCGGTCCCGATGATGACCGGCGGATTTGGCGCCTTGCCATCGTGAATGTAGCCGACGCCATTGCTGCAGGGCGAGACGAGCCCGAGCGAGTCGACCGTGCTCGCGTGCAAGAGCACCGCGGCGTTCGCGGGCAGGATCGCGGCGAACGAGAACGTCCCGGAGGTCGGAATGGTCCCCTGCCCGACGGCGACACCGCTGCAGTCTGCCTTCAGGTAGAAGGACAGCGTCGTGCCGGCCTCGCCGGTACCGCTCACGAAGGGGGCGTTGGTGGAGCCCGGGCTCCCCGGGTCAGTTCCCGTGAGGACGGGCGCCTCGGGGCTCGTGTCGTCGTGGACATAGGTGAAAGACGAGGTCGAGCACGGCGACGTATTGCCAGCGCCATCGATGGATCGTCCCCAGAAGGTCGTGGACGAGTTCGACGCTACCGTCACGGGTACGGTGAAGACGCCCGCTTCGCTGGCGTCGTCCGCGCCGACGCCGGCTCCTGAACATTCCGCGTTGGTGTAGAGCGAGATCAGCGTCCTGGGTTCACCGGCGCCGAGCACCGTCGGCGTCGTGACGGACCCCGAAGGAGAGACTGGTGCGCTGCCCTGAATGAGGGGCGGCGGCGGCGAGACGTCGTCGTGAACGTACTCGAATGGCAGCCCGCACGCCGACACATTGCCTGCAGCGTCACTCGCGAGTGCGCTGAAGTCGCTGGCGGTGTTGGGGACGGCCTCTGCGGAGACGCTGAGGAAGCCGTTCTCCGGGATGGTCA
The DNA here is from genome assembly GCA_947498315.1 of Pseudomonadota bacterium. Taxonomy (GTDB): domain Bacteria; phylum Myxococcota_A; class UBA9042; genus SXOO01. The sequence continues at coordinate 10,391 of CANMLD010000056.1, read as the reverse complement.
GTGTCGCGATGGTGGGCCCCGAACAATCCACGCTGCCATAGACCATCACGGTCGCGAGGGGTTCGGCGTCGCCTACGAGGGAGAACGCCAGGACGCTGTTCGGAGACGGCGGTTCCGACTCGAGCAGGCGAGGCGGCAGCGGCGAGGTCGAGTCCTCGACGTAGAGCAAGCCCTTTGGCGAGCATTCCGAGGGTAGCGCCGAAGAGACTACCGCGTCGACGTGAAAGAGGGTGGTGCTGTCGTCCGGGACGTCTACCGTGACTTGGAACGTACCGTTGTCGGCAGCGACCGCTGTGGCGATCGGGGTCGTCGCACAAAACGGATCGGCGTAGACCCGCACGAAGGCCCCTGGCTCGGCAGTGCCCGTCAAGACGGGCGCGTTCTCGTTGGCCGGCGGCGACGGCGACACCGCGACGATCGTCGGCGTCTGGGCTTTGTCGCAGGGATCGCCGAGTCCGTCGCCGTCCGAGTCGGTCTGCTCCGGGTTGGCGACAGCAGGGCAGTTGTCGGACTCGTCGACAGCGCCGTCGTTGTCGTCGTCCGGATCCACACAGTCCGCGAGCGGATCGCCGTCGGTGTTGACGAAGCCTTCGTCAATGACGCCGTTGCAGTTGTCGTCTAGTCCGTTGCAGACCTCTTCACCCGGCTCGATGGCCGAGCACTCGGTCAGGCCGTCCGGGGTACAGGTGCGCTTGCCTTCGCAGATGCCAGCGCGAACGCACGTCGTCGAAGCGCTCTCGACGACCCCGCGCCCGTTGCACTTGCACTCACCGGTCTCGGGCACACACTGCCTCGCTGCCCCGCCGCTCTCCGACTCTGTCACGTCTTTGCAGACGTAACCGTTGACGCAGTCCGTGTCGCCGTTACAGTCCGTCCCGCAGAAGCTGCCTTCGACGGCGCCAAAGCGGACGCACTTGTCCGTTGGGCTGCCAAGCCCGCCGGCCGAGCAGTCCAGATTCGAATCGCAGGGGCGGCACAAGGACAGATTGTCCTGGATACACAGGTAGTTGGGGTCGGACCCGCCGACGGAGATGAGGAGACACGACCAACTCTCGGGGCAACTGTCGATGCAGACGTCGGTGCAGACGGAGCCACCGGCGCGGTCGGGAACACAGAAACCCGAGTCGCAGGTCCCGTTCGTTGTGCAGGGGCACCCGAAGCCGCCGGGGTCCGTCGTGCAGTCTTGATCGCCATCGTCTGGCTTCAGGTCGGGAGAGACGCCGGTATCGGGGAAGCCCACGTCGCCGCCGATGTCGCACTTGACGCCCTTCTTCGCGAGCTCTTTGCAGATCTCCGAGATGCTAGCCGCATCGCCGTCCCCCGACGGGTCGTCGCCTCCACAGGACGCTGCCAGAAGAGCCGTTACGACGCCTGCAATCCGAACCCAGCCAGAACAACGAAAGCGGAAGCGATTCAAGAGGGTACTCCTAGCTTGGCGCCGATGGTAGCCGGCGAAAACGTTCGCACCGTCCACCTAAGTCCAAGCTCCCGAGGTAACTATGAAGGACCGAACATCGCGGAGCAACTGGCTCGTTCGCTCGAGCGTTGATATCCTGCAGATCGTCAGTGCGACTTGGCTCCTCTCGCCACCCTCGAGCGATGGGCGCGACCACGCCGCGTGCCCGCGCGCCGTGAGATCTGCACCGACGCAGGCCCGCACGCCGATAGTGAGTGTTCGTCATGTCTCTAAGGTCCCAATCTCAGTCGCGAAAGTCGGCTTCTGCCAGCGCCCTCGCTGTCGCGCCGCTCTTCCGACGCGTCGTCTCGCTGCTCGTGCTCGTGATGGCGGCGCTCTCCGCCCGCTCTGCGACTGCGCAAGGCGACCGCATGTTCATCGACTACGTGGACACGGCGGAGTACGGCAAGCGCGGTCTCCTGCGCTACTACATCGATATCATCGACTCGGCCAACAAGCCCATCGACAACCTCGACGCTACGAAGCTCACCTTCCGTGTGAACAACGAGCCGTTCCCGGCCGACAAGTTCAAGGGAACCGAGCTGCGGTCCTTCTCTGACCTCGGCGAGCCGATGGCAGTGGCCATCCTCTTCACGAACTACCGCGGCTACATCCCGAAGAGCCCAGGCGAGCCGTCGCTCTTTACCTTCGCGAAGGCGGGTATACGGGGCTTCCTCGAGAACCTGACGAAGCAGAAGGTGCGCATCCGCATCGACGTCTACAACGAGGTCGGTCGCGATCCCGTCGTCGAGTTCACCGAGAACCTGAAGGGTGCCAAGGAGAAGCTGGACCTGATGCCGGAGCCCGTCGTCTTGACCGATGATGAGACCGAAAGCGGCGACGCTCGCATTCAAGCCCCGGACTTCTACCGACATCTCGAGGACGTCGTGAAGAGTATGGCCGCCCTCGACGACCTGCCACGGCGCCGCCTCCTCGTGGTCATCTCGGACGGCGTAAGCCAGTACAGCGGCGCCCGAAAGAAGCTCATCGACCAGAAGCTCGAAGGCATCATCGAAGAGGCCAACGACGCGGGCATCAAGATCTACTCCTTCGCGGCGATGCTCCAGGACGACCAGTTTCTGCCCTACGTCGAGCGAGCCGCCGAGCGCACGAACGGCTTCTCCCAGCGCATCACGGAGCCCGAAGCGCTCGAGAGCGCGGTCCGCGACCTCGCTCCGCAGCTTCTCAAGCAGTACGTGATCGACGTGACCGCCCCGGGGCTCCCCTCGGAAGACAAGGTCAACCTGAGCGTCGACGGCGAGACCCCGAACAAGGAGAAGGTCGCCCACACCTACCCGAAGCTCATCAAGCTCCCGCCTACACCGACGGACTGGAAAAAGATCCTGACCTGGATCGGCATCGCCGTGGGCTCGCTCCTCGGCCTCATCTTCTTCATCTGGATCATCAAGAAGATTATCGCCGCTCGCGCCAACCGGGTAGAGGAGAGCGACGACTCGGGGCCTGCACCGGTCTACACCGGCCCGGATCGCGGGAAGCTACGCGTAAAGTCGGGCCCGCTCGCCGGCGAGCTCTTTCACTTGACGGAAGACGTCACCACCATCGGCCGCATCGACGGCAACGCCATCGTCATTCAGGACGACGCCGTCAGTAAGCGTCATGCCGGCATCAAGATCGAAGACATGCGCTATGAGCTCGCCGACTTCAACTCGACGAGCGGCACGTGGGTCAACGGCCGGAAGATCAACAAGCAGTTCTTGAAGGACGGCGACGAGATCCGCATCGGCAATACCGAAATGACCTTCACGCTGAAGTAGCGCGTCACGGCGTCGGCTTCCCCACGAAGCGTCCTTCCCCGCTACAGATGCCCGGGCCCGCCTCTGGGCCAAACTCGAAGTCACCGGTCAGCTCTCCGAAGGACTGCAGGACGCCGTCGAAGTGGTAGTCCTCAGGCCAGGGGGCCTATAGTCGCCTCGGCCGCAGCAACAAGCATGCCATCACGGACGAGCTCGGCAGCGGCGCGCATGTCCAAATACAGCACCCGGTCTCGCTCGAGTTTCGGCACGCGCGCCCTCAAGACGGCCTGAACCGCTTCGAGCGCGGGGCTGCTTCGGTGCGGACGGCGAAATTCGATGCCTTGGCAAGCGCAGAGGAGCTCCACGCCGAGGACCGTCTCGACATTTTCGAGGACCGCGCGGGCCTTCACAGCGGCGTGGGTCCCCATGGACACGTGGTCTTCGCGGTTGGCGGAGCTCGGGATCGAGTCCACGCTCGCGGGCACAGCCAAGCGCTTGTTCTCGCTCACGAGGGCAGCGGCCGTGACCTGAGCGATCATGAACCCGCTGTTCAGACCGACGTCCGGCGTCAGGAAGGCGGGGAGCCCGACTGAGAGATGCGGGTTCACCATCTGCTCGATGCGCCTCTCGGAGATGCTCGCCAGCTCCGAGAGGCCGATGGCGAGATAGTCGAGGGCAAAGGCGATCGGCTGGCCGTGAAAGTTTCCGCCGCTGACGATATCGCCGTCCGCCATGACCAGCGGGTTGTCGGTGACGGCGTTCAGTTCGACGGTGAGCACCTCGGCGACGTGGCCAATCACCTGCCGCACGGCACCGTGGACCTGCGGGATGCAGCGGAGGCTGTACGGATCTTGGACGCGTTTGCAGTCGGCATGGCTCAGGACGATTCCGCTGCCGTCGAGAAGCCGACGGACGTTCTCGGCGACGCGGCGCTGGCCATCGAAGGGGCGTAGCTCCTGAACTCGAGCGTCGAACGCGCGCGGCGTGCCAGTCAGCGCTTCGAGTGACAGTGCTCCAATGAGATCGGCGGTCTTCGCCACCCGGTCTGCTCTTTGGAGTAGCAGTGCTCCAATGGCGGTCATGGTCTGGGTGCCGTTGATGAGGCAAAGCCCCTCCTTGGCTGCCAAGACGACCGGTGCGACTTCGGCGAGCGCGAGGGCCTGGCCGCCAGTCATCACTACCCCGGCTACGCGCGCCTCGCCTTCACCGATGAGGACCAGGGCCAGGTGGGCGAGCGGGGCCAAATCGCCACTCGCGCCCACCGATCCCTTCTCCGGGATGACAGCGGTGACGCCCGCGTTGAGGCACGCCGCGAGGGTGTCGAGCACCACTGGACGGACGCCCGAGTGTCCTTGCGCCAAGACTTGGGCGCGGAGGAGCATCATCGCACGCGCTTCGTGGTCGGGCAGTGGCGCACCGACGCCACAGGCGTGGCTCCGTACCAGGTTCAGCTGCAAGTCCGCGATGCGCGCGTGATCAATGCGGACGTCGGCGAGGGCCCCAAAGCCGGTGTCGATGCCGTAACGGGCTTCACCGTTGCTCGAGAGGTGGTCGTCGATGTACTGGCGACAGGCGGCGACCCGCTCCCTGACCTCGTCTGAAATGGCGACTCGGGCGCGCCCAAAGGCGACGGCCTCGACGGTGGCGAGCGTTAGGGGTGAGCCGAGGAAGACGACGGGAGCACCCGCGGGTGGCGCCGGTATGAACGAAGGGAGCGAACTCATGGCGCGTGTATGCTACTGCTGAAGCGAGGGTGCAAGGCGCGCGCGCTCGTTTGATGCGGGCTCGTCGTCCTGCACGATGGCTGAGGCACTTGATGCGACTCGAACGCACCCTGACAAGGCGTAGTCGAGCCCGCCGTCCTTGACCTCGTAAGGGGTCACCAACGCGACGCCGGCGTGAGAGAGCGCTCGTCCCCCTCGGGAGCCGGGAAAATTCGTCGGGTAGCTTCCGGTAGCGACGTATTCAGCGGCAAGGACCTCCGTCGCGACGCCACAAGCCTGCGCAGGGGCCACGACGTCTCTTCGCTCAGCCGACGCAATCCGATTGAGGACGTGGTTCAAGCAAGATGTGGCGGTACCGATGAACAAGACCACTGCGACGACGACGGTCATCGCGACTGAGCCTCGGTTGACGCGTTCTGGGACGTTGAGTGCGGGTGCGACCAGGCCGGCGTTCTGGAGCTGCAGCATAGCGACTCGGGCGTCATGGGTCCCGAGGCCGGTCGCGTAGCCGATCTCCTCCACGGTTCGGTGGCCATCGACGAACATGAAGGCGACCCGCGCCTCTTGCGGGAGCGACGGCGCGGTCACGACCGACGCTGCCGTTCGTGCCGCATAGGGACTTGCGGTGTTCTCGACCGCGCCGCGGCGTCGAAACATCCCCTCCGGCATCTCCCCCGTCCGCGCGAGGACGACGTCCGGGCCTGGGAGCCGGTTGCCCCAACGAAGTTGCTCGCCTTGACGCTCTCGGAACTCCCGGCAAAGAAACGCGACCGGGAGCGCCTCGAGCCAGGGATCGCCCATGGGTGTCATCGTGTGCGGATGTGCCGTGTAGCCCCCCTGCCCCATGAGCTCGAGCAGCTGCTCGCGCGCATCGACCGTGGCCAGCGCCCGAATTCGGGCCTCGGGCACCCCTTCATCACGGAGCACCCATTCGAGGGTAACCCCACGCGCGGCGGCTCTTCGACGCGTTCGGGCCAACCGATGCGCAGGGAGCCCGAGCGCTTCGATCAGGAACCGATTCAGATCGCGACGTTGCAGCGATCCGTCTAGCCCCGCGAGGGCGACGATGCGACCGTCGGCGATGTGGACGGCAAGGTCGGGCGCTGCCGGCCTCTGGAGTCGCAAGGTCCCCGTGTGCCGCTTCTCGGCGAGCTGCTCGAAGATCTCGGGGAGCGAACTCGACTTCATGCGCCACGCCTCACGTAGAACGCTCCGCACCACCGCTCGGAGCTGTTCCCGTGCGCGGCGGTCGCCGAAGCTCGGACGCGAGTAGCAGTGCCCAGGCCGATAACGCGAGCACCAGCCCCGCTCGCCCCATTACGGCCGCGACCGTGTAGCTCCCGCCTTCATCGACCGCGCTCGGGCCGGCGCTCCAGGGTTGGAGGAAGACCCCTACCATGAAGAAGAGGAACCCAAGCGCACCCGTGGGCATTCGGCCCACTAGGATGGCGCCCAGCCCGGGGACGACCAGGGTCGCGAGCTGCAGTGGTGAATGCCGATGCACTTCACGGGAAGCGCCGCTGGCATCACGGTTCGGTGTCGCCACCACCACTCTCGCGAACAGGCACCGTTCACACTCCATGAGGCCGTGGAGCTCGGGGTTGCGACGAACGCTCGCCGGCGCGCCGCAGACCTCACAGGCGAAGGCGACGCGGCGTGGGCGCATGAGTGGGAGAATGAGGCCGGCTATGGCCAGCCAGCCGAGGATCTGCAGGGGTCCGGGACGGTCCGCCCCGCTCAGTCGGAACCAGATGGGCGAGGCCCTCTCGACCGTGATTGTGGGCAGTCCGAACACAGGGACTTCGACCTGTGGACGGAAGAGGAGAGCGCACAGATCGGCGTTGGGCTCTATGTCAGCACGACCGGGCCGGCGGGTCGGTAACTGCGAGAGGAAGAGGCCAACTCGGTAGGGATCGGCAGCGAGGGCACGCTTCCGGTAGTCCTTGGCGAGGTCCTGCTCCCCGCGCAGTCCCGCCATCACGCTGGCAGCGAGGAAGGTCGCTGGCTCGGCCTTGTTCGCGAGCGCCTTCTCCATCTCGGCCAACTCCTCTAGCGCGTTGGGTGCCGCCTTTCCTCCGTAGGTGGTGCAGCGGTCGCGAAGACGGTGGAGCGTCAGTTGGCTCTCCCCGAGGAGTCGACTCGCGTCACCGAGTGGGACCGCCGCGAGGTAGACCTCCGCTTTGGACAGGTCCGGTGGCTCTTCCCGCAGTGCCAGCAGTGCGAGTGCTGCACGGCTGCGAGCGAAGTCAGTGTCCTCTCGCGATGCGGCGACGAGTCGAAGCAGGCTCGAGGGATCACAACCGCCGGCGAGGCAACGGCTCGCATCATCGCTGATGACGACGGGCGAGATCGCGCGCGTCACCAGCTCGCCTGACAGAGAGGCGCCCAATAGGAGGATGAGGCAAGCGACCCGTTCGCCAAGTCGAAGGTGAAAGGTGTGGAGGACGATTCCGAGGAGGGCTGAGCCGATGAGCCCTAGCCCGAGCCCACCCGGGAGCAGTATCGCCGTCAGCAGGATCGCGAGCGGAAGAGCGCCCGTCCGAAGGCGAGGCGGCAGCCAAGAGCCGAGATCGTGGGCGAGCAAACGAGCTCTCGTCGTCGTCACGCCCAACGCGATGAGGATGAGTGTGCTTACCAGCGCGAGCAGGAGCGCCATGGCGAGTCGCGCCTCGAGCTCTCGCCGCGAGGCGGGATCCACCCAGAAGGCCCGAAGCGCCTTCGGCAGGGCGTCCGTCAAGCTCGCCGTGAGGTCGACCGTGAGCATCCGAGCCGCCGGGATTCGGACGTCGCCCGGGGAGAGCGTTCCCGCAACGTCGAGGATCGCTGCGGCTCGACCGGGCTTCATTGCCCGGAGTGCGTCGAGCAGCAGTCCGACCTCGATGGGGCTTTCACTCTGGCCTCGCAGCGCACGCTCACCGGCGACCGTCTCCGCGAACGCCAGTGCGGCTTCGAGGTCGCCTCGGGCGAGCTGATCGCTCAGAACGGGCCACGGTGCCGACGACACCGTCGGCGATTCGCCGGGCGCGGTCGTCAGGAGCCAAAGCGAGAAGATCGTCGAGAGCGTAATCACGCTCTCCAGCGCGAACAGCGCGAAGGCTCGAACTCCGTCCGGTCGCGTCTCAGAGGGTCAGACAACATGGAGATTGAGTGTACGCCGCGCAATTTTCGACGCAACGAGTTGGCGCCGATAGGCGCGTACTTGAGCGACGAAGACGGGCTCAAAGCCCTTCTAGGAGCGAGAGTAACTCGATGCTCGAAAATTGCCGGCGAACGCCAATCGGAGTTTTGTCTGACCCTCTCAACGGTAGGCCGCCGTCAAACGCGCCCAGGTGGAGTCGCTAGGCGGCGGCGTGTAGCTCGCGGCCCGTCCCGCTCTCAGGTCGGAGACCGCCTGCCCCAGCCCTTGGAGGGTGAGCGGGAACATCGGGAAGATACGACGGACCATCTCGCAGCTAGGGGCGTTCCACCATTGCTCCGCGACGGGGTTCAACCATACCGAGTCTGGGAATCGGCGACGCAGACGCGATAGCCACTCGATCCCAGGCGTGTCGTTGCGGTGCCAGTAGTCGATGGCGCCGTGGCGGTCGACCAACTCGGACGGGTGCATAGTCGCGTCGCCGACGATGACGAGGACGCTCCCTTCGGTCGCGGTGGCGATGACGTCCGCCGTCGGCTTCTCCTGACGCTGCGAGATGTCCGAGAAGACGGATTCGTAGATGCAGTTGTGAAAGTAGAACCCTTCGAAGCGCTTCCAATGCGATGAGCGGGCAGCCGCCGAGAACAGCGTCGACACAAGCTCGGCGAAGGGGGTCATGCTCCCGCCTGCGTCCATGAGCAACGTGAGCCTCACTGAGTTGCGACGCGGTGGTCGCATCGCCAGCTCGAGGTCGCCCGCGTTCTTTCCGGTCTTTTCGATAGTTCGATCCATGTCCAGCTCGAGGCGCTCACCCACGCGAGTGAGCCGACGGAGCTTCCGGAGCGCCACCTGCACCTGCCGAACGTCGATGATGACGTCGTCACGGTAGTTCTTGAAGTCACGGCGGGACGCGATCTGCATCGCGCGACCGCCGCCGCCGGCGCCGCCCACACGCACGCCGGCGGGGTGGGTGCCTCCGTGTCCGAAGGGGCTGGTGCCGCCAGTGCCGATCCAGCGGTTGCCTCCGTCATGGCGCTCCGTCTGCTCGGCGAGCCGTTGCTCGAAGAGCTCGCGGAGCTTGTCGAGGTCCATCTCGTGCAGAGCGGCGAGCTCCTCCGGGCTGAGAACCTTGGGCGCGATGGGATCGTTCAGCCAGTCATTGAGGCTATCGAGCAACGACGGATCGATTGGCGCGCCTCTAAACACCGCACCGAAGGCTTGATCGAAGCGGTCGAAGTCGGCTTCACGCTTCACCAGGAGCGCTCTGGCCGCGTAGTAGAACGGCGTGAGCCCGGGCTCGACGGCGCCGCATTGAATGGCCTCCATCAGCGCGAGCCATTCGTGGCTCGTCACCTTGACGCCCAACTCGCGGAGCTTTCCGAAGAAGTCGAGGAATACCAAGGCGCCCGCTCAGCCCCGCCGACGTGATGGACGGTTCACGGCGTCGACGTCGGCTTCGGTCTTGATGAGAGCCCCGAGGAAGGGCAAATCGCGCTCGAGGGTCTCGACTGGCACGCCCGAGCGGCGCAACGCCAGGATCCAGTCGATGAGCTCACTCGTCGACGGCTTCTTGCGGAGCCCGTCGATGCCTCGAAGGGCATAAAAGCGAGCGAGCGCGAGTGACAAGAGCTTCTCGTCGAGATCGGGATAATGAACGTGGACGATGTCCGCCATCGCGGCCTGGTCGGGGAAGCGGATGAAGTGGAAGACGCAGCGGCGGAGAAACGCGTCGGGTAGCTCCTTCTCGGCGTTCGACGTGATGATGACCACCGGCCGGTGGCGCGCTTCGACCACCCGCCCGGTCTCGAGGATGGTGAAGCGCATCTGGTCGAGCTCGTGCAAGAGATCGTTCGGGAACTCGATGTCCGCCTTGTCGACCTCGTCGATGAGCAGGACCTTCTGTTCGGTCGCGTCAAAGGCCCGCCCGACCGGTCCGAGCCGGATGTACTTCGAGATGTCGGAGACGTCTTTGTCCTGAAATCGGCTGTCGTGAAGGCGCTGGACGGCGTCGTAAACGTAGAGGCCGTCTTGCGCCCGAGTGGTGGACTTCACCGGCCACTCGATGATCTCGAGGCCCAGCGCCGCCGAGACGCTGCGAGCCAAGAGCGTCTTGCCGGTCCCAGGCTCACCACGGACGAGGAGCGGGCGCCGCAGCGCGATGGCCACGTTGACGGCCTGACGTAGGTCTTCGGGCGCGATGTAGTCGGGGGTTCCGGAGTAACGTTCGAAAGCAGAGGTCAACGTGGGGCTCCTCGGGTCAGGCGCGGGGATGTGGAGCTTGCGTAGGCGTCTGGATTGAAGCATGGGGTTTGGCTCGTGTC
>CANMLD010000055.1 GCA_947498315.1 Pseudomonadota bacterium | reverse complement strand
AGTCGTGGTGAACAGTCGTGGTGAACAGTCGTGGTGAACAGTCGTGGTGAACAGTCGTGGTGAACAGTCGTGGTGAACAGTCGTGGTGAACAGTCGTGGTGAAAAACGGAGGCGACGGCGGCGGTGACCACATCACGATGGTGAGCTCGTTCGAGCCCGAGGGCGGACGGCTGGTTACGATCGAGGGGAACTCGTTCACCACTGGCGTGCCCACGGGGTGGAGCAGTTCGGCCACGGGAGACCGGGAGTGGCTCGGCGCCGTGGGGTCGGACGACCGTTCCGACGAGCTGACCGGCACCGAGAACCAGCGCACACGCATGAACGACGGGACTGGCGCAAATCGGCCCCGCTCGACCATCATCGGGGGAGTGGGCCGGCCGTCGGTGATGGACTTCGAGTCCCATGACTACCGAGTTGCGAGTGCCCAACGGCCATCGGGCAGTGCGACGGCCACGAGACCGACGAGAGTGCAACTCGAGCGCAAGCGCCTTTGGGTCGATCAGCCCTTGCTCGGCTGCGATCAGGGCCGACTGCGCGAGCGCCTCCGCCAGAAAAGCGCCGATCTCCGCCCGGAACCTCGCGAAACTTCGTTCCGACGGCCTCTGTCCGCCAAGGAGCCAGCGCAGCGCGACATCATCAACAGTGCGACGGGCGAGCTGGCTCGCACTATGAACGCCTTCGAGGCTGGCGTAGAGCCACGCGGCCAGGTGTCGTGCCGGATCGTAGCCCTTGCGCCCAAGGTAGGAACGGGACCCGTGGCGGGCGGTCAAATCGAGCGTCTCGACGAAGCCCATGACCTGCCGTGCGACATGGCCGCGGGGCAAGTCCACCTCGGGCCAGCCCCCAATGAGGTCGGCTTGGTCGGTGGTCGACGGTAGGAACGTCGGCTGGGGCGGGCCCCGCCGACGGCGCAAAGCGACGGTGGAAGCCGCGTCAGGCGCGACTGTACGAGATGTAGGGTTGGCAGAGGGCGAGGCGATATCGGTCATGTTCTTAGAACCTGCGCCTTTGAGCCACGGCGGCGCTCGCGCGTTGCCCTCGACAACAGTTCGCGGCGGCGCTGGCGGTTCTCAGCTGCGCCTCGCCGGCAACGCCCGAGGCCGAGGCCTGGTTCGAAGTGCGCCTCGCGCGTCGCCTTCGTGGTCAGATGTCCGCAGACCGCGCCGCCCCGACGCCGCCGCTCGTGCTCGCGCGGGACGGCGCTTGGTTCCGCCTTCCGGGGGAGCCCGAGGTGTCTCTCCGCCGCCGACAGGCGCTGAGGCGCCTCTTGGATCCGAGAACGTGGTGGGACGATCTCGGTCACCTCCGAAGTCGGCCAGGGCACGCGCTTCGTGCTGGAGTTGCCGGCGCTGGAGCAGCCGTCGCCCGTGTGAAGCGTCAGCCGTACAGGGTGGCGGCCGTCTTCTCGCGGACCTCGGCAGCCGTGTGGCCCACGGCGACGTCTACGAGGTGAAAGCCGTCCTCACGCACGTCGATGGTGGCGAGCTCGGTGATGACACGGCTCACGCAGCCGACGCCCGTCAGTGGCAGGTCGCATCGCCGCTTCAGCTTCGGACCGCCGTCCTTGGAGGTGTGGGTCATGATGACGATGACGCGCCTTGCGCCCGTGACGAGGTCCATGGCGCCTCCCATGCCGTTGACGCGTTCACCGGGGACCATCCAGTTCGCGAGATCGCCGTTCTCGGCCACCTCGAGACCACCGAGGATGGCCACGTCGACGTGCCCACCGCGGATCATCGCGAAGCTGAGCGCGCTGTCGAACACGCTGCCGCCGGGGAGCACGGTCACGGTTTGTTTGCCCGCGTTGATGACCTGGGGGTCGACCTCATCGTCGTACGGGAAGGGGCCCATCCCGAGCAGGCCGTTCTCGCTGTGGAGCTGTATCTCGACGCCCGGAGGGAGGTGGTTGGCGACGAGGGTTGGGATCCCGATCCCGAGGTTCACCACGTCCCCATCTCGAAGGTCAGCGGCAGCCATCGCAGCCATCTCTTCTCGCGTGCGAGCCATGTGAACTCTCCCTAGGGTGCGGCGCCGGTCGCTGAATTCAGCAACCGTCAAAGGAGTAAGCGAGGTCTTGCCCGAAAGGCAAGCGTCCCCTAGTTTGCCGGCCCCCTCCTGGCGAGCAGCCGCGAGGGCCCCCTCTGGCTTGGATGTGGCCTCCCAATGACGACTTCGCGAGATCCCGCCTCCACATCGCCGTCCCCGGGCGAGCTGTCGAACACGACCGATCGCACCGGTTTCGCCATCGTCGACGAGGAGTTGCGGCTCTTGCAGGTCGTCCTCGATGCGGCTCGCAAGGAGCGCCCAACCGTATGGAATGCGATCGAGGCGCAGTCGGAGCTAGTCAAGCTCCGCGACGCGCTCGTGGACGAGAAGCTTGCCGAAGATCGCGCCTCCCTCCTCGAGCAGATGGACCGCGTGGCGCGACTCGTCGATCAGCAGACCAAGATCGCCGATGCGCCGCTCGACATCGGGAGCCCTTACTTCGGGCACATGCGCCTCATCGACGACGACGACCAGCGGCGCGACATCCTCATCGGCAAGCGAACCTGGGTGAAGGACGGCATCCGCATCGTCGACTGGCGCAATGCCCCGATCTCCAAAGTCTTTTATCAGAAGCAGGAGGGCGATGACTTCGACATCGTCATCGCCGATCGCGACCTGGGTGGCGAAGTCGCGATGCGGCGTACCGTCAGCATTCGTGATGGGCGCCTCGAGCGCGTCGCCGCGCGGGAAGCCATCTATGTACGCGGCGCGGGCGACTGGACCGTTCACGGACAAGGGCCGGCGCTCGCCGGCGGCCTCGGCAGCGCCGCGCGCCCCGACCGCATCGCGAAAGCACTGCCGGGACAAACCGGTCGCGGCGAGTTCGGCACGCTCGGCGACGGCACCGGCGTTCGCTCTGACAAGTTCCTCCGCGAGATCGCGTCACTGCTCGACCCCGAGCAGTTTCGGCTCATCACGGAGCCCGTCCCACGGGTGACAGGAGCCCGGGCGACTCCGGCACCGATCCTGGCGATACAGGGCAGCGCCGGGTCGGGCAAGACCACCGTCGCATTGCATCGCGTCGCGTGGCTCAACTACCAGGACCCGTCGCGCTTCGCGCCGTCGAGGGCCCTCATCGTCCTGTTCAGCCCGGCCCTCGCCTCCTACATCGTGAAGGTGCTGCCCGCGCTCGGTGTCGACGGTGTGCAGGTCCGCATCTATGAAGAGTGGGCTTCCGAGATGCGACGCCGGCTCTTCCCCCGGCTGCCATGGGAGGTCGCGACCGACACGCCAGCGGTGGTGACCCGCTTCAAGCTCCACTCTGGGCTCCTCGCCATGCTCGAAGAGGGCATGATCGAGTTCCCAGAGCTTGGACCTCAGTCCCTCTTCGACGAGCTATTCACGAACCTCGACTGGATCACCCGCGGCGTCGCGCGCCACGCGAAGGGGCAGTTCTCCGATGGGCAAGTTCGGCAGATCCACCGGTGGTGTTCCGACCGACACTTCGTGCGCGTCGACGGCGGCGGCCACCACGAGGACGACGAACCGAACCTCGACGAGGAGGACGACGCCATCCTCCTTTTCCTCCACCAGAGCATCAAAGGGCCGCTACAAGGCAAGAAGGGCGTCCCGATTCGGTACACCCAATTGGTCGTCGATGAGGCTCAGGATCTGTCGCCCATCGAGCTACGGGTGCTCCTCGACACGGTCGAGCCGAGCGGCGCCGTCACGCTCGCGGGCGACGTCGCTCAGCGCGTGCTGGAGCTGAACGACTTCAAGAACTGGAACGAGGTGTTGCGCGCGCTCGGTCGCGAGGACGTCGCCGTGTCACCCCTGCGTATCAGCTACCGGTCCACTGGCCCCATCATGCGCCTCGCCTTCGATGTGCTCGGACCTCTGGCGCCGGTTGACCCGGCTGAGGTCCCTCGTACCGGCGTCCCACCCGAGCTCTATCGCTTCCGGTCACGCGGCGAGATGCTGACCTTCGTCGCAGACGCGTTGAAGCGCCTCGAGAAGCGCGAACCGCAAGCGAGCGTCGCCCTCCTCGCCAGCCGCGAGTGGCAGTGCGACGAGGCGTGGTCGGTGCTCTCTCGTGCCGAGCTCAAGCGGCTGAACCGCGTGCGCGACCACGAGTTCACGTTCGCGCCGGGCATCGAGATCGTGGAGGTCCGCGAGGCGAAGGGCCTCGAGTTCGATTACGTCATCCTGCTCGACGTGGACGCCGAGTCCTACCCGGACAGCGAGATGGCGCGTCACCTGCTGCACGTCGGGGTGACCCGCGCGGCGCACCAACTCTGGCTCACGAGCGTCGGTACGCCGTCGCCGCTGCTTCCATCCTGGCTCGAAGCCGTTACCATCTGACCCATCAGCCCATCCGTTTCCCCCGGCGACCCGCGGTTCGGGGGGCTCAGCGCCTCGAGGAGCTCCGCGTGAACGCCGCACGACACTTTCGCCCTTGGACCATCGCCATCACCCTTGTCCTCTCCCTCGGCGCGGGCTTCGGTCTCGGTTGGTGGCGTGGCGTCAAGGCCGCGCGCGCGCCTTTCGGTGAGCCTCGAGACATCGCGTCGTGGTACGAGTCGCGCTTCGACACGATCCCGCAGACGGCCTTTCTGGCCGGGGCCTTTGACGCCGACTTCGTCATCGATCAGCTCATCGACACGAACCTGGGCTTGCTTCCGGTGTCGGCCTCGTCCGAGTCGCTTAGGGCGACCCTCTCGGCGACGAGCCTCGAATACTTCGGAGTGGACTTCACGCGCGTCGACCGGGCTGTCTTTTGGGCCACCTCAGCGCACAAGGGTGTCGCCATCTTTCTCGAAGGCGAGCTCCCTGGGGACTTGATTGGGGAGGCCGTGGCTGGGATGCCGGGACTCGTCGAGCTCGCGGGCGATGTCTTCGCGGGCCGTGTGAAGGGGGGCTTGCTCCTCGGGACGCGGGACGGAGTAGCAGAAGGGCTGGCCGTCGCTTCCGGGAAGGGCATCGCCATCTCGGGCGACGAGGGCGCCAAGTCGTCTCACTCGGGCGCGCTGTCGGAGACGGGGGGCGGGGCTGTGGTCATGACCTTCCGACCGGCGTCCTCGGACTTTGGCGACATCGAGGCATTTCAGGGCGTGTCTGGCGTCGCGGTCTCCTTTCGAAGCGACGGGAGCACGAGCGCAGCGGCCGTTGGGACCGCGTCGGCTCTCGATGGCCTGAAGGCCCAAGCCGACTTGGCCGTTGGACTCGCGCGCGGGGCCCTCGTCAAAGAGCTCGCAGACGCCAAGGCCAAGGCGAAGGAGAGCACCATGGAGGACGAACGCTGGGCCGTCCTCGGGCTCACGTTTGCCTCCGCCAAGCTCGAGGACCTGCTGTCTTACGCGAAGCTCGAGCGGAAAGGGGACGCACTCAGGCTCGACGCGGCGGGCCCCGCTGGTGCTTTTGCGATGTACCTCGGCGCGCTCGGGTCCATCTCGCTTCAAGGGTTCACTCGCGCGGCGGAGCGCGCTCAGGTCGCAACGGGCTTCGCGACGGTCAGCCGGCTCTCGGCCGCCGTCGACATGTATCGCGTTCGAAAGGACGGACTCCCGGGTGCGCTCGCCGAGCTGGTGGGTGACGGCGCGCTATCGGACCGGGACCTCGTCGACCAATGGGGCAAGGCGTTTCGCTACGAGAAGGACCCGACTCGGCCTTCGGGCTATCAGATCTGCTCGGGCGGACCCGACGGCATGGTCGGAACTGACGACGACCTCTGCGGCCCTGGTGAGTAGCCTCAGGGTTTTAGCGGCCCCTGGTGTTCGAAGCGGAGGTGCGAGTCGAGGAACGCCGCGATGAGCGCCCAGACCGCCGCGTCGACCTTGGGGTCGGCCGGGTGATGGGCGGTGCCGGCGATGGGAACGAACGAGTGTGGTCGTCCCGCCTTGAGCAGTGCGTCCGAGAGGGCGTAGCTGTTCACCGGGAGCACGTTGTCGTCGAGGCTGCCGTGGAGAAGAAGCAGCGGGCGTGAGAGCCGCGAGATCTCGGGGAGCGGGCTGCTCCGGTCGTACGCCGACGGCTGGTCCTTGGGATCACCGAGGTAACGTTCGGTGTAGTGGGTGTCGTAGTAGCGCCAGTCCGCGACCGGCGCGGCGCTGACGCCGACCTTGAAGAGCTCCGGGTGACGCACCAGGGCGAGGAGCGACATGGTCCCGCCGAAGGACCAGCCCATGACGCCGACCCGGTCCATATCGAACTCCGGGTTTCGAGCCCCGAGGAGCCTCAGCGCTTCGACCTGATCGGCAAGCGGCGCAGAGACGAGGTCGCCGGCGGTAACCCGCTCGTAGTCGCGCCCCGCCCCCGGGGTCCCGCGGCCGTCGATGGCGACCACGATGAGACCGTGGTCGGAGAACCACTGATGGAGAATGTGTCGGCGACTACCGGCCTGCACGATGCGCAGGGTAGGGCCGCCATAGACGTAGAGCAGGACCGGATACTGGCGGCCGGCCTCCATGTTTCGCGGGCGCAGAATCGCCACGTCCACGTCGTGTCCGCCGGCCAGCCTGAGCCGCTCGAGCGTCAGCGCCGGGACCACGGGTGGTCGACGGCCAACGCTCGCGATCGTCAGCGGTGCGCCGCCCGGCCGGTGGACCTCGAAGCGCCGCTGCATGTCCGGGCCCGTCCGTGAGAGGACCCAACCGTTCTGACCAACGGTGCCGTCTTCGGTGACCGGGGCCCGGTCGAGCTCGGGGGACGTCGCGACCGACGGCGCGGCCGATGTCGAAACCGGGAACGACCGAACAGCCTGACCGACGCGGTTGGCGCTCACGACAGCGATGACATTATCGCCGAGAACGCCCAGGATACGCTCCACGTCGACGTCCTCGGGGCTGAGGTGACGCACGAAGTCACCGGACTTGGATCGGAGCTCGATTCGGCTGCGGCCCGAGGCGTCCGAGAGCCACAGCCACCCCGAGGGCACCGCGATCGGCACGTCGGTGCCGACCTTGACGTAAGTGGGGTCCGTCGTGCGCCAGAGGGTGGTGCAGACGCCGCTGAGCGCGCACCGGCGCACCTCCACCGCCTGCTGCGAGCGCGACTGCATCACGACGAGCGCGTGGTCAGCCTCGTTCCAAAGGACCTGAACGAGGTAGGGGAGGGCGTCGTCGGTCCACGGGAGGATGGCGCTGCGCGGACTCGGTGGGATGGTGAAGCGTTCGAGCCGCCCGGTCGCGTTGGTGGTCCCGGCGCGGGGGTAACGCAGGGATCGTGGCGGGTCGCGCGGGTGTGCGGGGTCGGCGAGGTAGTGCTCTTCTACTGCCGATTCGTCGATTCGCTCGACGATGAGCGACTTGCCATCGGGGCTCCACCAGAAGCCCGCTTCGCGGCCGATCTCTTCGAGCACGACCCACTCCGGGCGACCGTAAGCGATACCGGCGTCGGGGACGGGCGTGACGGCGATCGGGATGCCAAAGCCGTGTTTGCCTGCGGTGGTGACCCAGAGACGGGCATCAGAGTGCCATGCGAGTTGGTCAGACGTCGGCGCCCAGGTGAGCTGACCGGTGCCGTGTTCGAGAAAGAGGCCGCCCCGGGGCTCGAGTGCCGCATCGGGGGCTCCCCGATCGAAGAGGTAGAGGTGCTGTCCAGCCACGACCAAGACGCGCTCACCGGAGGGGGCTACCAGCACGGTGCCGATGCCGCGAGCCGAGTTCGGACTCAGCTTCATCGACTCGTCTAGCTTCCGTAGAGCTTCAATATCGAGGAGTTGGCGCTCGATGCCGTCATCGTGGGTGAGCGCCCATAGCGCCGCGTCGTGACGCCCGCCAGGGGTTCGGAGGAAGAGCGTGACGCCCGGCAGGACACAGAAGGAGTGGGGTTCGCCGTGGGCGTAACGGCTCGTGCTGACGTAGTCGTCCAGCGTCTGTCGCGTAGCGAGGCGAGGGAGCTGCTGAGTGGCGCAGGCAGAGGTCATGAGTACCACGGAGAGACCGATTCGCCGGAGGACGTTCAATGAGCCCATCCGCGTTGGTGCAGTGCCCTTCTTTGCGACAGGATCGCCCGTGGGGCGCAAAGCGACTGCCCGCTCAGGAGGCCGCAGCGCGGAGCCGACGAGCGATGAAGGGCGGGAGGCTGCGCTCAGCCTGGGACGCCAGGAACTGCCAGTCGTTGCGCGTGACGTGCGTGCGGCACCACGACGCGCCGCACTGACACGTGAACGGCTCGTCGTAGTTCACGACGAACTCGCCATAGTCGATGAAGAGCTCGTCGCCGGGCGTGAGGTCACGGCGGGCGACCACGTTGCCTTCGGCGTCATAGCCGAGGTTCGGATCGCACGAGTGGTTGATGAAGTTATCGAGGGTGGTCACGTGCTCATGGTCGAGCGGGCCGAACATCACGCCGAAGTCGCGGTCGAGCCCGTAGCGATGGAAGAGCGCGCGCTGAACCGGGGGCAAGCTGTTGATCTCGGCCACCGTGAGGGCGACCCAGCCGAACATGCCGACGTAGTAGGCGTCGTGCCACTGGTGGATGAGGATGGTCCCGGCGAGGATTGGCTGGACGGCGAAGACGCCGAACTCGCCGTCCGGCCGTCGTTGCCGCGCCGCGCGCTCTCGAAAGAAGCGCTCTACGTCATCGCGAGTGGCCGTGTCGACCTCCGAGTGCGGGTTCCAGATTCGTTCCCAGAGATGAGCGTGGCCGTCGTGATGTGATTCCATCTGTGAGTCGAACTATCCCCATGCTCGCGTTTCCGTCAACGGATAAACAGGACCTCTCATCACCGAGCCGAGATTGGTCAGGACGGGGCGCTGTTCTGGTGCTGCCGTAGGCCGTAAAGCCAGACCTCGCACCACCCCTCGGAGACGTCGACATCGACCTTGCTCTTCCAGTAGCTGCGGCCAACGCGCGAGTAGCCACGGGCTCGCAGAATGGCGATCATGGCGAGGTGGTCCTCCCACACGACACTGACTTCGTGATCGGCCCGCTCGGCCAACCAGGTCCGCAAGAGTGGCCAGAACCCGGTCTCGCTGAGGAGGCCCTGATTGCGGTAGGCCGGCAACAGCCACTCGTCGAGCTGGACGGCGCCGGGCGGGACCTCCACGCCATCGCCGACGTTGGGGCAGCCCTGCATGATGCCGGCGCCCACGGGAGCGCCGTCGAGGCGAAAGACCACGCCGACGTTCGCGAGCACGTAGCTTCGAGCGCGTTCGGCGTCGAAGCGCAGGGGAAGCTCCGTCATGGCGCCGATGGTCGGGTCGTTCGATGCCTCGACGAAGAGCGTCACTACGTCGTCCGGGACGACGCCATCGGTGCTGAGTGGGGTGATGGTCAACGAGCCCACCTGTGGTCGCGCGAGCGGGATGGAGACCAAGCTGCCATCGAGCGCGAGGGCGACGTCCGCGAGGGTGGCGTCGCGGGCGACTGCGAAGTCGACCCGGTGGGCGGCAGGGAGGCGCTCGAACCCGAGGAGCATCTCCGCGAGCCCGAGCGAGGTGCCTCCGAGCTCGGAGAAACGGTCGTGCTTCGACAGCGCTGCCGTCCCGAGCAGCGTCGCCCAGAGCGTTGCCACCTCACGCTCTCTCCTAGTGGACGGCCGGTCTTCGGCGGGGACGGCGCGGGTGGATGGCGCGAGACGGAGCGCGAGCGCACGTCGATCGACCTTGCCGTTCGGCGAGAGCGGGAGGTTGGCCATCGGTACGTAGCGCGACGGGCGCATCACGGCTGGGAGCAAGCGTTCGGCGGCGGCCCGCAGTGCGGTCAGGTCGGACGTCTCGGGGACCACGGCAGCGACGAGCTGGTCGCCTCCGATCAGCGACGTCGCCAGATCACGGACGCCCGTGCTCGCTGACAGGAGCGCGCGTTCGATCTCCTCGAGCTCGACGCGAACCCCACGGATCTTCACGAGATTATCCGCACGCCCCAAGTACTCGAGCGCGCCACTGGCGTCGCGGCTGACAAGGTCGCCCGTCCTGAAGAAGCGCTGGCCAGGGTGCGATGGCAGGCGGACGAAGCGAAGGGCCTCTTGCGTCGGCGTGCGGTGGTAGCCGCGCGCGAGGACGGGCCCGCCAGCGTAGAGCTCGCCGGTGACGCCATCCGGGACGGCCTGACCGTCGGCATCGAGGATGACGAGAGTGGCTCCGGCCATCGCGGAGCCGATGGGGACTCGCCCGGTTGGCAGCGCCTCGGCAGGCCGGAACATGGCGCACGTGACGTCGCCCGTCACTTCCGTGGTCCCATAGAGGTTGATGAGGGTCGCATTCGGGCAGGTCGACCGGAAGCGCTCGAGGAGGGCGCGTGGCAGCTCTTCGCCGCTCGTAATCCACGTGCGCAGGCGGGGCAGGCGAGTGCCGAGGTCCGGGAGCTGGCGCAGGAGCGCAGCCAGAATCGAGGGCACCACCGTGATTCGGGATACGTCATGGCGGGCGAGGACCCCGGCGAAGCGCGACAGGTCGGCCTGATCGCTCGTGGAGAGGACGACCGTCGGGACGCCCCGCAACAGGCCCGTGAAGAGCTCGGGACCGGCGTCGACGAAGCTCAGCGAGCTGCGGTGGCCGAGGCGTTCACCCTCTTGCCACGGGAAGGTCTCCCAGGCCCACCGGAGGCGGTTCCACATCGCGCCGTGGGTGCCACAGACGCCTTTGGGCCTGCCCGTGCTGCCGGAGGTGTAGAGGATGTTGAAGAGGTCCGACTCGGAGGGCTCTGGGGCGGAGAACGGCGCGCCCCCCGCGGAGTCGAGGTCGCTGAGATCGAAGCACTGACTCGCTGCTACCCAACTGGGTGTCGCGGCGAGGCGTCGGTCGACGAGGACCGCCAAAGCGCCAGAGTCCTCGGCCATCCATTGCTGCCGTTCGGCGGGGTAGGCGGGGTCGATGGGGACGTAGGCGCCGCCCGCGCGAAGGATGCCTAGGACGGCGATGACGGCTGACTCGGAGCGAGGGATCGCTATGCCAACGGGGCTCTCGCGAGTGGTCCCTCGAGCGCGCAAGGCGAGCGCGACGTCCATCGAACGTCTCTGAAGTTCAGCGTAGGTCAGGGTACCGGTATCGCTTATGAGCGCCGGTGCGTTCGGCTGCCTCGTGGCGATGTGGTCGAAGGTGGCGATGATCGACATGATGGAGACCCCGAGCGGCTGAAGAGGCAGCGCCGCCAAGGCGCGCGCGGCGCGACTGTCGGGGGCTGGGTGGCTTTGGGTCAAGAGACAAAACGCCCCCTGGGACGGGGCTGTTTTTCGGACCGAGCAGGCCGAAGCGATGCCGTGCGGGAGCAAGGAGGCTGTTCCTGCGCTTGCCGGCGGGGGACACCCCCGCGCCCCCCGAGGGAGAAACGCCCAGAGTGTACCCCTGGGTACGTGAGGACCTATCGCAGACACCTGACGCCGCTCCCGTGCGGCAGCGCGAAGGCATGCGACGGGAGAAAAACAGCACCCTCCTAACCCCTACCCGAATCCGGCATCGCCGGGTTAGCTTAGGGCCATGCTCGCCGCCGCACCGCTCACGGGCGGGGTCCTCCTCACGGGGCCCCTCCTCTCGCCGATCGTCCTCGGGGCCTTCGCCATCTTCCTCATTGGGTACCTCTACTACTCACGTCGCGTCGCGGGACCGTACGAGCTCGACGACCATCGGCAGACGCCGGCGTCGTCGGTAAACGACGGCGTCGACTTCGTGCCGACCCCGTGGCCGGTACTGCTGGCCCAACACTTCGCCGCCATCTCGGCCGCGGGCCCAGTCGTAGGTCCAATTCTGGCTGGAACCGGCTTTGGCTGGGGGCCTGCGCTCATCTGGGTCGTCGTGGGCGCCGTCTTCATCGGCGCCGTCCACGACTTCTCGACGCTCGTGGCGTCCGTGCGCCACAAGGCGTGCTCCATCCCGGAGGTCGTGAGGCAACACGTCGGCACCGGCGCCTTCTGGATCCTCATGACCTTCATCTGGCTCTCGCTCATGTACGTGCTCGTCGCGTTCGTGGACGTCACCGCCTCTCAGTTCCTTGTGAAGAGCATCCCCGGCTCAACGGCACACGGCGGCTCGGTAGCGACGAGCTCCATCCTCTACCTCGTGCTCGCGGTCGCCATGGGCTTCTGCACCGAGAAGTTGAAGATGAAGATCGGCCTCGCGACCGCCATCTTCGTGCCGCTCCTCTTCGCGTCCGTCTGGGTTGGGCAGTACATCCCGCTCCCCCTCGGCTTCGGGCTCAGCATCCCGGACGGTCGCGTGTGGGCCGCGCTCATCCTCGTCTATTGCGCCTTTGCGTCCGTGCTCCCCATGTGGGCGCTCCTTCAGCCCCGCGGCTACCTCGGCGGCCTCTTCCTATACGTGATCCTGATCGCCGGTGTACTCGGCATGATCGTCGGCGGCTTCCACGTGGAAGCGCCCGCGTTCATTGGGTTCTCGAACGCCCAAGGGATGCCTCTGTTCCCCTTCCTCTTCGTGACCATCGCGTGCGGGGCCTGCAGCGGCTTCCACGGCCTCGTCGCGAGCGGCACGACCAGCAAGCAGGTCGCCTGCGAGAGCCACACCCGTCACGTGGGTTACGGCGCCATGATCCTCGAAGGGGTCATCGCCGTGACGGCACTCGCCACCATCATGATCGTCGCCAAAGCGCCTGGCGATCCCACCGTCGCCTTCGCCGGAGGGCTCGCGCAGTTCTTCGGGGCCCTCGGCATCGACCCGGGCTTCGGTGCGGCCTTCGGGATGTTGGCGTTCGCGACCTTCGTCTTCGACACCATCGACGTCGCCACCCGCATGGGCCGCTACCTCCTCGACGAGCTGCTCGGCTTCGCCGGTAAACGCCGTGTGCTCGGGACTCTCCTCACGCTCGCCATCCCCGCGCTGTACCTCGTCTTCGTACCAGAAGCCCACGACGACGCCGGCAAGCCCATCCCGGCTTGGCGCGTCATCTGGATCGTGTTCGGCGCTTCGAATCAGCTCCTCGCCGCGCTGTCCCTCACCGCGATCGTGGCGTGGCTCGCCGCTGAAGGCCGTTCGTACCGGTACCTTCTGCTGCCAACGGGCTTCATGCTCATCGTGACGGCGTGGGCCCTCGGCACCATGGCGATCCCGGCGCTGTCCTTTCTCGGCAGCGGCGGCCCGATGACCATCAAGATCATCAACGGCTTCGTGGCGGCGGGGCTGCTGGTCCTCGGCATCGTCTTCATCGCCCTGGTGGTGCGCAGTGGCCTCGAGAAGCGTCGCGTTCGGATGGCGGCGATGTGACCGGAGACATGGGAGCGCTTGCCATGTTGCGCGCCAACGGCCCAGGCGCTTGGTACTTGACCCACGGGTCCCACCGTCGTATCCGCTTCGACCATGTCCGCTGCCTCTGCAATGCCCCCCACTACCGGTAGCTCCCACCCGCAGCTCGAAGGTCCGCCCAACCGGACCATCATCAAGCTCGCCATCCCGACGGTCATCGCGATGATGTCGCAGGCCATCGTGAACGCGGTGGACTCGGTGTTCTTTGCGCACCTGCCCACGGCCGTAGAGTCGAACGCGGCGCAAGCGGCGCTGATGCCCTCCCTCATCCTGCTGTGGATGTTCGGCGGATCGCTCTCGGCGATGGGCGTCGGCACCCAGGCGCTCGCCGCGCGCCGTTTCGTTGAAGGGCGCCATGAAGCGGCCGGTGCGGTCCTCGCCAACTGTTCGGCCTTCATCATCGGTGTGGGGACCCTGCTCACCATCGTTGCGCTCCTCATCCTCCCCTGGCTCGCCACCAAGCAGCACGACAGCCCTGAAGTTCAGAAAGCCATCGTCGACTATGGCACGTGGCGGATGTGGGGCATCGCGTCGATGGCTCTCACGATGGGCATCAAGGGCTTCTTCGACGGGCTCGGCCGCACGTGGATCCACTTCGTCTCGTCCGTCGCCATGAACATCTTCAACCTCTTGTTTTGTTACATGTTCATCTTCGGCAAGTTCGGCGCCCCCGAGATGGGCGCGGCTGGGGCCGGCCTCGCGGCGCTGCTCGCGACGTGGATCGGGCTCATCGTCATGGTCGTCTACGTCTGGATCGACCGCGGCGTCTTCAAGCCCTTCCACTGGGTCCACATGTCCTGGAAGGGGATCTCGGAGATCCTCCGTCTCTCCGTCCCGGCCGCCATCGCGACCGTCCTCATGATGTTCGGCTTTCAGCTCTTCCTTGGGATCGTGGCCGGGCTCGACGTCGGCGGCACGGCGGTCAACGGCGCCGCGTCTTCGAACATCATCAGCATGCTCAAGCTGACCTTCACCGCGTGTCTCGCCTTCGGTACCGCCACGGCGACGCTCGTCGCGCAGTCCATCGGTGCGGGGCGCCCCGACCTCGCGACCCGCTTCGGTTCGGCCAGCATCCGGCTAGGGCTCATCATCTTTGGGGTCGTCGGGATCGCCGAAGGGATCGTGTTTACAGGCCCCATCGTCGAGCTCTGGACGCTCGACCCAGCGGTTCGAGAGGCGATGATGGTCCCCATGCGCATCATGGGGCTCGCCACCCCGGTCATCGCGGTCGTCATGATCATGACCGAGGCGCTCTTCGGCGCCGGTACCCCGAAGTTCGTCGCCATCACCCAGTTCACCATGGTGTTCGGCGTACTCCTGCCCTGCGCTTACCTCTTTGCCGTCACGTTCGGATGGGGCCTCATCGGCATCTGGAGCGCCGCCGCCCTCTACATGGCCATGGGCGCCACCGTCATGAGCGTCCAGTTCCTTCGGGGCGGCTGGAAGAGTGTGAAGATCTGACCCGAGACGAGGCGCGATGGCGCCGGGAGGGCCTCCGTGATTCAGACCGGCCTCATGCGCCTCACCGCCGAGCCCGAGCTCCGAAAGATCATCGCCGGCAAGCGGATCGGCCTCCTCGGCCACCATGCGTCCTTTACCGGTAATCTGGTCTTTGCAGCCGACGCGCTACGGGCCGCCGGGGCGCGTATCGAACGGCTCTTCGGCCCCGAACACGGCTTCTGGGGCGCCGCTCAAGACATGATCCCCGTCGACGGCGGGCTCGACCCAGTGACGGGCCTACCCGTCGTGAGCCTCTACGGAGACCACGAAGGTTCGCTCACGCCGCGGGCGGAGGCCTTCGAGGGGCTCGACGCCGTCGTCATCGACCTTCAGGACATCGGTTCGCGCTACTACACCTACGTCGCCACGGCGGCCAAGGTCGTCCTCGCCGCCCGCACCGCCGGCGTCATGCCCATCGTGTGCGACCGCCCGAACCCCATCGGCGGCGCGGTCGAGGGCAACCACGTCTTGCCGTCGCTCCGCTCCTTCGTCGGCGCCTTCGACACGCCCCAGCGGCACGGCATGACCCTTGGCGAGCTGGTTCAGATGCAGACGGGCGGGGCCGCCACCGTCATCCCGATGTCGGGATACCACCTCGGGCTCTGGTGGGACGAGACGGGCTTACCCTGGATCCCGCCCTCGCCGAACATGCCGACGCTGACCACGGCCGCCGTCTACCCCGGCCTCTGCCTCATCGAGGGCACGTCTCTATCCGAGGGGCGCGGCACGACGACCCCTTTCGAGGTCTTCGGCGCGCCGGGCATCGATCCCTTCCGCCTGGCCGCCGGGCTGGAGTCCGAAGGGCTCGCGGGCGTCCGCTTTCGACCCCACGTGTTCCTCCCGACCTTTCAGAAACACGCGCGCCTGACCTGTGGGGGCGTGCAGATCGTCATCACCGATCGGCGACGTTTGCAGCCGGTACGCCTCGGCCTCGCCGTGCTCCGGCAATGCTGCCAGCTCTTCCCAGAGGCCACGCGCTGGCGTGAAGCCGAGTACGAGTACGTGACCGATCGAAAGGCCATCGACCTCCTCCTCGGCGAACCCGGTCTCAGCGAGGCCCTTCGCGATGGCGCACCCATCTCCGAGCTGACGCGGGGCTTTGCGTCCGCTGAAGCGGCGTTTGACGAGCAAGCTCGCCCGTGGCGGCTATACCCGCGCTCATGAACGAGCCCCTCTCGCTCGTGGCGGTCGACCCTGATCGCGCTCCGGCCCGGGTCGCCCTCTATGGCGGCTCCTTCAACCCCCCACACGTCGGCCACGTCGCTGTGGTGGCCTGGCTGCTCTCGACCACCGATGTCGACGCCGTCTGGCTGCTCCCCTGCTCGGAGCACGCCTTCGGCAAAGCGCTAGCGCCGTTGGTCGACCGCGTGGCGATGTGTCAGGCGGCCATGGCGCCCTTCTACGCACCCAGGATCGCCATCACCACCATCGAGAGCGACCTGCCGCAGCCAGCCCGTACGGTCGACACCCTCGTGGCGCTACGGGCGCGCTTCCCGGAGACGCGCTTCGACCTCGCCATCGGGGCCGACATCTTGGCTGAACGCCACCTGTGGAAGCGCTGGGACCTGATCGAAGCGTCGACCCGGCTCTGGATCCTCGGCCGGGATGGCTTCGACGTGCCGTCCGGATACGTGTCCGGGCCAACGCTCGTCACGGCCGCGAGCCGAGACGTTCGTAGCGCTCTCGCTGCGGGGACGCCGGACTCGGTCGCTGGGATCGTCCCCCGTGCCGTACTCGCGCACATCACCGGCCGGGGCCTCTACCGCTCAGGGCCTTACCCGTGACGCGTCCACGGACGGTCATCATCGGCCCCGGCCGGGTTGGGCGTTCGCTCGCCGGCGCGCTGCGTGCCGCCGACTGGCCGCTGCTCGGCGTCTTTGGCCGCGAGGCCGTCCTCGGCGTCCCCACGCCCGAGCTCACCGCCGCGCTCGAGAGTGCCGAGCTTGTCATCTTCACCGTCCCGGACCGCACCATCGCGCCGCTCGCGCCACGCCTCCTCGCTCCGCACCACCTCGCGCTCCACATGTCGGGCGCCACGCCGTCGGCTGCGCTACGAGTGCACGCGGCGCCAAGAGCCGTTGGCGCCTGCCATCCGCTCCAGTCCTTCGGGACGGAGACGTCACCTCCCGAACACTTCCAAGGGGTTGCCTTCGCGTTGGAAGGAGAGCTTCTCGCGCTCGAAGCAGCACGTGAGCTGGTCTCGGCGCTCGGCGGCTGGCACTTCGAGCTCGACCTGGAGGGCTCGCCGGATGGCAAGCGCCTCTACCACGCCGGCTGCGCGCTCGCCTCGAACGGCCTAGTCGCCCTCGTCCACCGCGCGGTCCAGCTCTTCGGAGCGGCGGGCGTGCCCGAGTCGGTCGCGACCGCCGCGCTCGGCAGCCTCGTGCTCGGCACGGCCCGGAACCTCTGGCACGCCAGCAGCCCCGGCGACGTCTTGACCGGGCCGGTCGCGCGCGGCGACACCGCCGTCGTCGATGGCCATCGCGAGGCCATCGATGCGGGGGTGCCTGACGTGCTGCGAATCTACGACGCCATTACCGCTGAGCTCGAGGACCTCGTTCGCCATCGCGTACCGCGGTAGTGGACTCCGCGAAGCCAGCCTGGCTCGCCTACGAGGTCGTTTGGCTCCTCTCTCAGTTCGACAGGCAGGTGGAAAGTGCTGGCGTGACTTGTTAGCCTCTCTCCTATGGACCCTATGCCCGACATTCCTTGGGGAGCCGCAGAAAAGGAGGCCTACCGGGCGAAGGTGCTCTCCGAGTTCGAACGCCTCCGGGTTCGACTGCCGAACCTCGACCCGAACGACTTGATGCTCATCTTGGCTTGTATGCACCGCCCTTTCGGCACGGGCCAGCGCTTCATCCTCAGGCCTCTCCCGGGAGGTGGCCTTGTCCTCTGACGAAGCGTTTTTGATTACCGTGCTTCGCGCGCTCCGCCAGGTGAACCTCGAGGCCGTCATCGTCGGGAACACGGCAGCGGTTCTGCAAGGGGCGCCCGTGACGACGCAGGACATTGACCTCCTCGTTCGGTCTTCGAAGCTCACGACCGCGAAGGTCGAGGCCCTGGCCCAGCGCCTTGGCGCGTTTCTAACGCGCCCGTCCGAGCTCGTGGACATCACGACGTTGCTCGGCGCCTCCGCTCCAGTAGACGTCATCGTTGGGCACATTGCCGGTGATCTGCGCTTCGAGAGTGTCAAGTCCCGCGCCCGAACCATCTCTATTGCCGGCGAGCAGGCCTTGGTCGCCGACCTCGCTGACATCATCCGAAGCAAAGAGGCCGCGAACCGCGACAAGGATCGCGCTGTGCTACCGATGCTCCGTGCCACGCTCGCCGTCCGGGAGGGTTGACGAGGCCGAACCGGTGCCCCGCCTTGCCCGACGCCGTCGCCAAGTCACGCAAGGTTGGGAATCACGTCACACCCCGCGTACACTACCCCCGCGTGGAGGTGTCATGCGCGAGTCCGTTGTAGCGTTTGGGATGTTGGCCATTCTGGCCGGGTGTAGTGGCGAAACGAGCGGGGCTAGCGTCGTGCAGGCCTCGAATCTGGACACGACGAGCAGTGAGTCCTCCGACACGGCCAATGGGGCTGCTGACGTCGTGCCTGGGCCGGGTACCGACCTCGGTGGCGGAGAGCCGCTCGACGACGCGACGCAAGCGATGAAGTTCGGCAAAGCGTGCACCGGCAACGTGGACTGCCCTTCGGGGCTCTGCGTTCGCGGCCAGGACGGCGGTGTTTGCACGATCGTGTGCGTCGATACATGTCCGCAGGGCTTTGCGTGCCAACAGGTCACCTTGCCTGGCCAGGATCTGCAGTTCGCCTGCTTGCCGAAGCACGTGACCCTGTGCAGGCCATGCACCGACGCGGCGACCTGCGTCGACGGCGGCTACCAGGCCAAAGCGTACTGCGCGGACCTCGGCTCCGAGGGCCAGTACTGCCTCACCCCGTGCGACGCGTCGTCTCCGTGCCCGACCGGCTACACGTGTGAGGTGCCCGAAGGGAAGGAGGACAACTACTGTACTCCAGACGCCGGCAAGTGTGGCTGCGACGCGGTCGCGGTGGCCCAAGAGCTCGCGACCCCATGCTCGCTCGTCAATGAGTTCGGCTCATGCCCGGGCAACCGTTCCTGCGGCGCCGATGGACTCAGCGCCTGCCTGGGGAAAGCACCCGCGGTCGAGATCTGCAACGACGCTGACGACGACTGCGACGGCGTCAAGGACGAAGGCTTCGACGAGAAGGGGACCGCGTGCGACGGCCCCGATCTCGACGGCTGTGAAGACGGGCAGTTGGTCTGCGATGACAGCGGCCTGATCTGCGCCGATGACGCGACGTCGGTCAACGAAGCCTGCAGCAATAACAAGGATGACGACTGCGATGGGGAGACGGACGAAGGTTGCTGCAATGCCCCAGGCGCTCCCTGCTGCGCTGAGGGCGTCTGTGCGGCCCCGCTGACCTGTGTCAATGGGCTATGCGGGTGCGACCAAAAGAGCTCGGCCGTCTGTGTCGACGGTGACGCATGGTACGTCGACTGCAATGGCGAGCCGACGCTCGTGAAGGCGGAGTGCGGCGCCTGCGGGTGCGTCGACGGCGCTTGCGAGTCGTCTGCCGAGGCCCAGCTCCTCTGCAACGACGGTGATGTCTACGCGGGCGACTGCCTTGGCCAAAATCTGACCAAGAAGAGCGAGTGTGGCGCCTGTGGGTGCTTTGGAGGCAAGTGCCTGTCCAATGCCGAGGCTGGCGTTACTTGCGACGCCGGCGACGCGTACTACACGGCGTGCGACGGGTCGCTGGCTGCAAAGAAGTCGGAGTGTGGCAGTTGCGGATGTGCGGACGGTGAGTGCGAGCTCTCGAGCGCCGCCTCATCCGAGTGCTTCGAAGGCGACCTCTGGTCCGTCGATTGTTTCGGCGTGCCGACCAAGGTGCAGTCAGAATGCGGGATCTGCGGCTGTGCAGAGGGTGGCTGCCAGCTCTCCGTCGCGGCAGGGCTCGTTTGCTCGGGAGGGGACACTTGGTACACGGATTGTTTCGGCGCCCTTACCAGCAAAGCTTCGGAGTGTGGCAGCTGTGAATGCACGAGCGGAGCCTGCGCCACGACTGAGAAGGCGGGCAAGGTCTGTTACGCCGACGATGTCTGGTGGACCGACTGCAGCGGACTGCCGACCTCGCAGGTTCAAGAGTGTGGAGACTGCGGCTGCTCGAAAGGCAGCTGCAACGTTCAGGGCCAGTCGAAGACGACCTGTATAGCGGGCGACGCCTGGTGGCTCGACTGCAACGGACAGCCGACCGCGCTTGCGGAAGACTGCGGCGGCTGCGCGTGTTCGGCCGGCGCCTGTGTGCCGGATGCCGACGCCGGGCTCACCTGTGACAACGGTGACGTTCACTACCTCGATTGCAAAGGCGCCGTGGGCGGGCTTGCCCAAGACTGTGGCGCTTGCGGGTGCAGCTCGGGGGCCTGCCTCGTAGACAACAACGTCGGCACCGTCTGTGTGGACGGCGACGCCTACTGGCTCGGCTGTCAGGGCGAGCCGACGACGAAGAAGGCGGAGTGCGGCGGCTGCGCGTGTAGCGCGGGGGCTTGCGTCGACAACCCGACGGCCAGCAAGACCTGTCAGGGCAACGATCTCTACTGGCTGGACTGCAACGGTGCACAAACGACGAAGGTGCAGACGTGCGCCTGTGGGTGCAGCGCAGGTGCCTGTATCGCGGGCGCCTGTCCGTACACATGGGACGTGGGCGCCTTCGGATCCTGCCCTCTCAATTCGTGGCAATACGACGGTTCCAGCGGCTGCTCCGTGACCTGCGGGCCGGGGTCGCAGACCTTCTACTACAGTTGCCCCAGCGCACCGAACGTGAGGACGCGCACAGTCGTCTGCCGCGGAACCGACGGCGTCGCCGTCACAGATGCGAAGTGTACTGAAGCGAAGCCGGCTACGACCGAGAGCTGCACGCAGACGAGCTGCGCAGGCGGGAACCCGACCTCGACGTCGGGCTGCAACAACGGCGCCTGCCCAGTGAGCTGCCCGGCGCAGACCATCACCGTCGATACCGGCTCTTACGGGGGCGCCAAGTGCACCGACACTCTCGCCGCGTATACCGGGCCGGCGGGATCCATGCAGTTTTCGCCGCGCTCCAATGGGATCCGGTGTCAAGGCGCTGGCTGCACCGTCGCTCCCGGCCAGTGTGGCGAGACGCCTTACTTCGGCACCGTTACGGGCGGAACGATCGGGACCTGCACCAACTACTGCGCCGTGCGAGCGACCTGCACCGCGTCGGGCTGGACGGACTTCGGCTATACGTGGTGACCCGGCCCTTCCGAGTGAGAGGACCGCAGCCGATGGCCCGAGCGACCTCCGATCGGTAGACTCCTCTCCGATGCCGTGGCCACCCCGCCAGTCCAAAGCCCGATGGCGGTCCGAGGGCCTGTCGCTCGGGCTGCTGTCCCTGGCGATCTCCGCCATCCTCACCAGCTGCAGCGCTCGAGACCCCGTCTACGACGGCCCTTTCATCCTCGAGAACGGTCGCCGTTGCCGTGCCGACGCCCCGGCGCCGGGCGTCTTCACCGAGTCCGCCGAAGCGCTTGGCATCGACTTCGTCCACGAGGGGTTCTCCAGCGAGTTCGCGGGGTTGCCGCTACAGGACTTCCCGGCGGCCGCCATCGTCGACCTCGACGGGGACGGCGCCCTCGATCTCCTCTTCGGGAACAGCTTCACCGAAGACACGCTCTACCTCACGGGCGGGCGAGGGCCGCTCGGCTTCGAGAAGTCCACTCGCCCCAGCACCTTGGAGTTCCCATCCACGCGCGCCCTGGTCGTCGCGGACCTCGATGGTGACTACGACCGCGACCTCGTCACGACCAACGGCGAGCAGCTATTCGTCGTCGAGAGCCTCGGCGGCGGCAGCTTCGCGCCCGAACGTGAGCTGCGGGTGGCCGCCCAGGACCAGGGCTACCGTTTCCTCACCTTCGCGCTCGCCCTCGGCGACATCGATCTCGACGGCAGCCTCGATCTCGCCGTCGGAAATCAGTTCGAGCGCGTGGGCCTCGACGGCAAGGAACTCCCCGGACGTGAGCTCCTCTTTCGCGGCGGGGTAGGGCTCACCTTCACCGAAGAGACGACGTGGTTGCCGAAGCGACCTGTCGACGACCTGACCTTCCTCGTCAGCCTCGTCGACCTCGACGGCGACCTCGACCTCGAGTTCCACGAGGTGAACGACGCCCGCTTCCTCTGGCAGTTCGGCATCGACATCGCCGACTACCCCGGGCTCGAACCGCTGCAGGGAGACCGCCTCTATCGTAATCGCCGTATGGAAGGGGGAGGCGCGACCCTCTTTGAAGACATCTCCAAAGACAGTGGCGCCGGGGCCGCCGTCGCCGGTATGGGCGGCGCCATCGCCGACTACTCGGGTGACGGGCTCCCGGACATCTTCCTGACGGCCATGCGGAAAGACTCGAACGTCCTCCTCGAAAACGTCGGCGGCCTACGCTTCGAAGACCGCACCGACGCCGCCGGTGCCGACACCCTCACCCCAGCTCACGACGTCGCTTGGGGCGCGCTCTTCTTCGACGCCGATGCCGACGGTCGCCTCGATCTCTTCGTCACCCACGGCTTCCTCGAAGGCTCCGACCCCGACGACCGCTTGAACCGCGACGATCAGTCCAACGTACTCCTCCGCAACGTCGACGGTAGTCGGTTCGAAGACGCCACCGCCGCGGCGGGCCTCGTCACGAGGGACTGGGGACGTACTCCCGTCGTCGGCGATCTGGACCGCGACGGCTTCCCCGACCTCGTCGTGAGCAACGCCGACGGCCCGCCGCGCGTCTACTTGAACGGCTGTGACGATCGTCCCTGGCTTACAGTGCGCCTCGTTGGCGCGGCGCCGAACACCGACGCCATCGGCGCTCACATCACCGCCGAGAGCCCCGACGGCAGCCGTCAGCTTCGTATCATTCAGGGCGGCGGCGAGGGCCTCTTCGGAGCCACGGCGACCGAGGCCTACTTCGCGTTCCCGCGAGGGACCGAGTCGGTCCGCCTCAGCGTCCGCTTCCCGCGCGGCACGACGGTCACCTACGACGCGGTCCCGACCCGGCGCCTGGCCCGCATCGCCGAGCCCGTGCAGTGAGCCTGTTCCGACGCGCTGCTCTGGTCCTTCTGGCCTCGTCGTGCGCGAACCCCGCGGTAGCGCCCGATGTCATCGTGCCAAAGCCGGTTGGCCCACGCGGCCCCGCCCCGGCAGTCCGCCCGGAGCTACTCTTTCAGGATATCAGCGACTGGTCGGGCGTTCGCGACGCCGGTCAGGACGCCGGGCCCGGCGTTACGGCGGCGGACCTCGACGACGACGGCGACGACGACCTCATCCTCCCGTCGGGCCCGGGCCTCGAGGTCTGGCTCAACTGGGGTGACGGCTCCTTCGACCGCAAAGAAGCCATCGACATCGACGGCGGCTACGTCGGCTGCGTCGCCGAGCTCACGGGCGACCGACCTCTCGACGTCCTCGTCGTCAATGGCGCTGGGCGGCTACGGCTCTTCGAAGGCGCGGGCGACGGCACCTTTACGCCGTCGAAGCGTCTGCCCGACCTGCCCATCACCGGCACGTCGAGCGGCGTGACCTTTGGTGACTTCAACTACACCGGTCGTCTCTCCATCTTCTACGGCCGCATGGTGCCCACCTGCTCCCCCGAAGGCCGGCTCGCCGATGGCACGCCATGCACGCCCGGTGCGACTCCCGACCAGTTGCCGCCGGTCGTGCCGACCTTCTTGCTGCACACCGGCTCTGGCTTCGTGGACTACACGGTGCAATCCGGGCTCGCCGGGCCAACCAAGGTGCAGTCGATGATGGTGATGGACCTGAACGGCGACGGGCCGCTCGACCTCTTCGTCGGCACCGAAGGCGATCAGCGTGATCTCGTCTATCTCGGCGATGCGAAGGGCCATTTCGTCGAGCGCGGCGTCGAGCTCGGCATGACGGTCAAGACCTCCGCCATGGGCTCGGACGCGGCCGACCTCGACGGCGACGGCGATCCAGAGCTCTTCGTCTCCGATTACCTCCCCAAAGGCGGCGGGCAGCTCTGGGTACGTCAGCCCGACGGTCGCTTCGTGAACGAGGCCACGGCCCGTGGCCTTGCCGACCTCGCGCAATACTCCGCTTGGGGCGTCGGCCTCCACGACTTCGACAGCGACGGCGACGTGGATCTCTTGTGCGTCAACGCGATCCCGAAGGACCACTCAGGCGTCGCGATGCAACAAGAGCGCCTCTACTTCGACAACGACGGCACCGGCCACTTCACGCGTCACGTCGCCGCGGGCTCCGGCCTCGACCTCTCGACGGAAGCACGCGGCGCCACCTTCGCCGACTTCGACGACGACGGCGCCATCGACGTCATCGTCGCTAGCACGGACCTCGGCCCGCAACACCTCCGCAACGACCTGCCCCAAGGTGCCTGGCTGAAGGTGAAGCTCGACTATCCGTGGTACCGGCCGGCGGTCGGCGCCATCGTCACGGCGCGTCTCGGAGCGCGAAGCGTTACGCGGTGGGTCCACGGCACCCCGTCCTTTGGGGGGACCTCCTCGCTCGTCGTGCATCTCGGTCTCGGCGCTGCCGAGGCAGTCGATGAGCTCATCGTCCGCTGGCCGCATGGTGAGACGCAGCAGGTGGTCGGCCCGTTGCCTGTGCGTCAGACGCTCACGGTTCGCTACGAAAGGTGAGCCTGCGATCGGGGTTACTTCGTCCAGCGCGAGCCTCGACCCGCCTCAGTCACGCAGGAGCACCCACCACCGCCAGCTGATTGGGTGGGCGTCGAAGTCCAGCGTCAGTCGGTCGCCGTTGACGCAGAAGGTC
>CANMLD010000054.1 GCA_947498315.1 Pseudomonadota bacterium | reverse complement strand
GGCAAGGAGGACAGCGAGCGCGCGGGGGACATCAAGAACTTCGTGACAGAGCTCCAACGTGCACTCCCCAAGGTCTTCCGGCCCAAGGGCCATCTCTTCGTCTTCGTGGACGAATGTCATCGAACGCAGTCCGGCGATCTGCACGACGGGATGACGCTCCTGCTCCCCGGCGCAGTATTCATCGGCTTCACGGGCACACCGCTGCTGAAGGCCGACAAGAAGCAGAGCATCGAAATCTTCGGGCGCTACATCCACACGTACAAGTTCAACGAGGCCGTTCGCGACGGCGTGGTGCTCGACCTGCGCTACGAAGCACGGGACATCGATCAGAGCGTCTCCTCGCAGGCCAAGGTCGACCAGTGGTTCGAAGCCAAGACCCGAGGGCTCTCGTCGCTCGGCAAGGCGCAACTGAAGGCGCGCTGGGGCACGATGCAAAAAGTGCTGTCGAGCCAGTCGCGGCTTCAGCGCATCGCGTCTGACATCCTGCTCGACATGGAGACGAAGGACCGCCTCATGAGCGGTCACGGCAACGCGATGCTCGTGGCGGGCAGCATCTACGAGGCATGTAAGTTCTACGAACTCTTTTCGAAGACGCTCCTCTCGGGAAAGTGCGCCATCGTCACGTCGTACGCGCCCAACGTGGCGGACATCAAGGGCGAAGAGACGGGCGAAGGCGCAACCGACGCGCTCGACAAGTACGCGATCTACCTGAAGATGTTGGCCGACTGGTTCGGGGAGCCCGCCGAGAGCGCCAAGGGCAAAGTCGAGATCTTCGAGAAGGAGGTCAAGGCACGCTTCATCAAAGAACCCGGGCAGATGAAGCTGCTCATCGTCGTCGACAAGCTCCTCACCGGCTTCGATGCCCCGCCGGCGACCTACCTCTACATCGACAAGCAGATGCGCGACCACGGCCTGTTCCAGGCGATCTGCCGGGTGAATCGGCTCGATGGAGACGACAAAGAATACGGCTACATCATCGACTACAAGGACCTCTTCCGGAGCCTCGAAGGCGCGGTGAAGGACTACACGTCGGGCGCGCTCGATGGCTACGACCGGTCCGACGTGGAGGGGCTCCTCAAGGACCGGTTGAAGTTGGCTCGGGAGCGACTTGACGCCACGCTCGAAGCGGTGCGGGCGCTCTGTGAGCCGGTCGAACCACCCAAAGACGACGCGGCCCACCTTCGCTACTTCTCCTCGAAGAAGCACGGCGATGTGGAGCAGCTTGCGGCAAGCGAGCCGCAGCGGCATGCGCTGTACTCGCATACGGCCGCGCTCGTACGCGCCTACGCGAATCTGGCCAGCGAGATGACGGAGGCGGGCTACACGGAGCAGCAAGCGACTGCGATCAAAAAGGACGTCGCCTTCTACGAGGGACTCCGAGGTCAAGTGAAGCTGCATAGCGGCGACGCCGTCGACCTCAAGCAGTTCGAGCCGGGGATGAGGCACCTGATCGACGCCTACATCGAGTCGAAGGAGAGCGTCGCGATTTCGGCGTTCGACGACCTCTCGCTCATCCAGCTCATCGTCGAACGGGGCGCGGCGGCATTAGACGCGCTCCCCGAGCGAACGCGGAAGAACCGGACCAGTGTCGCGGAGACGATCGAGAACAACGTGCGCCGCCTCATCGTGGACCAGACTGCCATCAACCCGAAGTATTACGGGCAGATGTCCGCGCTCCTCGACGCCCTCATCGCGCAACGAAAGACCGACGCCACGAACTACGAGAAGTACCTGGCCCAGATCGTCGAGCTCACGCGGAAGGCCAAGAGTGGCCCACAGGCCGGGGAGTACCCAAAGGCGATCAACTCCGCAGCTAGGCGGGCCCTCTTCGACAACCTGGGCAAGGACGAAGCGCTCGCGCTCGCGGTCGACGGCGCAGTTCGGGCCAGCCGACAAGACGAGTGGCGCTCGAACACCATGAAGTCCCGCAAGGTCCGTAGCGCGATCGCGGCCGTCCTGCACGAAGACCCGGAGCTCGTCGACCGCGCGTTCGAGCTCGTGAAGCACCAGAATGAGTACTGAGCCCCTGACGCTGTCCATCAGCGGACTCGAGGTCGCGGTCGTCCGCAAAGACATCAAGAACCTGCATCTTGGCGTCTACCCCCCGGACGGGCGTGTGCGAGTCGCGGTCCCGCTCGCGGTATCGGACGCCGCCGTTCGAGTCGCGGTCATCGGCAAGCTGCGCTGGATACGCCAGCAGCGCGCGGCGTTTGCGGCGCAAGCGCGACAGTCGGAACGCGAGATGGTCGGCGGCGAGAGCCACTATGTCTTCGGCGAGCGGCGCCGGCTCTCGGTCGTCGAGACCGCCGGGCGCCCCGCCGTCAGGCTCCGGGGCCGCGGAACGCTCGAGATCGCCGTACGTGCGTCCTCGAGCCCCGATGAGCGAGCCGAGCTTCTGCAGCGCTGGTACCGAGAGCGACTACGCGAGCAAGCTGCGCCCCTGGTCGCGCAATGGCAGACGACGCTCGGTGTCTCGGTATCCGCGTGGGGCATCAAGCGGATGAAGACGATGTGGGGCGCGTGCAACCCCGACACGCGCCGCATCTGGCTCAACCTCGAGCTGGCCAAGAAGCCCTTGGAATGCCTGGAGTTCGTGGTGGTTCACGAGCTGGTACATCTGCTCTCCCGCCATCACGATGAGCGCTTTCACGCGCTCATGGACGAACACCTGCCGAGTTGGCGTAGTGCGCGCGGGACACTCAATGCGGGGCCCCTGGCCGCCGAGGCGTGGGACCTTTAGTTCAGAACGTGCGCCTGTGCCGCGGCCACTGTTGAAGGTCAGCAAACGCCACG
This sequence comes from Pseudomonadota bacterium, assembly GCA_947498315.1. Classification (GTDB taxonomy): domain Bacteria; phylum Myxococcota_A; class UBA9042; genus SXOO01. Next base: position 22,024 of record CANMLD010000054.1, on the reverse strand, counting down.
GGCGCTTTGTGCCACTGGTGACTCGCCCCCAGCAGGGTTATGCTCCGCGCCGCGTGAGGACGCCTACACGTCGAAGCCGCGCGCCGAACAAGGGGGAGCAATGCCAGAGGGGATCGATCCAGAGCAGGGAAGCGACGGGCTCGTCTATGACTGGAACCTCGTCGATTCTCGGCGTCCCATCGTCCGCGGCGACCGGGTCACCTTCTTCGATGAGTCGCTGCGAGACGGGATTCAGTCGCCGTCTGTCTTCGACCCACCCATCGAGGAGAAGCTGCGCATCCTTCACCTCATGGACGCCCTCGGTATCGAGTACGCCGACATCGGCCTCCCCGGGGCCGGGCCTCGTGCCGTCGCCGACGTCACCGCGCTGACCCAGGAGATCGTCTCCGCGGGTCTCAAGATTCGGCCCGCCGCCGCCGCTCGCACGCACCTCGCCGACATCCGGCCCATCGCCGAGATCAGCCAGAAGACCGGCGTGGCCATTGAGGTCATGGCCTTCCTCGGCTCGAGCCCGATTCGGCAATACGCCGAGAACTGGGAGGTCGATCGGATGGTGTCGATGACGACCGAAGCCATCGACTTCTGCCGCAAAGAAGGCCTGCCAGCGACCTTTGTCACCGAAGACACCGTCCGCAGCCGCCCCGAGACGCTCGACCGGCTGTTCCGTACCGCCATCGACCACGGCGCGACCCGCCTGACCCTTTGCGACACCGTCGGCCATGCGACCCCAGACGGCGTCCGCGCTATCGTGAAGTTCGCTCAGTCGGTCATCGCCGCTATGGGCGTACGCAAGACCGTGCTCCTCGACTGGCACGGGCACAACGACCGCGGGCTGGCCCTCGTAAATGCCATCGTAGCGCTCGAAGCCGGCGTCGAGCGCCTCCATGGCACCGCTCTCGGCATTGGCGAACGCGTCGGCAACACGTCGATGGACCAGCTGCTCATGAACCTCCGGCTCCTCGGCGTCATCGACCGCGACCTCACGCGCCTCGGCGACTACTGCGACGCCGTCAGCCGGGCTACCCGAGTCCCCGTGCCCGTCAACTACCCCCTCATCGGCGCCGACGCCTTCCGCACCGCGACCGGCGTCCACGCCGCAGCCATCATCAAAGCGCAAAAGAAGGGCGACACGTGGCTCGCTGACCGCATCTACTCCGGCGTCCCCGCTGGCCTCTTTGGCCGCGGTCAGATCATCGAGCTCGGGCCCATGAGCGGCCTCAGCAATGTTCACTACTGGCTGCAGGCCCGTCGTATCGCACCGAGCCCCGGCCTCGCCGAGGCGATCTTCGCTGTCGCCAAAGCCAGCGACCACACCCTAAGCGATACCGAGATCGCGGCCATCATCGACCGCGAGAGCGTCGGCCAGAACGCTGGCTGACCCGCTCCCACCTCCCTCCCACTTCGAGAGCGCAGTCCCATGAGCAGCCAGCACCCATGAGAAAGGAATGGACCATCGACAAGAGCCGCTCGGCCATCCACGTCAAGGCGCGCTCGACGCTGCATGACTCCAAGTCGGTGGGCACGCTCTCGGGCACCGTCCAAGGCGATCCGGACTCCCTCGAGTCCACCGCCGGCGGCACGGTCGACATCCCGATTGGCGACTTCGACTTCGGCAATCGCCTCCAGACGAGCGCCGTGCTCAGCAAGCTCGACGTCGACAAGTACCCCATGGCTCGCTTCCGGGTCGACGGCGTGCGCGTCCTGTCCAAGTCGCCGTGGCGCGTGCAGATCTTGGGCAAGCTCGACTACCGAAACCGCCAGACCTCCTTCGAAGTCGAAGCCACCGGCCGCTTCGACGAGCGCACGCTCGACGCAAGCGCCAGCTTCCCGCTCAACCTGCCGAGCATCGGAGTCAAGCCGCCGTCGCTGCTCTTCTTCAAAGTAGCCGACGACGTCCAGATCGACCTGAAGATCGTCGCGACCCGTCAGGCTTGAACAGACCTACTCCCCTGCGAGCCGCAGCGCCCGGACGATGGTCCCCGCCCGCGTGACCCACTCGGCGATCCGCTCGACGTTTTTGGGGATCCGAATCCCGATGAGCACACTCACGAGCGCTTGCGCCGCCTCCGTGAGCGACAGCAAAAGCCGAAGGCGCGCGGGATCGTAACGCCCCGACTTCGCGAGCTCGACCTCCTGCAGCGCGGCTTCGAGCGTCTGGCGCGCATTCTCGATGAGCCGCCACTCGCGCTCGCGGAGCACGTCGGTAATCGCGGGCCAGACGTCGAGCAGAGCGACATACGGCGACTTGCGCTGCTCGGTGAGCGGGCGCACGAGCCCATAGCCCTCGAGCTCCTGAACGGCCTGGTTCACGAGCGACCGACTGACGCCGAGCTGCTCCGCGATCTCAGCCTGACTGAGCGGTTCCTGACTGACCGCCACTAACACCCACACACGACCGTGGATGGCCTTGAAACCCCAATACTCGATGAACGCTCCGGCCGCATCGCAGGCGAGTAGGATCCGCCGATCGACTGCATCCCGAGGCGCTGCCGCGGGGACGTCGTCCGCGTCCGGTTCACGGCCGTTTGAATTCGCTCCCGCCTTCCCGGGCACCGGGCGGGGCAATGGATTCACATCTCGTCGCTTCGTTACCTGCATGGCCTGTAGATCCCGGGCGTGAGGGGACGGACTCGAACTGAGTTGCCAACTCGAATCGGGGGGGGTATAACACGCATCGTTGTTCATGACAATGTGAACAACCGCTCCTCCGAGGAAGCTAGGAGCCTCCGGCCCAATGCGCGAAGACCTCCCCCGAACCACCCTCCCCGGGCCATATGTCGCCGAGTGGCTGACGTGCGTCGCCGACGAGAGTTCTGGTTCGGAGGCCGGGGCCTTCGGGAGGTACCGCTCGGTGCTGGGTCCAATGGTCGGCCTCGCCATCCAGCCCTCAGGCGCGGCGTGGAGCCCGACTCGAGCGCTCGCATTCGTCGAGAACGCACAGGCCGCAAAGCAGCCGTGGTTCTTCTTCCACGATCCGATTCGCGGGACAGAGGTCGTCGGAGTGGGCTCGCTCCTCCCTCCGGCTTTCACAGGCAGCCTGGCCCAGCTCACGTCCCTCCCTGGCGAGTCGGACGACGCGCCTCTGTGGCTTGGCGCTCAACACTTCGAGAAGTCCAACGGTGCGGTGGCTTTCATCCCGCGCGTCGTGGCGTGGCGCGGTCGGCGCGGTTCAGGGTTGGTTGTTCGACACAACGTGAACCGAGGAGTGCGCGATAGGGAGACAGAGCTTGCCCTGCGCCTGCTCGACCAGACCGTCGTGGCCACGTCATCGCGCCCGAGCACGTCCGAAGTAGTACCGCCGGTTTCGCTCGAACCACGCGAAGACTACGAGGACAGAGTCGCCGCCGCGCGCGACGCCGTCGCAGCGGGCCAGCTCCGCAAAGTCGTGCTCGCCCGCGCGGTGTCCGTCGAACCGACGCCACTCCACCGCTTCGCGGTCAGTGCCACTCTCGCCGCCCTTGCGGAGAACCACCCGACCGCCACCGTCTTCGGGCTGGGCCTCCCGGGAGGCGACGCGTTCGTCGGCGCGAGCCCTGAGCTGCTCGTTCACGTCGATGGCCTCGATCTCGAAACGCACGCCGTCGCCGGGACGGCCGCCCGCGGCCTCGACACGGTCGCCGACGAACGCCTCGGCGCCACCTTGCTCTCTAGCGCGAAGGACCGCCTCGAACACGCCCTGGTCGCAGAGGGTATCGCCGACGCCCTCGGTGAGGATTGTGGCGAGATCACCGTCGCGCCACCGCGCCTCGTGAAGCTGCGCAACGTCCAACACCTCGTGAGCCCCCTCCGCGCGACGCTCAGGCGCCCGACGGCGTCGTCGACCCTCGCGACCCGGCTCCATCCAACCCCCGCCGTCGGCGGTAGCCCCAAGGCCGCCGCGCTCGCATGGATCGAACGCACCGAGCCCCGGCCGCGCGGCCTCTACGCCGGTCCAATTGGCTGGGTAGACGGCACCGGCAGCGGGACCTGGGTCGTTGGCATCCGCTCGGCGCTCCTCTCCGAAACACGCGCCGTGGCGTGGGCTGGGGCGGGCATCGTCGCCGAGTCCGACCCAGCGAGCGAGTGGCGCGAAACTGAGTTGAAGCTCCAAGCCGTCCTCTCCTCGCTGCGCGCGGAGCCGCTCCCGTGACGGCGCCACTCGCGAGCGACAACGCCACCGCCGGAGCCGCTCGGGCTGGCGCCATCCTCGGCACCCTGGTCGCGGCCGGCGCCGTGCACGTCGTGCTCTCACCCGGCTCGCGAAGCACGCCGCTCGTCTTGGCCGCGAGCGTGCTGGCACGGTCATCGACGCTGAAGATCCACGTCGTCGTCGACGAACGGGCCGCGGCGTTTGTAGCTCTCGGTCTCGCGCGTGCGACCCGCCTCCCGACCCTCCTCTTCTGCACGTCCGGAAGCGCGGGCGCCCACTATTTCCCTGCGCTGGTAGAAGCAAACGCCAGCGACGGCGCCATCATCGCCATCACCGCCGACCGGCCAGCTCGTCTTCAAGGGGTCGGGGCGGCCCAGACCATCTCGCAAAGCCAGCTTTACGGTGCCCATGTTCGGCATAGCGTGAACATCGGCGCTGACTCGGACGCGTCCCACGCCCGGGCGCTCACGGCGATGGCCGTCCTTCGCGCCGTCGCACCGACGCTGGGCCCAGTTCACATCAACGTCGCCTTCGAGGAACCGCTGTGGGTCCCGGGGCTCGCCGAGGCGTCAGCGTCGGCCCTCGCCGTCGTCTGCCCTCAGCCCGGTCCCTGCCCGACCCTACCTCCAGGCGTCACGGCACGTCTCCGGGCCAGCCGGCGCCCCATCATCGTCGCCGGCGCTCACCTGGGCCCAGGTGACCACGAGGCCGTGGCTGCTCTTTCGAGAGCGTTCGGAGCCCCGATCATCGCCGACGGCGCAAGCGGCCTCCGAGAGCTGCTGCCACCCGATGTCGTGACCGTGACGACGGCCGAGGCGCTGCTCAGGCCGTCGCCCTGGCGCGATGAGCTCACACCCGACCTCATCTTCCGCGTCGGCCGCATCCCGACCACCCGCGCGGTCGTGGAATGGCTCACGTCGGTCCGCGATTGTTTTACAGTCCTCATCGAGCCTTCGGGCTATATCTTCGACCCGGCGGGCGCAGCCGACGTGCTGCTGGCCACGACCGCCGCGGCCGCATCGGCGACACTCACCGCCGCGGCCGTCCCGGCGCCGCGCGCATGGTCGCACCGTTGGGCCGGGGCCGAACGAGCGGCACGCGCCGTCATCGGGCCGATCGCCGCGAGCACCTTCTGGGGCGGCGCTCTCATCTCGGCCGTCGTCGCGACGTTACGGCAACGGACGACGCCGCCTCCGCTCTTCGTCGCGTCGTCTATGGCCATTCGGGAGTTTGACCTGGTCACCCCGTTGCGGTCCGGCGAAGGGTCGCCCATCCCGCTCTACGTGAGCCGGGGCGCCAACGGCATCGACGGCAACATCGCCACCGCGACCGGCCTCGCGCTCGCCGCGAGGAGCGCCGTGGCCATCCTCGGCGACCTAGCTTTCCGGCACGACATCGGCGCGCTGCTCGCCGCTCGAGAGCTCGGCGCCCACGTCGTTGTTCTGGTTGTCGACAACGGCGGCGGCGGCATCTTCGAGTACCTGCCCATCGCTGCACACGACGACTTCACGCCCTTCTTCCTCACCCCGCAACAGTCGGACGTCGCGGCGCTGGCCCACGGCGCCGGCGTTCGCGTCATCGAGCTCACTACCGTCGCCGCGCTCCCGGCCGCCTTCGATGAGGCACTTCAGGGGTCGGGGCCCACCGTCCTCATCGCCCGGACGGACCGCACCGCCAGCGTCGCGTGTTATCGGGCCTGCCTCACTGCTGTCGACGCAGCGCTCGCGACGTACGGAGGCGTGGCGTGAGTGAGCCCATGACTGACGAGCTGCGGCCGCCCCTCGCCGCGGTGCTATGGCTCTCGATAAGGCCAAAGACGCTCACGGCGGGCCTCGCGCCAATCCTCGTCGGCACAGGCCTGGCCCACCAGCATGGTGGCATCGCCGTGGGACCCGCCATCGCCGCGCTGCTGGGCGCCATCGCGATCCAGATCGGCACCAACCTCTTCAACGATGTCGAAGACTTCCAGCGCGGCGCCGACAACGCCGCCCGCCTCGGGCCGGCCCGCGCGACCCAGCGTGGCTGGCTCTCGCCCCGCGAGGTCCTCGGCCTCGCTATCGGCGCCTTTGCCCTTGCAACGCTCATCGGGCTCTATCTAGTCGCTGTCGCGGGCTGGCCGGTCGTCGCCATCGGCCTGCTCAGCCTCGTCTCCGGCTTCCTCTATACCGGCGGTCCAGCGCCGCTCGCCTACGTCGGCCTCGGCGACGTCTTCGTCTTCGTCTTCTTCGGGCTCGTCGCCGTGATGGGGACGTGCTTCGTGCAGGAAGGGAGCTGGCCGTGGCAGGGCCTCGCCGCCGGCGCTGCGGTCGGCGGGATCGCTACCGCTATCTTGGTCGTAAACAACTTGCGAGACCGCGCTACCGATGCCGCCGCCGGCAAACGCACCCTGGTGGTCCGCTACGGCCCTGCAGCCGCCCGCCAGCAGTACCTCGGGCTCGTCGGCCTCTCTTACGCGGTGCCAGCGCTCGTGGCCGTCACCACTGGCGCTTGGTTTTGGCTGCTGCCGCTCCTCTCGTTGCCGCTCGCCCGCTCGGAGTGGGTCGGCGTTCGCGATCAGGACGGAACGTCGTTGAACGCCCGCCTCGCAGGGACCGCTCGCCTTGGCCTGGTCCACGGTCTCCTGCTCGCCGTGGGGGTGGCCTTGTGACCGTGACCCTCGTCGGCGCCTCGGTCGTCCGCTACGCCCTGCCTTTCGCTAGCCCTGTCGCCGGGCTCGCCGAGCGCACCGGTCTCTGGTTACGCCTCGTCGACAGCGCCGGCCGTGTGGGCGTTGGCGACGCGGCTCCCTGGCCTAGTGGCCCGGAGACGCTCGACGACGTAGAGCTCGCGATTCGGAAGTCAGCGCGGGACCTGCTCGACCACCCCAAAATGGCGTCATGGCGAGCACTTACGCTGCCAGACGGCCCGGCGCGCTTCGCGGTGGAGTCAGCGCTCCTCTCGCTCGAAGTACAGAGAGCCGGCACAACGGCTGACGTGCTCATACGCAGCGCCCTTTGCGACGCTGGCTACGTGCCGAGCGAGTGCGGGGGGGCAACCGCCATCAGCGCCCTCGTAAGCAACGTCGAGGGTGCGCTCGGCGCTGTTGCGGACGGTTACCGGACCTTGAAGGTGAAGTTCGACGGGACCGACACCGCCCTGATCGCCGCACTACGAGCCGTGCTCCCGGACGACGTCGCCCTTCGGGTAGACGCAAACGGCCGAGGCGATCCCTACCTCACCCCGGCCCTCCTCGCCCAGCTCGCCGCGCTCGGCGTCGAGCTCATCGAAGAACCGGCCGGCCTCTCGTCCCTTCGGTCACTCCCTAGGCCCCGCCCGCCGATCTTCGCCGATGAGTCCGTGCGCACCGTCGCCTCCCTCTTGGAGACGCCAGCCGACGGCATCGTCTTGAAGCCCGGCTTCACGGGCCTCCAAACCGCCATGGTGCTCGCCGTGGCTGCTCAGCGCCGTGGGCTCCCCATCGTGATGACGCACGTGCTCGAGTCCGCCGTGGGCCGCGCTGTCGCCGCTTCAGTCGCGGCAGCGCTCGGTCCACGCGCCTTCGCTGACGGCCTCGCGGCGCCGATTTGGACCGCAGCCACCATCGACCTCCCGCTTCAAGCGCCGACCGCGCAGACCGTGCCCACGAGCCCCCTCGACCTCCCGGACCCCGTCCGCGGCAGCGCGCTGGCACGCCCAAGCCATCCCGCCCTCGAAGCCGACGGCGTAGCCTGGACGTGGCGAGAGCTCGACGACGTCGCCGCCCGTCTCGCGACCCTCGCCCACCTGCTCGGTATCGCGCCGGGAGACCGCGTGGCGACCGTAGCGCCACTCTCGACCGCCACAGCCGCCACACTTCACGGCCTCCGCCGCGCAAGCGCCGTCGCTATCCCCATCGCGCCGGATCGAACCGAAAGCGCTGTGCTAGCGGGAGCTTGGACCCTATCGACGAATGCCCCGCCCGGCAGGCCCTGGGCCGCCTTCGCCAACCTCGCGACGGAACGCGGCGGCCTGACGCTGCCGGAAGCGCCCGAGCCCTACCACCCGCCCGACTCGGACGCCTTCGCCGTCTTGACGTCCGGCACCACGGGCGAGCCGCGGCTCATCCCGCTCGGTGCCACTCAGATGACACTCTCGGCCTTCGCCAGCGCCATCCGCCTGGGCCACCTACCCACCGATCGCTGGCTCCTGACCTTGCCGCTCCACCACATCGGCGGCCTCATGGTGCTGGTCCGGTCCGCGCTCAACGGGACGACCGTACGCATCGAGAGCGGAGGCAGCGGCGCCGTCGCCGAACAGCTCCGTTCCGGTGACGTGGACCTCGTGAGCTTTGTCCCAGCGCAGCTCCAGCAGCTTCTCGCGGACGGCGTCTCGCCCTTCGCGTCGTCGGTCCGCGCCGTGCTCGTGGGTGGCGCGCCCATGCCACCGGCCTTGCTCGCCCGGGCGCACGCCCTGGGGGTGCCCCTCGCGCTCTCGTGGGGCATGACCGAGACCAGCTCTCAGGTCGCCACCCAGCACCCGGGTGCCCTCTCGGACTCCCTCGCCGCTCCACCGCTCGCGTTCGCCCGCGTCGCGACGGGCGAAAGCGGCCGCCTTCACGTCTATGGCCCGCAAGCGCGTGGCCACGTCGCGTCGCGCGATCTCGGCCACGTGGACGATAGCGGCGTGCGCGTAACCGGCCGCCTCGATGACACCTTCATCTCGGGCGGCGTCAACGTCGATCCCGCCGAAGTCGAAGCGGCACTGCGCCGCCACCCCGCGCTCTTCGACGTCATGGTCGTCGGCATTGCCGACGCCCGCTTCGGCGAGAGAGCAGGCGCGCTCTACGTCACCCGAGACGCCACCACGGATCTCGAGCACTCCCTCGACGCCTGGGCCCGAACCCACCTGCCGCCAGCCTCACGCCCGGCCGCATGGTTGAGAGTCTCGGCGCTCCCGCTCACCCCCCTTGGGAAACCCGCGCGCTCGGCCGCCGCGGTCCTCCTCAACACCACTGCCCGTGCCGCGCCCAGCGCGCTGCCAAACAGGGAAGTATGATGACGTCCGAGACCTCGACCTCCGGCTCTTCTGGCGCTCCGGACGCCGTGCTCGCACCCCTCGAAGCCGTGACGCGCCGCGTCGGCCACGGGAACCTCGCCGAGCGCCTGAACGCTCTACGAAGTTGGCTCGCGGACGATCTCGGCGAGCTCGAACGCGCCATTCAGGCGACGACCGACATCGGCGAGACGCTCACCGAAGACGCCGAATACGGCGAGCTCGCCGTCAAGACCGCACGGTACCTACTGGCGCGCCCGGGGAAGCGGATCCGGCCCATCGTCGTGACTCTCGGTGCCCGCCTGGGCGGTCGTGGCCTGGACCGAGAGGTGCGCGACCTCGCGACGGCCTGTGAGCTGGTCCACAACGCGACGCTGCTGCACGACGACGTCATCGACGAAGGCACCGAACGCCGCGGCGCCCCCACGGCACGGGTGGTCTTTGGCAACTCGGCCAGTGTCCTCGCCGGCGACCACTTGCTCATCCACGCGTTGCAGCTCGTCGAAGGTGTCGGCTACCGCCGGCTCCTCTCCTCGATGCTGGAGACTATCGGAGAGATGGTCACCGCCGAGGCCGTTCAGCTCGAACAACGCGGCCGTTTGAACCCGGACCGCGACGTCTATCTCCGCGTCGCGCAAGGTAAAACCGCCGGGCTCTTCCGCTGGGGCTTCGTCGCGGGCGCCACCGCCGCCGGCCTTGACGGCGACACCCTGGCGACGCTCGGTCGCTGCGGCAACGCCCTGGGCATCGCCTTTCAGCTCATGGACGATGTCCTCGACGTCACCGGCGATCCCGCCGTCACCGGCAAGGACGTGCTGGCGGACCTGCGCGAAGGCAAGCTCACCTGGCCCTTCATCCTCGCGAGCGAAGTCGACAGTGGCCTGCTACCGCTCATGAGAGACTCGCTCCTCGCCATCGAGAGAGATCCCGGCGGCGGCCACACCCCGGGCGAGCTGGCCCTCCGCATCCTCGAGCGGGTGCGCGCGACCAACGCCGTCGCCGAGACACGCGCCTTCGCTGCCGCCCAAGCCGAGCTCGCGGTCAAGGCCCTTCGCACGCTCCCCGACTCCGTCTCCCGCCGAGCGCTCGAAGCCGTCATCGAGAGCGCCGTGAGCCGAACCGCATGAGCGCCCAGCCTGACAGCACCCCGGCCCTCGTCCCTACGGGCGGCAGCGGGCAGATGTTCGACCGCATCGCGCACCGCTACGATCTGCTGAACCGGATCTTGAGCCTCGGGATGGACCACCGCTGGCGCCGAGCCCTCGTCCAAAGCCTCGACCTCGGCGCCTGCGGACCCTCGCCCCACGTCCTCGACCTCGCGACCGGCACAGCCGACGTCGCGCTGGCCATCGCGAAGGCCTACCCCACGGCTCGCCTCGTCGGCGTGGACCCGAGCGTCAACATGCTGGACCACGGCCGCTCCAAAGCCCGAGAGCGGGGCGTGGACGGGCGCGTCGAGCTCATGGTCGGCGACGCCCAGGACCTGCCCTTCGCCGACGACAACTTCGACGCCGCCTGCATCAGCTTCGGCATCCGGAACGTCCCCGACCGCGCCCTCGGCCTACGCGAGATGCGCCGCGTCGTGCGCCCGGGCGGCGTAGTGTCGGTCCTAGAGCTGGGGGAGCCCACCGGTATCATGGGCCCCTTCGCCCGCTTCTACGTCCACCGCGTCGTCCCAAAGCTCGGCGCGTGGCTCTCGGGCGCGCGCGAGTACGACTACTTGCAGAAGTCGATCGCCGCGTTCCCCGCGCCCGAGGCCTTCGCTGCCATGATGACCGAGGCGGGCCTGCAAGACGTGACGGTGCGCCGTTTCAACTTCGGCGGCACGAACCTGTACGTTGGGCGCGTCGCGCTTTAGGGGCGCGAGGGGGAGTATTTGGGCGGGGAGCCCGGCGCAACAGGTCAAGCGAGGCTTGCCCACCGCTTGACGGCCCCACGCTTGCACGACACGCTTCTACCGTGCCTGTTCGCCTAACCGTGTCTCCCAAACTCTGGACCACGCGCCTCGACCTACAAGGCGCGGAGCAAGTGCGCGCGCGACGCCTGTTGGCGCAGGCACTCGCTCAGAGGTTGTTCAGCGAGTTCGGGGTAGACCAGGTCATCCTCTTCGGCTCCACGGCCCGGGGCGACACGCTCGGGCGGGGTGACATCGACCTCGCAGTCACCGGACTCGCTCCAGAGCTGGACTGCGCGCCCAGGGTCCGCTCCTCATGGACTCGGATGTGTCCGTAGACCTCATGCGACTCGAGGACGCGCCACCGCGCCTACGGCTCAATGTCGAGCGAGACGGGATTGAGCTTTTTCGTGAGGGCAAGTCGCCGGGCACGCTCTCCGGTGCAGGGTTAGCTTGAGTGCGGACGCACGGCAGTTAGGGCTCGCCGCCGAATGCGACGCTGACGCGGCGGACCTTGCGCGGCTCGTATCGCAGTTGAAAACATTCCAGGCCCGCCTCCGTGCCGATACGAACGACGAGGCCTTGCAAGCGGCCGTGGCCCTGAACCTGGATCGGGTCTACACCGCGACGGAAAGCGTCATCTTCCGTGTAGTTACCAGCCTTGAGGGGCAGGCTCCTTCAGGCAGCGACTGGCACATGCGACTGCTCCGGCAGGCTTTTCTGGACGTCGAGGGCGTTCGCCCACCGATCCTGGCCGCCGACCTACGCAGCCACCTCACTGACCTGTTGGGCTTTCGATACAAGCTACGGCACTCATACTTGATGCATCTCGATTCTGGCCGGCTTGAGCTCTTAGCTGAGGAGACAGCGTCGGCCGGGCCCCGGACCGAAGCGTCGCTTCGCACGTTCGCTGGGTGGCTTCGTTCTAAGGAACAGTTGTCCTCCGCGGATCACTAGTGCCCTCCACAGTACCCGCCTCGGGGAGATTTTTCGCAGCACGGGGTCGCTGGTGAGCGCCGCACTGGCCTAAATGGTATGTCCTGCTGGCTAGAGCACGCGGCCCCTACCGGATGTAGAGCGCGGTCTTGGAGTTCGCGTTGTTTACGGCGTTGCCATCGGTCCCGTAGTTCCACCAATCCCACTGATTGCGGTTCAAGCAGACGTGGCCCTTCGTCCCCTGGGCCCACGACCCGAAGCAGAGCGGGTGGTCGGTCGCCATGTTGATGTGGGTCCCCACCCCGCCGACGTCTTGGCCCCACTTGTTCTCGGATGGCGCGTAGACGGAGGACGCGGAGGGACAGGTCCCCGCGGCGGGGAGGTCAGGCCGGAACGTGAACCGAATCACCTTCAGCGCGGCGTTGCAGGCGCGGTTTTTGTCGTACCAGATCATGTGACCCGGTGACGCCGTGTTGATGGCCATCAGGACCGCCCCGAGCGCGTCGACGTCCGCGGACGCGAACTGCGCGTTCACATCCGGTGCCGGCGCCACGAGCACCGTGGGGTTGACGGCGTTCTCGGTAAGGAGCGATACGCCCGTGGTCCCGTTGGCGACGCGCACCAGGGTCCAGCCGCCGCCGTCCGTCACCATGTCGCAGTAGCCTTGTAGAGTCTGCCCCGAAGCGAGCTTCAACCAGTAGGTCCCACTGCCCCGAGCCGCCCCAGCGTTCAGGATGGCCTTGCAACTCGAAGCAGGGAGGCTCGCGGAGCTGCCCAGAGTGGTCTTGAAGGACGCGTCGACGAACCCGGTCGAGGTGCAGACCCTCAGGGTATCGAGCCCGGTGTCGAAGTAGAGCGTCCCCAGCGTGCTCGCGGCGCACACCACGGGCGCACCGTTCGACAAATGGACCCGAAACTGGGTGAGTTCGCTCCCGGCGAGTGACAGACCCGCTTGCGCCGTCAGAGCGCCAGTGACGGTGTCCCCACCGGCGTTTACGTACCTGACGTCGTGGTCACCCGAAGACTTGTGAGCCGTGAGGAGATCGGACAAGGCGTCGAGCTCGGCCTGGGTCGCGGCGGAGAAGCCGAGCTCGGCTTCGTCCACGCAAGCCGAACAGACGAGGTCGGAGGACTGAAGCGCCGTTGAACTGGCGAGCGAGTCGAGCTCGGCCTGAGTGGCGACGGCGAAGTCGAGCTCGGACTCGGAGACACATCCGACGCAGCTCAGGTCGCGCGCAAGGTCGGCCGTCGAGGCGGTCGCGGCAGCCAACGCCAACGGGACGGGGTCGAGGGCGACCCGAGCGAGCTCGGGTTCGGTTCCGAACTGCACGGACAGGTAAAGCCTGCCGGGTGCGGTGAACCAGTCGAGGGAGAGCGGCGTGACCCCGTCCCCGATGATGGCATCGAAGACGCCATTCGAGATCAACACCGGAGACTTCGTCTGCGACCAGATCGCGGAGCCGCCCGTCTCAGTCACGTACAGACGGAAGACGACGTCGTAGTTGCCGTCCGCAGCGGTCCCGCCGGGCGTCGTCACCACGCCTTGAGCATGAAAGCGAACGGGGACCGCCGCGTGAGCGGGCAGCGCAGTAAGGGCAGCGAGCACGACAAGTAGTGAGGCTATCGGGTGAGTCATCGTGCTCTCCTGAACCGAGAAAGCATGACGCTATCACCTGCGAGACGCTGGAGACAAACGCCGCGTTCGAACGGAGGTCAGGGTTTCGGGGACAGCCCGTGCTCGACGCGCGCTTCGATGCACTGCGCCGTGCCAGGCTCTAGCTTTCGGCAGACGCCCGGGCGCGTCGAGTAGATGCCGCACGCCCCGTGGGTTCGAATTCGACCCTCGAAGGCAGCGCACAGTCCACCTGGGTCCATCTTCATATGCCACTCGCCGTCCTCGTTTCGGACCGCCCACTTCGAGCGCAACGCCTTCTTTTGAAAGAGGGCATCGGCCGGGAAGAGCTGCACATAGTCGACGATGCCATGGTCCCGGTTGTGCTTCGGGTTCTGGCAGCAGGCGCCGCACGTCTGGCAGTCGTAGGTAGGTCCTCGTTTGGGGCTCATGGGTGGGCTCGTGCGTCGTCAGCGGCGAAGCGCGGCGATGATCCGCGCGACGTCCATGTCGCTGAGCTCGGGATAGGCCGGTATCTGCACGGTGTGCGTCTCGAGCCACGCGGCGTTCGGGAAGGCCGAAGGGTCGTCCGCCACGTTGCGCATGGGTCGCACGCCAAGGTCGACGCCGCGAGAGAGGGCCCGCCGCACGACGTCGGGCACGTCGTCGGTCGTCGCGACCACGAAGTACCAGGCATGTTGGGCCCCCGGGAGCATCCGTTGCGGCGTTAAGTTCGGCCCGAGGGCTTGTCGCAGTCGTATCGCGATGGCGTTTCTGCGCGCCTGGTGCGCGGGCAACGCGCGCATCTGCGGGAGTGCGACCGCCGCTTGGAGTGCTGACAGTGCGTTGTCGGCCTGGGCGTTCTGAGTGCTGCTGCGCACGGTGCGGTCGTAGAGCGCGACCGGGTCGACGCCGAGCCGGTCGAAAGAGCGGAGCGCGACGCCGAGCGCTGTTCTCATGCCCTTTTGGGTCGTCGCACGAGACAGGGTCAGCCCAGTCGCGATGCGACGGAAGATCCCCCCGAGCGCCGGTTCCGGCAACGCTGACGCGCGCTGACGGATTTGAGCGGCGAGCTCGAGGCTCGACGCGAGGACCATCCCGCCGCCGAAGGTGTTCACGGCTTTGGTGACGACGAACGAGAACATCGCTGCGCGTCCGAACGTCCCGCAGCGCTGGCCGTCGAGCGACGCATCGATGGCGTGTGCGCAATCTTCGAGCAACGCGACGTCGGACCAGCCTTCGATGAGCCCTCCGATACCTTTGACATCACAAGGGTTTCCGAAGATGTGAGTGGCCAGAACGGCGCGTGTGGACGGCCCGAGCGCAGCGGCGACACCGCTGACCGTGAGGTTCATGGTCCCGCGGTCGACGTCCACGAAGCGCGGCGTCGCCCCGACGGCCCGGATGGCGTCGGGCACGCTCTCGTCGGTGAACGCCGGCACGATGACCTCGTGGCCAGCCCCAATTCCGAGCGCGCCGAGCATGAGCCGCAGCCCGAGGCGCCCAGACCCGACCGGGATCGCATGGCCAGCGCCCATGTGGCGCGTGAACGCGTCTTCGAATGCAGCGAGGAGCGCGGCGCGTTCATCTGGCACCGCGATCATGGCGGCGTAAACGTCGCCGAGCTCGCCGGGATAGAAGTGAATGGTTCGACGCGCGATCATGGGAGCGGTCTCCACCGGCGATGAAGCGGTCATGCCACTCCGAGGGCCGCGAGCACCTCAGGGGCCCCCGGCTCGACGGTCGGCGCGAAGCGGGCGACGACCCGGCCGTCTGGGGCGATGACGAACTTCTCGAAGTTCCAAGAGATGTCTTTCCCCCCGCCGGCCTCGCTCCCGACGAGCAGCGCGTAGAGGGGGCTACGGCCTGCGCCGTTGACGTCTTGCTTTTCGAGCAGCGGGAAGTCGACGCCGTATTTGGTGGCGCAGAAGGTCTGGATCTCATCCGGGGTGCCGGGCTCTTGCTTGCCGAATTGATTGCAAGGCACGCCGAGGACCTCGACCCCGCGGCCGGCGTAGGCGGCCCGAAGCGCAACGAGCCCGGTGTACTGAGGCGTCAAGCCACAACGGCTGGCGACGTTGACGACGAGGACACTCTTGCCCTCGAGCGCCGCCGCCGGGAACACCTCGCCGTTCAAGGCGCGAAGATTGAGTTGGCTGAGCATGGCGATCTCCTGAGTGTGACTGACCGGGGATGCCGGAACACTCGGGGCGATTCATATCGACTTTATGGGTGCAAGTCGATGGTTCGCTGGCCTATCGTCTCCTGGCCCCTCGGCCCCTCGTTCACCGCCGAACCGGCGAGAACGCCGCCACAACCGCCCCGGAGACGGTCAACATGGCGCCCGCGAGCGAGAGCAGACTCCACTCCTCCCCCAGCCAGACGTAGCTGAGCCCACCAGCCACCACGACCCCGAGCTGCGACGTGATGCCGTGGGTGGGCGCAGATACGTTCCGCATCGCGAAGTTCATGGTGAGCTGGCCAGCCATCGCCGTCATCCCAACGGCGACCAAGATCACGGCGTCGACCATCGTCGGCGCCCGAAAGCGCTCGACCAGAGGCGAGGCCACTACCACGGCGCCCGCACAGAAGAAGGCGAAGATGGTCCACGGCGAGTCGGGATGATCCCCAGTGCGTAAGGCACGGATAGTCGTCACCGCGCCACCGGAGATGAGCGCCGAGAGGAGCGCCACGGCGATCCATTCGGGCGCCGCGGGTGGGCCGGTCGTCACGGCACTCTGACCTTCCACGACCAGCAGCACCCCCGTCGCTGCGACCGCCATCGACGACAGCGCACGGCCGGTCAGCGCCTCCTTCAAGAAGACCTTCGAGAAGACCAGCGCGAAGATCGGCGACGTGTAGTTCAGCAGCGTCGCCATCCCGGCACCGAGATGCTCCATCGACAGGTACCAAAGCAGCACCGAGACGCCGCCGAGCACGCCGCGCAAAATGAGGAGGCCCTTGCGCTGCGGCGCGAAGGTGATGGCGCCGCCCGCCCGCATCGCGAGCATGACGAGGAGCCCGAAGGTGAACCGAGACACCGACAGAGAGGCGCCATCGTAATGTTCGGTCGCGAGCTTCGAGAGGAAGGCCATCACGCCGAAGCTGAGCGCCGACCCGAGGAGGAGCCAGGGCGCCGCAGATGGGCTCTCGAGCACTGAACCACGCCCCACGAACGTGGGCGAGGCTTCAGCCACCCGCACGACCCGAAAACCACCGGGCGGCCGCCGCCGTGTGTAGCGGAAAGACCAGCTCGATCGGCTCATCGATGATGAGCCGCTCCGAGACCTCGGCGTTCGGCACGAAGGGCGGCAGCGACTCCGCAGCAATGGCGCGCGCGACGCCGAAGAGCAGGACCACGCCCTCCCCCGCCGATTCGATCCCGAAGGGCGTCACGGAATGTGGATCTGCCCGAAATGACGCCTCTTCCCACGCCTCGCGACATGCGGCGTCGCGCCAGGCTTCACCGAACTCCACGAAGCCGCCGGGGAGGGCGAGCGATCCGGGCCGCGGCGCGTCGGCACGCCGGATGACCAGGAGCCCCGGCAGTGCGCCCGGCTCTCGCACGACGGGTTGCAGCAGGACAGCCACTGGCGTCGGATTTCGGAACGCCAGGTCGCCGCAAGAGACGCAGCGACGGGGCCAGGAGAGCTTGGCATACGGAGCGCCGCAGCTCGAACAGAAGGAGTAACGCGGGGACATGGGGCTCTCAGCACCGAAGCGAAGCGGTGATCACGTGTCCGTGTGGACTTTGACGAGTTGGCCAAGGCCGGGCGGCACGTCGCCGGTACAGCCGATCTCTAGGGCCGCGAGGCGCGTGGTCGTGAAGGTCTCTCCGAGGCGCCAAACGCCGTCCTGCCGCTCGAGCAATCGAACCTCGCCACTCGCGATCTTCGAGTTCAGGCAAATGGCGCCGGGGCCATCCGGGTTCGGATACGGCAGGCCGACGAACTGCTCTGGCTCGGCGTGGAAGCGACCCTCGAGGCCCTGATCCCCGCTGTGCGCGCGGAAACGCCACGTGAGGTCTTCGAGCGTGCTGCGCGCGCGGACCATCTCAGTCAGGCCGTTGACCGTAATCGTCGGATGGCCGGCGCGAGCGAGGTGCGCCATGGTGAGCATGGGCGTCTCAATCCCGGCGAGCTGGATCTTCGAGCTGACACCTTCGAACACCACCGTCGGATCTTCGGCAAAACCACTGGCGTGGACCCAGACCCACCGCTTGGCGTGGCGCGCGCCCCAGTTGTGGCCCTGCATGCCGGGCGCGGAGTTCACCACAACGCGACGTCCATCGATGACCACGACGCCGCTCATCGCCGTGGCTGGGACCGGGGTGAGCAGCTTCGTCTTGGGGAGACTGCCGGTATACATCGACGCGTGCGGAAAGTGCCGCAAGCCGAGATCGGGGACCGGCCACGAGAGGTCCCACTCGAGCTGATGCCCCGACCGGGTCAGGGACCCGGACGTCGCCCCATGCGTGAGGACGCAGTCCCCGTAGCGCGTCTCGAGGTGGTCCCGCTCAAAGCTCACCTTGGCGGCAGGGAACGCCTCGATGAGCGCAAAGGAGCGCGTTGGCGCGGCCGAGTCGAAGGCGATGGCCCAGACTTGAAACGTCGGCCCGCCAGGGCCCGACAGGACCGTGAAGCGCAACCAAAGCGCCAGGTCCTCGGCCGGGAGGTTGAACTTCAGGAAGTGGCTCTCGTACATGGGGCCCGAGGTCGGGTCCCAGCGCACGAGGTTGTCTTCAGCGCTAGACGGCACGAGCCCCTCGATCGGCGTTTCGGCGGCGTAGGGAGACGATGAGCAACCCCAGAGCCGCGCCCAGCACGGTGATGAGAGGCAGACCTCGGTCGGTATCACCCAAGGAGGAGCAGCCCGAGCTGGATCGGCCCCTCTTCGAAGACGAACCCGAGGTGTGAGTTTTTATTGTGGTGGTTCCGTCCGCACTGTCGCTAGCGCCGACGCCCCCGTCTGTCGCGCCATCGGCACCGTCCGTACCGTCGACACTGTCCGACTCATCGACACTGTCCGACACATCGACACTGTCCGACACATCGACACTGTCCGACTCATCGACGGCGTCCGTACCGTCGGTCGCGTCCGAGCTGCCATCGGCTTGGCCATCGACCGCGTCAGTGCCGTCGGCGGGCAGAGCGGCGGTGGGGATGCAGACCGCTTGCCCGCTGACCGTGACGCAACTGAAGTCTGCGGAGCAGCCTGACGCGCAATCATCGCGGCAGAACTGAGGCCCGGAGCCACCCGGCGTCTTCAGGCAGATGCCGCTCGTGCACTCGTCGCCAGCGTTGCAGGGGAAGCCGGACGGCGAGAGGTCGGACGGCGCGAGCGCTTTTGGCACGCACGCCCCGGCGGTCGCGCCGCCCGCAATGAAGCAGACCTCGCCGCTTGCGCAGACGGCCGCCGCGTTGACTGCGGTACACGGCTGGCGACACGAGTTCTCACCAGCGATCTCGACGCAGAGGCCACTCGCGCAATCCGCAGACCCGAGGCAGGGCTGGCCATTGGCCTTGGTCGTCGGTGCGTCGGACTCGATGCACGCCCCAAGGCTCTGTTCACCCTGGTAGGCGAAGCAGGCGAAGCCGGATGGGCAGCTGGTGAAGTCCGTGTAGCAGTACTTCGAGCAGACGCTACCGCCCGTGACCGGTTGGCAGAAGAGCGGGTCGGCGCACTCATCGCCATTGCAGGCTTGGCCGATCCCCTTTCCGCCGGCTTCGTACTGGCACACCGAGGCGCCACAAACGAGCTTCAACGCGTAGTACTCGTCGCCAGACCCGGGCTCGTTGTCGAGGATGAAGGGGCACTGCGTCGATTTCGTGCAGGCGTAGATGCTACCGGTAGGGTAGAGGTAGCAGGCGCCCTGCTCGTCGTCGTACTCGAGGCTCGCCGTGCGGCCGTAGGGGTCGGCGGTCGGTGCCATGGTCGGCGGGTTCATCGGATCGCCGTCGAGGTTGTGCTGCAGCCCGAAGGAGTGGCCGATCTCGTGGATGATGACGGACTTCAAGTCGGACTTGTTCGGCGCGCCCGTCGTGCTCCAAGACACCTGGTAGCCGTTGATTGCGATGTCGGCTTCGAAGATCTCGCCCGAGATGTAGGTGAGCGGCGACGTGACGCCGAGCACCCACTCGCCAAAGGACCAATTGCTGTCTTCCATGAAGATCAGCTCGTTCTTCTCGTTCGGCGACGCTCCGGTCGCGATGACGTCCGTGACCGAGGTGGTCCCGAGCTGCTCGAAGGCGAGCTTCGAACAGTCGATGGCTTCCCAATCGGCGTAGGACGCCAGGATCGCGTCCGTGTCGGACGTGCCGGGCACGTCGTCGGACCCGAGCGACGAGACGTAGTAGCCGATGGGGAGCTTCGACCACTTCACCGTGTAGTTGAGCGGAGTCTGCTGAATGCTGTAGGCGCGCCCGACTGACGGGGCCAGAAGTGATGAGACCGAAAGCGCGATCATCCAGACGGCGGTACTGCGCATCCGTCAGCTCAACGCGCGCCGCGAGCGACGAGGGTTCGGACTTCCCCGAGGAGGCCCGCCAGCGTCTGCGGCATTGCGGCCTTCGGAGCGGCATGGGAGTGGACGGGCGTTGGACCGCTCTTCTCGATCAACCGCTCAGCACCCGGTTTCTGGTAGAAGTGAAGGCCATCGAGGTTGCGCTTCACTTGCTTGACGCTGGCTTCATTGGACGTCACGACAAACTTGCCTTGCGAGAGGCCCGTGATGGCGAAGCCATCTGGCCGAGTCGAGGTCGCCGGGAGCGCTTCGAGGAAGAGGACGAGCTCTTCGCCCGTCGTGAAGGTCGGCATGCCTGGGATGTGCATGGCCCACTTACCGAGTCGCCCACCGGGGAGCTCGAGCCGCACCGACGTGCGCGTGCGCTCGCCCTTGAGCAGCTCGACCACATCGATCTCGACCACGGTCCGAAGATGTCGCTCGTTGCCGGCGACGGCCTCGACGTGAGCGTCGCGCACCCGGCCGTGGACGACGACGTCACTCGAGCTCGTCATCTTATCGAGGTCGATCTCGATGACCGTCGTGGCGAAGGCAGGGGGCGACATGAAGGCGGCGAGAGCCACGGCGAAGCAGGACAGGAGGAAGCGCATCGTGACCTCGAAGGGCGTGGCGAGTGTGGCAAAGCGACCGTGTCTAGTAGCCAGAGACGGGCCGCCGAGCGCGAGGAGATTACAGGTCAGGGAGGCCGGATGCTACCGTTGCATGACCTCGCACCCGTGAGATGCATCAGCAGCCGCAGAAGGAGCACACCGTGCACTGAGTGCTCCAGATGCACTTGTCTCCGAGGTTGTGCTGGCCTGGCTTCAGGCAGTACTGGAACTTGCTCGAACCGCAGCACCGAAAGTTCGTTCCGTTGTTCCAAGAACACTCACTCCCTGCCTTGAGCCCACAGCCGCCCCACGTGCAGTTGGACTGGCAGGTCTTCAGCGAACACACGTCGCAACCGGAACCGGTGGTCTGCCCGGGAGTGCATTCACCCGAGATACACGCGCCGCCCGAGCAACCACAGGTACAGGACTGCTTCAGCGTGGTCGTGTTGCCGTTGCAGTCCTTCCAGTAGACGTTTCCACCCTGGCAGATGGTGCTCGCCTGATTGTTGACGAAACACGACGTGCCCGAACAGCCGCAGGCCCCGCAGTCTTGCTTCAGGGTCGTTGTGCTCCCGTTACAGTCCTTCCAGTAGACGTCGTTGTTGCTACAGACCTGCCCGGATTGATTGTTTACGGCACAAGCGCCGCCGCTACATCCGCAAGCACCGCACTCCGAGACCTTGTTCGTCGGCGTCCCGTTGCAGTCGAAGCTGTAGAGATCGCCGTCGTAGCACCCCTGAGTCGCCGCGGCGTTCACGATACACGCGCCGGCGCCACAACCGCAGCCGCCACATTCCTGCTTCTTGCTCGTCGGCGCGCCGAAACAGTCGAAGTTGTAGACGTCGCCGTCGTAGCACGCCACCGTCGCCGCCGGGTTGTCCGCGCAGGCACCGCCGGAGCATGCGCACGTCCCACAGTCTTGCTTCTTGCTGGTCACGTCGCCGAAGCAGCCGACCCACCACGCGTCGCCGCCAGAGCACGTCGTCCCGAGCTCGCTGTCCGAGATGCACGAGCCGCCGCTGCAGCCGCACGCGCCACAATCCTGCGCGGTGTCCGTCGGGTTGCCCTTGCAGTCGAGCCACGTCGAATCACCGTCGACGCAAGCGAGCGTCGACTGTGCCACGATGGTGCACGCGCCGGCCGCACAGCCGCAGCCACCGCACTCGTCGGCCATCGCGGTCGGCTGCCCGTTGCAGTCGACCCACCAGACGTCGCCGCCATTGCAGACCTTGTCCGACTGGGCGTTGGTCACGCACTTGCCGTTGGTGCACCCGCAGTCCCCGCAATCTTCGGTCTTGCTCGTGCCACCGCCACCGCAGTCGGTAAACCA
>CANMLD010000053.1 GCA_947498315.1 Pseudomonadota bacterium | reverse complement strand
CACGTTCGGCTCCTGCGCCCAGTGGCCGTCCGAGCCACTGGGCGGTCTCGCGGGGGACCTTAGCCTCTCGTGTCATGAAAGAGGCTTGTCGCCTTTGCGGAGGCGGCTTGGAAGTGTAGAGCGAGCAAGCCGCCCTACCACCCACCGGCAGCACTAACCCGGGTCACTCAGAGGCTATTCCGCCCAATCAGGGGTCCGGGGGAGGTCAGTTCGAAGGGGTAGCACGCGTCACGCGGCCGCGCAGCTCCCCGGAATCGAGTACGTCGAGCCCGACGGCGTGCACGAGGCGAACAGCAGCTTCGACGAGCGTGGCGTTGGTGCGAGCGTCATCGCCGTTCGGGAGCTTCACGCCGTACTCGAAGCCGACCCGCAGCCCTCCACCGAGAGAGAGCGCCATCGCAAGTGCGCGCCACGCCGACGGTCCACGGACTCCGAGGGCCCAGAGCGGCGTTCGCGAGAGCGTCGCCATGAGGAGAGGCAGCGTCAGGTGGTGGTCGCCAAGCAGCTCCACGGCCACGGGCAGCTCGGGCGAGAGGTAGCCGAGTCGTTCGAGCTCAGCGACGGTGAGGAGGTCCGTTGGGTCGCTGGCGAGCGGCAGGGGCCACACTCCGTGCTCCTGAGCATCGAGCGACAGCGCCGCGAGCTCCGAGCGGGGGAGCGCGAGCACGCGATCAGGTCCGTATGCGGAGACGGCAGGGTCGAAGCGAGCGAGGCGAGGCGCGCCAACCGGCACCTCCACGAAGGTCGGCCGCCCCGCGACGAGAAGGCGCCGCGAGTGAAGGTCGCCGTCGTAGTCGAGCATCGACACGGCGCATGGCAATGGAGAGCACGACATGACGGCCTCCACCGACTCGCGAATACGACCCGGGTCTCTCGACGGATGGCCGTCGTCGTCTCGCGGGACGAAGGTCAACATGCTGGCGCCAGCTTCGGCAGCACGCCGCCCTTCGGCTTCGAGCTCCCTGGGCGTGAACGGGACGTAGCGGGTGAGCGAACGGCCGTGAAGGGCGCCATTGAGGCACGCCACGACGAGCACCCTATCGCCGGTCCCACCGCCCATCGTCGCGACGTCGGGGCTGGTCCCGGGTTCGTGTTCGGGGGTCTGCACGATGGGCCTCCTTCGGCTTCAGTCACCAGGCTTCCACGACTGGCATCTTCGCAGTGTAGGCGAAAGTGGCGCCCACGTCGCTGGTCCGCGGAGGGTCAGGAATCACCCACCGAACGAGGGCATCCAGGCGAAGATAACCCAATGATTAAAAGCCATTATGACCCCTGCCCCGACTGGCACGACCACTGCAGTGTTCGAGAGCGGCTCAGATGAGCCGGGATGAACGACAGCCCGGGGGGCCCGGAAGAGGGAGTCAGAGATGCTTGGATTCGAGAGGCTCACCCAATTCGCCTGGAAGCACGGACTTGTTGCGGCGCTGGCGCTGAGCCCGCAGGCCGCGCTAGCAACGGATTGCTCCGCGCCAGCAATGCAGGATGCCGTGAGCCGTGATGCCGCCATGACTGTTCGAGGTGAGCTCCTCGTGCGCATCGCGGTGCCGGCTGACGCAGATGCACTGGCAGCACGTGTCGGCGGCAAGGTCGTGAGGCGCAGCCAGTATACTGACGCCGTCATCATCGCGCTTCCGGAAGCGTCCCTCGCGGCTGGGCTGCGCGCGCTAGTCGCGTCGCCGGGCGTTAAAGCGGCCTACGCTCACCCTCGCACCCAGGGTGCCAGCCTCCCTGGGTCAACCCCGACCGGCGGGGTCAACCCGAACCCCGCTGGGTCGAAGCGCACCCGCGTCTCGATGCAGTGGCAGCACGCCGTAGAACAGACTCCGGGCGCGTGGGCCGCGTCGCGGTCGCATGGCTCGCGCGTCACGGTCGCCATCCTCGACACGGGCGTCGATGCCACGCCGTCGCTCCCCGCGTCGGCCATCCTCCCGGGCGCCAACTTCGTCTCGCCCGGCGTGCCGCAGGATGACGACCACGGACACGGCACCCACATGGCGACGATCATCGCCGGTCGCGGCACTATCCGCGGTGTCGCTCCGCTCGCGTACATCTTACCGGTGAAGGTGCTCGACCAGAGCCGGGCCGGCACGGAGCTCGCCCTGGTCGACGGGCTCTACTACGCAGCATCCATCAAGGGTGTCCGCGTCATCAACTTGAGCCTTGCCTATCCGGCAGGGACCTCCCCCTCACCGCTGCTCATCGAGGCGCTCGCCGAAGTGGCAGCTCGCGGAATCGCGATCGTCGCCGCGAGTGGCAACGACGGCGCGTCGACGGTCTCCTATCCAGCCGCCCTCCAAGGCGTCATCGCCGTCGGCGCAGCCGAGCTCGTCCGCCTTCCGAGCGGCGCTGTCTCCGTTCAGCCTTCCACTTACGGCAACCGGAGCTCTCGGCTCGACGTACTCGCAATGGGGGGCTCACTCACCCAGGATATCAATGCCGACGGCATCCCGGATGGCATCGCCGGCGAACAGGTGCACAATGGTGTCGCGTCCATCTACCTAGCCGAAGGAACCTCGCCGGCAGCGGCGTCGGTGGCGGGCCTGGCGGCGCTCCTACTCGAGCGCGGCGTGCGGGTCGCCGACGTTCGTCCGCTTCTGCAACAGACGGCCCTCGATCTTCAGGTCGATGGAAACCGAGAGCATCTCGGCTTCGACGCTTGGTCAGGGTCTGGGGTCGTACAGGGCGGACGAGCGCTCGCGGGTATCAGTCGTTTCGTCCCTGCTCCTCTCTACGACGCGGTCATCGCGCCGTACCTAGTGCGATCCAATCCACAGGACGAGTCGATGGTCTCCGTGTCCGCGGGACTGCATGTCCTAGACGCCGCTGGCGCGCCGGTGCCGGGAGCGACGGTCTGGATGGAACTCTCGGGCAATGTGAGCGAGGAGATCCGCGTCGTGACCGACGATGACGGCTACGCTCACGTCCATGGGGCGCAGGCTATGTACGAAGACCAAGCCTTCGCCTCCGTGACCGTCAACGCGGTCCGTGCTCCCAAGACGGCGAGCGTCGTTCGGCCGCTGTCAGCCGCCTTCGTGGAGCGGTCGTCGTTCGCCCTGCTGGCGAGCCTAGGCGAAGGGCTCGGAGCGAGCAGCATCGCAATCGACGTCACGACTGGAGCCGCTACTCAACCTGCCGCCGCGGGCGCGGCCGTGGCGCCGAGCCTCATCGTCCGTCCCTTTGGCACGAGTCAGCCGGGCGCCGCGAAAGTACACGTGTTTTCGGACTCCTCGTTCCAATTGAACCGCCTCGGTACCAAGAGCCTGGTGTTCGTGAGCGACGGCGTCGGCTTTGAAAGGTCGCCCATTCGTTTCCCCGCCGCCATCTTCCATGAGGCCATCTCCCCGGCGTGGGGCGAGTCGGTCGTGCGCGTTCGTAGCGGAACTCAGCCATCCGGTGCGAGCTTCGCCTCAGTCTCGGTCGACGGCAAAGACGTCTTCCCATCCTACCTCGCCAATGTCGGCGCGCCGTCGGTCATACTGACCGCCCGCGGCGGCTATGCTTCGACCGCGGTCGTGTTCGCCGATGGGCTCCTGTCGTCGACGGTCGCTGCCGACGCCATCGCGGCCACGGGTCAGGCGCTCTACGACCATGGGCTCGCGACGGTGAGACTCGCCGACGCGTCGGTCACCGACGTCGGCTTCGACTGGGCTGCGCTCGCGGACGCGTACGCCGAAGGCGAGCTCCCCGCCACTGATGCTCTGATTGCGACGTATCTCGATGCCGAGATCGATGACGGGCTCCCGGACAGCATCGATGCCGCCGCTCCGATCGCGTTCAGCAGCGGCGTCTCGATGCCGTGGCCGCCACAGTAGCGCTCGCTGCCCTCTACCCGTCGTCAGCCTTCGATGGCCGCCCCAAGTGCGCGCCTCAGGCTGAAGTAGCGCTCACTCACCGAGTATCGGAGCAAGTCGTCCACAGCCGCGTCGATCGGCAGCTTGGACCAGGCTGTCCCGGTGGCGTGTTCGAGCTCCAGCATCCGTACGGCGACATCGAGGTCATTCGAAAGAAGGAGTCCGGCTCGGTTGGCTGTCTGTTCTACTCCGGAGAGCCAGGCTCCCGCGTTTGGGCCCACGTCCCTGGTTTCGAGAAGATGAACCAGCTCACGAAGGCTCGTCCAGTCTGACTTTCTCAGCCGTGCGGCCAGCGCTTCCCGGGCCGCCAATACGCCCGGATCGCCAATGGTGGCGGGCTCGTCTGCGCCGGCGTTCAGTGAGCCGAGGAGGAGCGCGCGAATGAAGCCGCTGCCTTGAAGCTCGCGAAGACGGGGCTGACTGGAGAGCGCCGGGAGCGCGGCACCGCTCGCGAAACCGGCGAGCTGATGACCAGGTAGGAAGAACGCGAGCGCCTTCCCGATGAGGAACCGAAGCTCCTTGCCCTTCCGCTCGAACTCGAAGTCCGGCGAGATGACCAGAACCGGCGGAAACAGAGGGACTTTCGATACCAGGGGCGCGCCGGCCTTTCGGTAGACGCCTGGGAGAGGTACGTCGAGAATCTTCGACGCCGTTCGAAGAAAGTCTTGGAAGCGCCCGGTGTCCTTCATGGGAAGGCGGTCGCCAGGCCTGAGATCGGCGTCCGCGAGGGTCATCGGGAACGCCGACGGGCCGAGTGTGCGCCCGACCAACTCGAGAAGCCTGGTGAGTACGGGATCCTGGCTCTCGGGCACGAGGAACGCGTCCCAAGCGGCTTGCCCGTCGAGCGGCCGCTTCACCGCAAGGAGACCGCGCCGGTGCTTCTCCGTGAACTCACGCTCTGGCATATCGGCGGCGTCGAGGTGGGTCAAGACCGTCGCGATGCACCACGCTGCGTCGCGATCCCGCCGGCGCGCGAGCAGTCGCCCAAGACCTCGGTAAGCCGAGACCCGCCTTGGGCTCTGTTCCAGTACTCGTCGGTAGAGCGCGATGGCGTCGCTCGGATCGTGCGGCTCGCGCTCCTGAAGCCGGGCCATGGCCTCGATGAGGTCGGCGTTGGTCGGGTCGAGCCGCAGCGCGTCAACGAGAGCCGGCCTGATCCGGTAGGGCTCAGCGCCGCCCTCGGTGAGGAGGTCTATCCGCTTCCCGGCGAGTCGCTTGAGCAGCTCGGCATCGCCCGGTTCGGAGAGGCGCGCCTCGACGACCGCAAGCCGCTCTGGCAAAGACGCCACCGAATCGACGGCGGCTTCGAGGACATCCCACGCTTCGCGCTCCGAGTGGAGCTCGATGGCACGTTCCGCGAAGAGGCGGGCGTCGTGAGGCCGAGCCAGCTCGTTCTGATAGAGCATCGCGAGGGTCGTAAAGACGCGGGCCAGCCGTTCTGGGACCGTCTCGATGGTGGTGAGGGCCTCGAGCCACCGCGCCGCCTCAGCTGGCCTGAGCCTCGTACGGGCAACCTCAATTAGCCGGAAGACGACGGCCTTCGAATCGGGCCGAATTTGGTGTGCCTCCGTGAGCCAAGCGGTCACGTCGTCGTCCGGCCCCCGGGCCCGCCTCACGACTTCTGCCAACGCGACGAGTGCGTTGAAGCGGACGAGACGGGCCGATTCGACATCGAGGCTGGCGATGGAAGGGGAGCCTGGGACTGAGCTCTCGACAACGTCCCGCCAGCGCAACTCAGCCTCGGCCAGGTCGCCTCGCGCCTCGGCAGCGAGGGCGGCCGTCTCGGATGCATCCCCATCCGGTCGCACTGCCGTCAGTACCGCTGCCGTCCGACCCTCGAGGCGCCGCCGCACCCCCCCCAGCCGCTCTTGCGCGACGGTGTCGCCACGCGCGTCGGCGAGACGCAACAAGGTATGAACGTGGCCCAGCGCCGTAGCGAGGTCACCGTCCCGTTCGGCGATTCGCGAGAGGCCTTCGAGCGCGACGGTCGAGATGAAATCCGACGAGAGCACGCGTTCGAAAGCGCCCGCGGCACCGACGTCATCGCCTAGCCGTTCGCGGACGTCGCCGATTAGGCTCCAGAGACGGAGCTCTAGCGCAGAATCGATAGCGGCGTCGTCTTCAGCCTCGATGCGCCGTGCTTCGTTCTCGAGGAGGCGGCGGGCCTCCTCGAGTTGCCCCGCTGCGAGGCTGGCCTCCGCGATCGCAAGTGGATCGATAGCCACGGCGATGCCCTCGCCCTGGGACGGTTCGTCAGGCTCGCTCTTGATAGCCCCACTCGCAGCGTCAACGGCCGCTCCGAGGGCCACGTTCTCCGAAGGCGTCGAAGGAGCCGCGTCGGCATTCATCGTCGCTGGTGGCGCCAGCACTTTCGCAGGGGGCTCGGCTCGCTGCGGGCGTAGTCGACGCCGCGCTTCACCGACGGCGACGTTGGCTCGCGCGTCACGTGCGCGCTTACGCCCATCGTCGTCCCCCAAGGCGTCGAAGACGCGCTCCGCGAGCAACAGGACGTCCGGGTCCAGGTTGCCCGGCTCGACGCCATCGAGGTCGAGTAGCCCAGTGACTATCTCGCCTGCCTCCTCTACCTGCCCAAGATGCTCGAAGTGAAGACGCGCCAACTCGACGAGATAGTGCTTCGCCAATGGGCCTGTCGCGTCCTCGCAGGCGTGTTCGAGAAGGCGTCGGGCCTCGCTCAGGTTCGCTGGGACGGCGTGGCTGCTCTGAATGAGCGCTGCGACGCTCTCGAGGACGCTGGGCGTCCGCGACACCCCCTCGTTCCAGCGAGCGATCTCCGCCAGAGTCTCTGGAGGCAGGCGATCGAGCTCGTCAGCGTCGGCAAGAGCGTCGCGTAGCTCAGCGGCTCGTCGAGGGCTCTGGAGAGGCCCGAGGTAGAGCCCGGCGAGCGCGGCAGCAACATCGCGAAAGCCGGCGTCGACAGCGCACTGCAAGTGCCGTGCTTTGGTCGCAGGACGAGTCTCACGCACCGCCGCATACGCCAGCGCGGAAGCGAGCGCCCTGACGTCGGCGGCGGAAGGACGAGCGGACTCGTCTCCCGCTTCGGGGAGCGCAAGGAGGAGACGTTCGAGGGCGCCTGCCGTGAGGGGCGTTGCGAGGAGGGAGCTGACGTCGAGTTGGGCCGGCCAGGGCCCCCCCAACTCGACGAAGCGTCGCGTCGCTGCGTCGAGGAGAGCCGGTCGAAGAACCGCACCACCCCTGAGGGTGACGCCGACGGGCGGGAGCGACGACCCGTGCGCATCGCCGACCATTCCACGGCGAACTCGATCAATGGCTCGCCACAGCTCTAGCTCGCAGGTCAGCTCCGCGTACGAAAGTGCTGCGCCGTGAAGAACCAGAGCATACGAATCGATGCGCAGTTCGGGCTCACCGAGAGGATGCCCGTCGCGAAGCGACAGCGCAGACTTCAGAAAGTCGCGTGCATTGGTTGTCATGTCCGTGGTCCCGGGGTTGTTCGCTCCGGCCGTGTTCGCTCCGGCCGTGCTCGCTCCGGCCGTGCTCGCTCCGGCCGTGCTCGCCCCGGCCGTGTTCGCTCCGGCCGTGCTCGCTCCGGCCGTGTTCGCTCCGGCCGTGTTCGCTCCGGCCGTGTTCGCCCCGGCCGTGTTCGCTCCGGCCGTGCTCGCTCCGGCCGTGCTCACTCCGGCCGTGCTCGCTCCGGCCGTGTTCGCTCCGGCCGTGCTCGCCCCCTCGACAACGGACAACACGGGGCCGGTATCTCCGACCGCGGCAAAGCGGATTCGGACCCGGCTCAGCGAGTCGGCGTCGAACGCGACGACCGAACGCGCCCGTAGCGGGGACGTCACCGCGGCAGATTCGACGAGCAACGTTCGCACCGTGAGTAGGATGGTCGACGGTGCGCCCAGGGGGCCCATCAGGTCGGCGGGCGCGTGGCCAGCGGAGCCGAGCCATGAGAGGAGGCCTCCGTCGACTGCGTAGGTCGTCCCAGCACCGCTGGCCAACGCTTCAGGCAGGGTCGAATGGAGCCACTCTTGGCCCGCCTCGAGGTCGGCGTAGCGGCGAGCGGAGCCATGTTCGGCGACACACACGAGTGACCGGCCATCATGGATGAGCCCGCGAGCGAACGGCTGCGACTGCCAGATCGCTGGGTCTAGCTCGGTAGCGCGAGTGCGAAGCGGGGACGGAAGTAGGATAGTCGGGTCCGCGAAGGCCGTCGCAGCGTCTCGGAAGACGAGCGCCGAGGACTGCCCCGGGACCGCCACGAGGGCGGCACCCGAAACGAGGCCAGCCGCTTCCGGGACGAAGATGGGAGAGAACGCGCCGCCGCCCCGGAGCGGATGGAGCGAAAAGACACCCGACCAGGGCCGTTCGACGCGAAACCATCCCAGCCCTGCCAAGTCGGGCAGTTGTTCGAGGGCGCCCACGAGCTGAGCCAGCAGGCTGCGCACGTCACTCTCGCTTACCACGGCCGCATCGGCCCCATGGCGATCCGAGGCCTCCACCGCCTCTTCGAGGGCCGCCATGCCGCCGGCGGCGAGTGCAGCCTGGAGGTCTGGCAGGAGAGTCCCTCCGAACGCGATGCGATCGGCGTCGGCAAGCGCAAGGCTGATGATGCGGGCGGCACGAGTCGCCAGCACCATCCAGCACCATGCTTCCCTGCACCGCTCACGCGGACCGAGCTGTTGCACGACGGGGTCGAGGAGCGCGAGGGCCCGCCTCACGGGAGTGGCGATGGCGCCAGGATAGGTGTTGCCGACCGCGTACGCGGTCCGATCGTCGAGCTGCAGCACGGCCCCTCTCACATTGGTCGCGAACGCCAAGCGGCCTCGGCGTGGCGAATTCGACTCAGAGCCACGATCATCGCCCAATTTTCGGCCCCTTCACACCCCACAATCGAAGGAAGCGACAACGTCTCCATCTAAGTGCGAGCGAGAGACCAATGTCATTGGCTGTTGGCAAGCAAAGCTCCTTGGCAGCGCGGTGCCGTGGGCCTCCCGTCTGCGGTTGCGAACCTGTGTCCCAAATCATCGCCACGACGGCTACGTCTCGCGCCGGCCTGGGGACGATTTGGAACGTGTTTGACAGACTTCTGCCCGCCCGGCATAGTGCCGGCCGTGAAACTACGCGCGCAACACATCGGCATCATGACGTTTTTCCTGGCCATCCTGCTTGCGGTCTCGGCAGTCGCTAAGAAGCGGGTCTTGGTCTACTCAGGGAAGTTACTCGATGAGCGCGCCGGTCCGATTGGCGGGGTCTTTCCTCTCACATTCGCCTTCTACACGAAGTCACGGGGCGGAACGCCGGTCTGGCAGGAGCAGCACTTCGTGGGGGTCGACAGCGGCCTCTATGTGATCGAGCTTGGCCGGAAGAAGGCCATCCCCGCATCGGTCAACCTCGACAACCTCTACGTCGGCGTCCGCGTGACGGGCGGTCCCGAGCTGGTTCGCGAGCGCTTCGTTCCCGAATCCTCGAACGAAGAAGTCATCCACGAACAGGGCGCCAAGCCTCCGTCCGCGCAACAACAAGGCGGGACGGTGGACTACGCCGAGAAGGCGGGCTTCGCTTACTCGGCGGAGTCAGCCCAAGACGCGAAGCGTCTCGACGGCCTGACACTGGACCAGCTCAAGAAGTCGATGGGAAGCGCGGGAGAGGGTGGCGGTGGCGGCGCTGTCACCATCGGCACCAACACGTTCAACGCGCCAACAGCCGGCGGAGACGGTGGTACCCCATTTCAGCAACTCTGCCCTGAAGGCTACGTCGTCACTGGCCTCCGCGGCGCCGCGGGCCTCTACCTCGACCGCATCGGGATCATCTGCTCTCCCCTCGAATCGAAGAAGGGCAGCAAGCCGGCCCAGCCGTGAGTGAGTCGGCCCACTCGGGACGTCCGTCTTCCGCTGGGGTCGATGCGTCCCCTGCATCCGTGGTCCCGCCGAACGCGCTGATCGGTAACATCTTCGTCGGCTATCGGCTCTGCCGCATCGTCGCGACCTTCGCAGAAGAGATCGTGTTTCTCGCCGAGCACACTCGCGACGGACGGATGGTGTGGATCCGCGCCGCGCGCGAGACGATCAGCCACGAAGAAGAGCTGCTGCTCGAAAAGCGCTACGAAGCGGAGCTGAGGGCAAGCCGCAAGCTGTCTGCATCGGGTGTCGCGCTACCGGTACGCGAGCTCATGCGAGTTCGCGAGAGGCCCGCTATGGTCACCGACGTGCCTCGCGGTGAACCACTCGACGCGCTGCTGGCTACCTCGCTGCAGCCGCGTCCGCTTCGCGACGTCCTCGGCTGGTACCGCAAAGTCGTCCTAACTTTCGAACAGGCCCACGCAGACAGCGTCGTCCATGGCTACTTGAGCCCGCGCCACATCTTCGTCGACGGCGAACGGCTCACGCTCCTCGGTCTCATGGAGCCTGACTTCGACGACCAACAGTCTCGGTCTTCGGACATCCGCGCCCTCGCTTCCATCCTCTACTACGCCACGACAGGCCGCCCGCCGCGGGCTGGGTTCCCATACACGGGCCACCCAACCCCGCCTCGCGAGCTCGTGGAGGGCTACCCGGACGCCCTCTCTCGCTTTCTAATGCAGCGGCTCACGATCGAGGCGGACGACCCAGTCAAGAACGCGACGATCTTTCGCCGTTCGCTTGAAGCTCTGGTCGTCGATCCCAACTTCCGGCGGTCGGCGGCGCCGGAGGGCGACCGTAGTGGCGAGGTCCCGACCATCATCGTGGACCGCCGTGCCGATCGGCAGCTTCAAAAGGTCGCGTGGGGCGTCGCTATCGCCGTGATCGCCGGCTGCATCGCCATCGCGGTCACTTACGCCGTCATGAGCGTCCGCCTGCGTACCGCGGAAACGCGTGCGCTAGCCGCTTCGACCGTCGCCGACGCGACCCTCGCCGAAGCGACCGGCGGGGTCATTAGAGACGCCAGCGGCAGCCCCGAGTTGCCGGATACCCCCGCCGGTCGGATCCAAAGCAAACCGCTCATCTCAGACGCGTCGCTCACTGTGGCCGCGCGCTCGCGACTCGACGCATGGCGCTGCCTCCACGCTGAGATTGTCGCAGGAGATGGCAAACTCGAGCCAAGGGAAACCAGCACCTGTATGACGGGGGTGCCGACTCTGTCCGCATCCGATCTGCTCTCCGAACTCGACGAGGTGCGCGTCGGTCTACTTGGCGACAGGACGGGATCCGACGCCGATGCTTCAGAGCACGGCAGCTACGCACGCCTGTTCGGGCGCGGTGCCGATGAGGTCGAAGCCGACGTTCGGTACCGAATCGAGAACGCGCTCCCAAAGGACCGGATCGAGCGCTTCATCACTGAGAACATCGACGGTGAGGTCGGCGGTATCATGCGCACGCTCGCGGCGCGGGATGGTCCTGTCGCAGCCTGGGCCCGGAGACGCCTTGGTCTACCGCAATAGTTCGGCCTGGCGAGGAGAGGAGGGCGAGATGTGAGCGATCTAAGATTGGTCTTTCGGCCCGGGATGATGCTCCTCGTGCTCATGATGCTGTCGCGTGCCTCGGTCGCGGACGAGGCACAACAGCTCGGCATCAGCATCCGTGCGGCCGTGCAGGTCGGGCAGAAGCCAGCGGTCCTGCTACAGCCGGTGGTCGGCGTCGCGCGCCTCTCGATGAAGCTGATGCCCACTGGCGGAGGCAAAGCGGTCTCGCTGAACGCGTCCAATGTCGGCGTTCAGGAGCGGCGTGAGCTGACCTGGAGCCAGACTGTTGGCACGCAGAGTTGGACTGCAAGCGGCCAGGTTCAATGGTCGGACGGCTCAACGGGGGCGTTCACGCTGACCTTCGAGACTCGCGTGTTCCCCCAATTGCAAACGACCGTGACCAAAGCGGATGTCGACCTCGAAAGCCGCAAGTTGGTCGTTCGTGCCAATCAGCCTATCGCCCGAGTCGAACTCAAGGTCATCGGCGACGACGGCAACCCGGTTCATGACGGGGCTATCGAGCTTGGTGAGGAGCAGGACGCCGTCGTCGGAGAGCCTATCGAAGTCGCTTGGGAGCAGGCTCCCGGCACGACCGTGCTGAAGATGGAGCTGAAGGTGCACAGCCGCTTCGGCTTTTGGAGCGGCGTGGAAATAACGCCCTTCGAAGTCGAGATCCCTCATGAGGACGTGGAGTTCACGAGCGGCACCTGGGACGTCCGCGCGTCAGAGTCCGCCAAGCTGCGCCACACTCTCGAACTCTTGAACGAGAAGATCGCTCGCTACGGCGGCTTACTCGAGATGCAGCTCTATATCGCTGGTTACACCGATACCGTCGGGCCGCACGGCTCCAATCAAGAGCTGTCTGAGAAGCGGGCGCGAGCGATTGGCGCCTGGTTCAAGTCGCACGGGCTGAAGCTGCCGATCTACTACCAGGGGTTCGGGGAGACGGTCCTCGCGGTGCCGACCGGCGACGAGATGGACGAGGCGCGCAATCGACGTGCGCTTTACGTCCTCGGGGCGTCTGCGCCGTCGCCGCAACCCTCGCTGCCTCGTAGCGCGTGGAAACGACTCTAGAGCGACAGACGCCGTTCACTCGGGGTTCAGCTCGCATACGAGACACTGCGAGCACCTCTGAATGCCACGGCCACTACCTATCAGCTAGACCTACAGGAGCCCTCATGACCTTCGCCGAACTCGCACAACAACTCGCGGACCATCTCGACAGCGAGGTCATGGACGTCGAAGGGGCTCCCTACATCGTCATCCCAGTCTCCGCGGATGTCGAAGCGGACGAAGTGCTCGATCTCCGGGCCGACGCGCTCGCCCACGGGGGGTTCATCTTCTTCGCTGAACCGCCGACCGGAGATGACGACTGGGCAGTGGGCCTAGCGCCGGGCAAGTCGCCACACGACGCCGTCATCGCCGTCGGGACGTCGGGCGGCGCGGATGGGCCCACGCCGTCTCAGCTGGTGACTTGGCTCGAAGACGTCGCTTCCCTTGGCACCTTCACCGTGACCCTCATCACGCCTGACGCGATCGGCATCGAGTTCGACGAGACGCCCATAGACCTCGCGGGGCTCGCGAGGCGCGTCCACGCCATCTGCCCTCAGGTCCATGCGGACATCGTCGAGTTGCTCGCGGAAGGAGACGACGAGCTCTCCCCAGAAGCGTTTGCAGCGGAGCTCGGCCTCCCTGCTGACCTCTCGAACCTCTCGCCTGAGCGAGTCCTCGAGCTGGTCTTTGCCCAGGATACCGAGGTTCTGTTGCGCTGGGTGCAGTGAGCCTGACGCCTGGCTTCCCTCGTTTCGTCCGGACGCGGTGCCACTACTGTCACGCCCGCTTTTGGGGCGACCCCGAGCGTTGTCCGAAGTGCGGGTTTGCGCTGGGCGGCATCGGTGAGACCGCCGAGGGGCGCCGCCAGGCCAGCTCCGGACGGATTCGTCTGCTCGTCGTGGTCGGTGCTGGACTCCTGGTGGTCGTCGCGCTTTGGACTCGCCCCTTCCCCGAAGACGATCCGTTACGCGCGGCGATTCAGCGCGGCTGGCGGCTCGCTACCGAAGGTATGGCACGAGTCCTCGAAGGGGACCATGAGGCTGGCCTCGACGCCGCGACTCGCGCGCTCGAGGAGGACGACACATCGCCGGAAGCACATGCCCTCCGCAGCGTGGCCAACCTCGGCCTCGGGCGCTTCGGGGCGGCAGTCGCCGACGCTCGTCTTGCGGAACGTTACCTCGATCGCCATCGCGGCGCCCACACGGTTGAAACGGCGCGTCGTGACCTTCCGGCGTTGCTTGGTCGTGTCATCTGCGTCGGCAGTGCTGCGCTCACGCCGCCCCTGGCTCCGGCCCTCGGCAAAGAGCTGATCGAGCGGCTACGATCCCTGGCCAAGACCCCATGCGCAGAGGTGCCTCGTGTGCTCGCGCTCGGCAACACCGACGTGACTCGTGTGCTCGAAGAGGCTGTCAACACCTGCCCGCAGCACTTCAAGTGCGTTGATTGACCGGCGCTGCAGCGGGCGTCGGCTCAGCGGTCTTGTTCGCGGCGCGCCTCGGTTGAGCCCATCTTGAGGACCATCACAGTGGAATCGAGCGTCGAGTGGCGGGTAACGGCGAGATCGACCATGTCGTGAGCCACGTCGGCCGGGTGCCCATTGCCCGCCATCACGCTGGCGAAGTCCTGCGATGCGACGGATTGACGGTAACCTGCAGACACGAGCGCGAAGGTGTCGCCGCTCGAGAACTTCAAGCTACGGTGAAAGGAACGTGGCGTGCGACCAAGGCCAATTCGGCAGGGTGACATGTCAGACTGGTCCGTCAGTTCACGGGTGAGCCGAGAGAACTCCTGGTTGTGAACCACGTAGATCGGGCAGTCGCCGATGGCCAGCGCTAGGCCACTCCTCATCCCCGCACCGCTGTATAGGATCGACAGGGCGACGGTGCACTCAGCAAAAGCCGCGTCGCCGGTAGCCACGTCCGCGAGGACGTCGTTGGCTTCCTCGAGTGCGTGCCGCAGTCCGGCTCCCGCGGTGAAGCCCTCGTTCGGGACGTCCCAGAACGTCCCTATAGCGTCTACGACCGCCCAAGCCGCCAATCGCGCATGGGAGGCCGGCCCTTGCCCCCGAGCGAGGGCAGCGATGACGCCACGTCCGGCGCGGCGTACGTGAGGCTGGTCGAGGTACAGACGATAGGCGTCGTCGTTCGACGATCTTCCCACCCCTCGTACGCTCGTGACCCCGCTTGTGATGTTCACCGCGCCCGATTACACACTGGTACTGCTCAGGAATCGAGATGCTGTTTGGGCTTTTTTCCGGCAGACAGTGACCGCACCGCAACAGGCGCTATACTCTGCCCTCGCAGTCGAGCGGGAAGCCCCTTTCACGCGGGCTCCCACCGAACCGGATGTGGCGCCCCGCCTACCTAAGTGAGACACACGGATGCAGAACGAAAGCTCCTTCCTCATCAGCCGCGATCAAGCCCGAGTCATCGCTGCGGGTCTCCGTACGCTCTCCGAGGTCGATGGCGCTGACGCCGGCGGCAAAGAACGCGCGCTCATCGAGGAGTTCCTCCGCGACGCTGGGCACCCCGACCTCATCGCGGCGATCGGCGGAGACAGCTTCGACCCTGCGACCGCCTACCAAGTCCTCGGTACCCGCTTCCTCCGACGTCTCTTCCTCGAAGCGGCTGTCATCTTGGTACGTTCGGACGGCCGCGTCTCGGAAGCCGAACACGAAGCCCTCGATTGGCTCTCGCGCGGCTTCGGCGTCGACGGGGGCGCGGATGCGCTACTAGCCAACACCGCCGCCCACCAGTTCTGAGCGGACGCCCTGTGACCATCAACGCCGCTTCCCTCGAAGCCACCCGTCGGGCCCCGCTGGAGTCGCTTCTCGACCCCAAAGGCAGCGCCGCGTTCCTCCTCTCGGAGCTCGGCTCGTGGGCGGTCGACGCCGGCCCCGTCGCTGATGCCCGCTTTCGTGCTGCTGCCGTCGAGACGCTGAAGGAGGCTCTGGCAGGCTTCGACCCAGTTCAGGGTGCTGCGTTGCTCGCTGAAGAGCGGGTTCGTGTGGTCGGTGGCGTCTCGGAGTCGTCGGCCGTCGCGTTAGTCGCACGTCTCGGCCCACAAGCCACGGGCG
The DNA here is from genome assembly GCA_947498315.1 of Pseudomonadota bacterium. Taxonomy (GTDB): domain Bacteria; phylum Myxococcota_A; class UBA9042; genus SXOO01. Next base: position 9,574 of record CANMLD010000053.1, on the reverse strand, counting down.
CCAAGGCGGTTCCGCAGGCCGCGCTCGCGCTCCCGTCAGCGCACCGTGGCGGGTTACCGCTCCTCGGCGGAGCGGGCGTCCTCGTCGGCGTCGGGTTGGTCTTCACCTCCTGGCTCATCGGCGCCATCGCCGGTGTCGCCGTGGGTGTGGGCCTCGCCACGATGAACCGAAAACGTCCGACCCCCATCCTCGGCTCGCCCCCGGAAGGCCCTGCCCTACCCGGGCCGGTGCTGGACGCCATACGTCAACTCCAGGCGGGCAGCGCTACCCTCGCCCCCGCCTCGGCCAGTGCGGTCACTGAGGCTGGCCGTGTTCTTCTCCGAATCGCTGACCGCATGCTCGACGCCGACGACTTCGTCGCTGTTGCGACGGGCGGCGTCGAGAGCCCAACCGGAGAGGCAGTCTTCGCGACCCTCGCCGCACTCGGTAAGGCGACTCGCGGGCTGAGCCACGCCGATCCCGCGCGCGCTGACGCCGCGGTCCCGGCACTTTCATCTGCCGCGCGATCCACGGCGGCCACCCTCGAACGGGTCGGACAAGCCCTGAAGGACGCACCCAGCACCGCGGGGGCACAGCTCGCCGAGCTCGGGAAGAGCATCGAGGCTCTGGGGGTTTCCGTGAACTCGCTCGGCGCTGGCTGAGCCCCTGTTTGAGTGGTTGACCCGAGGTGGTCACTCACCCCGCCCCGAACCACAACGCGGCCCGCAACAGCGTCGCCGCACTGAACCGAGACCGCGGCGGGCCACACGATGGTGGGCGCCCAAGAGGAGTGAACATGGGAATCATCAATTGGATGCGCGGGCAGTTCATCGACATCATCGAGTGGCTCGACGACTCGAACAACACGCTCGTGTGGCGATTTCCCCGTCACAACAACGAGATCAAGAACGGCGCGAAGCTCATCGTGCGCGAAGGTCAGGTCGCCATCTTCGTCGACCAGGGCAAGTTCGCTGACCAGTTCGGGCCCGGCACCTACACGCTGACCACCGAGAACCTGCCCATCCTCAGCACCCTGAAGGGCTGGAAGTACGGCTTCGAGTCGCCTTACAAGGCTGAAGTCTATTTCGTGAACACGCGGCAGTACCTCGACATGAAGTGGGGCACGCTGAACCCGATCATGTTGCGCGACGCGGACTTTGGCATCGTGCGGGTTCGCGCCTTTGGCATCTACGCCATCCAGGTGGACACCACCAAGGTCAAGTCCTTCCTCACCGAGGTCGTCGGCACCGATGGCGAGTTCAATACCCAGGAGATCGAAGGCCACCTTCGCCGCATGCTGGTCTCCGCGTTCACGGACACGCTCGGTAAAGCGAAGATCCCCGCGCTCGACCTAGCGGGCAACTACGACGAGATCGGCAAGAAGTGCTCGACTGACATGGCCCCCCAGTTCTCGGACTACGGCCTGCTGCTGCGGAAGTTCCTCATCGAGAACATCTCGCTGCCACCCGAAGTCGAGAAGGCCATCGACACACGCTCGTCCATGGGCGCCATCGGCAACATGCAGACCTTCGGCCAGTTCCAGGCGGCCCACGCGATGCGCGAAGCGGCCAACAACCCCGGTGGAATGGCAGGAGTCGCTGCCGGCGCCGGCGCCGGACTCGGTATCGGGCACATGATGGGCTCGATGATGGGCGGCTTCATGCAGCCGCCCCAGCAAGGCTATGCCCAGCAGCCCCAACAGGCGGCCCCGCCCCCGGCGGCGCCCGCGCAACCGTCGGTCGGTGATCGCCTGAAGAAGCTCAAGGACCTTCAAAGCCAGGGCCTCATCGATGACGCCACCTTCGCCGCCAAACGCGACGCGATCCTCGCCGAAATCTGAGCTTCACGCGCCCGTCTAAACGCCGCCAGACGCGCGAACCTGCACGTTGAGGATCCCCATGGCCGACGTCGCCGCCAACGAAGAGCTCCGTTTCCCCTGCAAGAACTGCGGTGCCAAGCTCGCCTGGACGCCCGGCGCCGGGTCACTGACCTGCGGCCACTGCGCCTACACCGAGGCCGTCCCAAAGACGAAGGCGGAGGTCGTCGAACACGCGTTCGAGGACTACAAGCCCGACTCGACTGGCTGGGATACCGCCATGAAGGCGTGGGAGTGCGGACAGTGCGGCGCGAGAACGGAGCGCGAGCCACAGGTCACGGCGTCGACCTGTGTCTTCTGCGGCTCAAACCAGATACAGCCGCTCGCAGAGACCACGGCCCTGCACAAGCCCGAGTCCCTGCTGCCCTTCAAGGTAAGCAAGGAACAGGTCGTCGACCTGTTCAAGAAGTGGGTCAAGGGGCTCTGGTTCCGTCCGAACGCACTGAAGCAGGAGGCGCGACCCGACGGCGTGAACGGCGTCTACACGCCCTTCTGGGCCTACGACACGATGACACACAGCTTCTGGCAGGCCGAAGCCGGCTACCACTACTACGAGACCAACGACAAGGGCGCACGTGTACAGCGGACTCGCTGGGAATGGACCAGTGGACAACACTCCGAGTTCTTCGACGACGTCCTAGCGCGTGGCTCAGAGTCGATCCCGCAGAGCCTCGCCCAAGCCATAGAGCCCTTTGGCACGAAAGGGCTCCTCACCTATAAGCCCGATTATCTCGCCGGCATGATCGCCGAGGACTACCGCATCGACATGCCGACGGCGTGGACCGCGGCGAAGAGCCGCATCGACCACGCCATCGCCGAGGCCTGCCGCCGCAAGATCCCTGGCGACACGAACCGAGGCTTGACGGTCCAGACCAGCTACCTGAACCGTCTCTACAAGCTCACGCTCCTCCCGATCTGGATCGCGTCCTACCGCTACCAGGGCAAGAGCTACATGTACCTCGTCAATGGCGAGACCGGTCGCGTGAGTGGCCAAGCGCCCTTCTCGTGGGTCAAGATCACGCTCTTCGTGCTGTCGATAGCTGGCATCATCGGTACCATCGCCGCGCTCTCGAAGTGACCGCGCCCATGCAGAGCCCATCGCCGCAGGGCACTACCGACCGCCTCCTCGCCGCGTCGGCGCTCCTCGCCGGCCTCGGTGTCGCACTCGGCGCGCTCGCAGCACACGCACTGAAGTCGCGACTCGACCCGGCCGCGCTCGTCACGTTCGAGACCGGCGTCCGCTACCACACACTGCACGCGCTCGCCGCCCTGGTCACGGCCGTCTTGGCCCACGCCGCGCCGGCGCACGCCAGGACCGCACGACGTAGTGGCTGGCTGTTCCTCATTGGGATCGCGCTCTTCTCCGGCAGCCTCTACGGCCTCGCATTCACCGGCCTCCGCTTCTTCGGACCCATCACGCCCTTCGGGGGCGTCGTGTTGATCGCAGGTTGGGTCCTGCTGGGGATCGCGGTCTTGCGGAAGCAGGAGTGACGTTGCGGGATGTGGGGAGCTTCTCCAAACCCCGCTATTGGCCCTCCACGTCGTCGAACTCAGCGGGCCCTGGCACGGAGTTCAAGCTGCCGCGTTCAATTTTGCTGCACCGTTGAGGTGGGATCGTGAGGCGGACTCGGCGTCTGGCCGCTATGTCGACGCCAGCGCATGAAGCGCAGTGAGTCAGCGAGGGCCGACCAAGACGAATGACCTGGCGAGGAGGCTGGTTCGTATCTCCAGCAGGCCCCGGCCGGGTAGTCGACCGTAGAGGGCCGGAGGGGTGAGCCCCCCCGGGTGCTTGGAGTTCTGAGCGAGCGGCCAGGCCCAGTCGGGCCCGGCCGTCTCATCAATTCTCGGAGCTGTCGTACGCCGAGTTCATGCCACGGAGCAGCTCGAGCTTGTCGAGCGTGAACTGGTACTCTGAGTAGTTGTAGACGTCCTGAAGGTCTTCGAGGTTCGCAAACTTAGCGAGCTCGGTCTTCATCTGCTCGATCATGAACGGCGCCGGGTGGAACACCTTGTCGTTGAACTTCGACGCAGTGGCCGTGTACGTCTTGCCGCTGAGCGGATCGGTGAAGCTCGTGATGTTGGCGTCCTCCGACGGCGTGATGCCGTCCTGGTGGCCATTCACGAAGACGCGCGTCACATCGACGAAGTTATTGTTGAAGTTGTCGTTGAAGAGCGACAGGCCGTAGAGCGCCGCGAGCATTGGCACGCGGAAGCGCGTCGTCGGGAAGGTGTACTGCGGCTCGGGGTTGAAGGCCCAGGCCTTCTCTCCCGCGGCGAGCGTACCGCGAAGCTCGTCGAGGCTCTTCGCGTTCGAGCCGACGACGTTGCGACGCACACAGTGGTCGGGAGTACCCGATTCGTCGGTGACCATGTACCAACCCCAGAGGTCAGTCTTGTTCGCGATCATACCGGCGTAGAGGTTCATTAGCTCTGTCGGGTAGAGCGTGAAGTAGCTGAGCATGTACTTCTGCACGTCCGGCGCTGTGTCGTTGGCAATGAACATGCCCGTCGGATCGGCGAGGACTTCGTAGGCCACGAGACGGTCGTAGATGGCTCCCGCACGCGTGGGGACCGGCAGGTATGATTCATAGTCGTACGTGGGGTACATCTCGCGCGCCTCGCAGTTGAGGGGCGTGATGACCTTGAAGTTCGAGTACAGCGCGCTGTCGAACGACGGGAGGGGCTCGAAGGTGTCCTTGCCCGAGGTGTAGCCGTGATAGCCGGGTTCGGGGCGACCGAATGCCGCCGCGAGAGTGTTCAGGCTGTCGACGACCGCGATAGCGCCGTTGAGTCCGCCGTTCTCGTCCTCGTGCCAGGGCTGGTTGAAGCGTGACTTCCACCAATCATTGCGGTTGAAGCGCTGGTACTCGAGGCCCCACCACTGGAGCTGCATCTTGACGGCACCGAACTGCGACGCGATGCGGTTGTAGTAGACGTCCGGCTGGAAGAGGACGCTGTTGTGCCAGTAGCCCCAGATCGGCCAGTACTGCTCGTAGTCCGCGAGCGCGTTGCGTACGATCTCAAAGGGATCCACGCCAGAGTCGCGCGTGGCGCAGGTAGGGATTCGGTACGAGAGCTCGTCCGAGCAGAATCGGTACGGGACTTCGGTCTTCCCCGAGGTCGCGAGCTGCGAGACCGGTACGTAAGAGCGGTCGTGGAGCGCAGCGAGCGCCTTGGCCTTGTCGCCCTCCGCCTTGAAGAGGTCTGGGATGCGCGTGTAGTGAACGCGCTTGAAGACCTTCTCGAGGTAGGTCGATGCGAAGTCTGGGACCAGAGGCGTGTTCGAGGGATCCTCGTCCGACGGGTCCTCCATGTACTTGTCGAACTGAGCGGCTTCGGGCGACTTGTTGAAGACCTCGACGAGGCCACCGTAACCGTAGCGGATGGCTGCGCGGTCGTAATAGCCGACGCCTTCGAAGCGGTCGTTGAACTTCGCGCTATAGTCCATCACGGAGGCGGTCTGCATCTGGCGCATGTTCGATGCGGCCTGCTGAAGCGTCTCCCCCGCGAACATGTCGTACGCATGGAAATGGCCATCCGTGCCGAACTCACCCTTCAGCTTCCAGTAGTCCTCGCCAAAGTTGAGCGCGTCCGTGGACGCCTCGAAGTTGTGGCGCAGACCCAAGGTGTGACCGACCTCGTGCTCCGCGACGCCTTGGTAGATGCGCTCGTAGAGGACTTGGATGATCTCGTTGCGCTTCGCCTCGATGGCATCGGCGATGACGCGCTGAGCCGAGTTCACGACGTCATGCTTGGTGTCCGTGTAGATCGGGTCGGGCGGGTAGTAGTCGAGGTCGATGTTGTAAGGGTTGGTCTGCTCGAGGTCGACAATGGCGTTCGCGAGCTGCGCCTTGAGCTTGCCGACCGTGCACGGGTTGGCCCAGTAGAGCCCTTTCGTGCCCTTGTCGTCGATGGTGACCTCCTCACAGCGGAGGATGCCATCGGCGCTCTCTGCACCGGCGGCGTTACACGAGCCCGAGAGCTTCTCGAACGCCTGGAAGTCGAAGAGCTCGTTGCCCGACGTCTTGACCGCGTCACACACCGCCTGGTTCATCGCACCGCCGTACTCGCGAGCGAGCCCGAGGATCGCGTTGTCGGCGAAGTGGTCCTCGAAGCGGCACGCGCGGGTGGAGTTCACGCGCTGCTTGTCGAGCTTCTTGCCGAGGTTGGCGTTGTGGTGGCCCCAGGCTTGCGGTCCGAGACGCTTCGCGAGCGACTCGACCGTGTCCTTGCTCGGGTCGGCGAGCGAAGGGTCCTTCAGCATCATCTTGACGTCTTCGGTCGCGAACTGGGCCGCGATGCCAGGCGCCTTCTTCGCGAGGATCGACATGCGGTTCTCAGCGTGGCGCTGGTCCGAACGCTCGACCCCGTAGGACTGAAGCCGCTCGGTCACTTCCGGCGAGAGCATGCCGCGAGCGACCTGCTTCGCGCTTGCGACGGTGTACTTCGGGAGACCACCCTGAGCAGCGCCGAGGCGGGTCTTGTCCCCGCGCGCAGAGACCTGATTCGCGTAGACAGTCTCCCAGAAGCTGCGAATACCCGACTGAAGCTCGATCGCGAGCATCGCCATGTTCGCACCCTGCTTCATCGCCGGCGTGTACATATAGGCGTTCGCGCTGAGGTTCTCGCCCGACAGCGGATCGGCGCTCGACGGACCGTAGCCGTAGAGCCCGTAGCTGATTGGCTTATTGACTGACGCGAGCAGGGAGTAACGAAGGTCGCCGAAGCGCTTCGTCGAGTCCATGTTCTCACAGACGGCCGGGTCGATGGAGGCGAGGAGCCCCATGCCTTGAGCCGCCGTCACGTCTGCCGAGTTGGTGATGTCCTTGCCCATGGCCTTCATGGCCGCAGTCGCCTCGGCGAGGTTGTTCTCGCAGAGAGTGAACATCGCCGCCGCCGGCTTCTGCGCGCCGCGAACCGCGACGACGTCATCGAGCGGCTTGCTCCAGTTCTCGGCCAAACGAAGGCTCGAGGGGACCAGGTCGCGCGGGAAGGCTTGGCTGAGGTAGTAGACGACCGGCTTGCCCGTCATCTTGGCGTAGTCGAGACGGTCATCCGGATCCGCCGCGACGCAGAAGCCGTTGCCCTTGGCGTCGAGGAGATCACAGAGTTGGCCCGTCGCGCAGGTGCTCTGAGCGCTCTGGCCGGACGCCTTGCACTCAACGCCCTTGGTCACGACGTACTCGTCGAAGATGCGGTGCCGCTGTATGCGGCGGGACGCGCCCGAGTAAGTGTTGCCGTAGACGGCGTCGTATTGGGACCGCTCATTACGGAAGTAGCCGAACTTCTTCAGGTCCTTCTCGTCATAGTCCTTCGCGACGTAGTCGCTGGGGGCTGCGCGCATGAAGGCGTCACGGAGCGTGACGCGCTCCGAGATACACTCGGCGACCTGACCGAGGTACCAGGGGTAGTACCAGCAGGCCGGGATGGTCCCGAAGTCCTCGAGGTAGGCGGTTGGTGCACCGAACACGCCCTTCCACTGGTAGTCGAAGTATTCGAGGGCACCCTCACCGTCGCGGACGTAGACAGGCGCCTCTTCCTTGTCGAACTCACCGTCGAGGAGCTCCATCGGGGCGCTCGGCATCTCGCCGCTGACGTTCTGCGGGAAGTCGACCGGGTGGAACTGGTTCGCACCCCACTGAACCCGCATGTACTCGCGCTGGTACCAATCTCGGGTCGACGCGTCCTCGTCCACGACGTTCGTCTCTTCGCCCGTCAGCGCGTTGTAGCCGCGCATGACGTCGAAGTGGCTCTGAATCGGGAACGCCGCGAGCGGGACCCCTCGATAGACGAACTTTTGGAAGGTGACCAGCTCGTTACCGACCCGGCGCGTGTAGGTCTGCTGCGTGGGCTTGCCGTCCGCATCCAGAAGCACATTGCCGCTGGCGTCGACCTCGTAGAGCGGGGTGTCGATGTCGGACGCGGCCCCTTGGACCTCGCCACCGATCATTAGCTCGTAGGTCCGGAAGAAGTACAGAGTCTTCTCCTGGATCTCGAACACACCGCGCTGAAGCATGCTCTGGTTCCCCGGGAAGAACTCGAGCGAGGTGTAAGGCGCGTCGACGACGGTTGAGCGGAAGTACCACTCGCCGCGCAAGTCGACCTTCTTGGTGAGGTTATTCTGGACACGGGTGATCTCACCCATCTCCTGAGCACAGCTCGTCGCCATCATCGCGGGGGCTGCCCCGATGATGAGCCACGAGAATCGCTTGATCATGGTCTTCATGTGAATTTCCCTTAGCTTCTCGTTGGCGTTGCGATCAGTACGTCAGGCTGCCGTAGATGTCGTGGAAGGAGCGGAGGACGTCGAGGGTCTCGATGTCCTTCCTGAGCTGGCGCTCGAGCTCCATCTTCACGTTACCTGCGGCGTTGTTCCACGCTTCCCGGTTCTCCTGCGCTCGCTTGACGATCGCGTAGGCCGGGGCGATGCGGCCCGCGTCGTAGTTCGGCGTGTACGCGACGTAGGTCTTGCTGCCGAAGGGATCATCGAAGCGAGCCACCTCGACTCCGTTCCCACCTGCGTTGAGATCGAACTGGGCGCCGTTGCCCTCGATGAACACGGCCATCGAGTCGCCAAAGCTCGGGTCGAAGCCCGCGCCCAGGTTCACAAGACCGTTGAAGGCGGCGTAGAGCTTCATCGTCAGGTTGTTGAGACCCGGCTCGATGATGGCAGTGCCAACGTTGGCCTCCGGGTTGAAGAGGTCACGCGGACGAACGAGCGGCTTGCCCGCCGGGTCCTTCTCGACGACACCCGAGTAGGCGTCGAGCGACTCGGAGATGATGCCTCCGATGAGGTTCGTGAGCTCGCGCGTGTAGAGCGTGTTGAAACCGACTGACGTGCTACGGCCGACCGGGAGCTGCTCTCCGACCCAGTCCGAAGACGAGTAGAAGGTGCTGTCGGTGAGCGTCACGAGCGCCGCCAGCTTCGTCCAGAAGCTGCCAACCCACACGACGTGGTTCTCAAAACCGTAGTTGTCGCCAGCCATGAACTGCGAGTAGGGGTACTTACCCGTGCCGAGCGGGACGACGAGTTCGGCGCCCGCCACTTCGTCGTAGCTGACGTTGCGATAGATGCCGTCCGCACCTTGCATGAACGAACCCGGAGCCGGAGCCGCGACGAGCTGCGCGAGGTGGTTGAACGACGCGCGGGTGGCCTTGGCGAGGGTGCCGAGCGAGTAGATGTTCTGCGAGAAGTCCTGATACCAGGAATAACGACGGAAGATGTTGTCGTAGATCGCGAGGTACCGGCCCGTGTCGCCGAGGATGTTCATGTACCGGCTGAGGATACGGTTGTAGTAGGTGTTGATGAAGTTGCCCTTGAAGAGGCTGTCGCGCTTGAAGGCGTCGATGATGTAGTGCTCATCGAGCTTCGCGATGGCGTTGTTCACGGTCTCGCCGACGTCGACGCCCATGTCGTAGACGTAGCAGCCGAGGTTGCCGTTGAACTCGTCCGAGCAGAAGCGGTAGGGCACTTCGATGTGCGTCCAGTAGAGCTCGCCGTAGTCGTAGTTCGACTGCATGGCGTGCTCGAGCTTGACCTGCTCATAGGAGACAGCGCGGCGCTTCTTGTTCTCTTCCACGCCGATATAGGCCTCGAGGTAGTAGAAGGGCGAGAAGAGCACGCCCGCGAATCGCCAACCCGAGGTGTCGAGGTAGTAGCTGAACTGAGACGGGTCACCGAAGCGATCGGCCATCTTGTCGATGCGGTTGCGGATCTTC
>CANMLD010000052.1 GCA_947498315.1 Pseudomonadota bacterium | reverse complement strand
GTTCACGCGACGGCGCCAGGTCCCAGGAGGCAACGTGAGCGACACGAGCGGGCTCGTCTCGCTCATGTTCGACTTCGCAGAGGACTGGGAAGCGGGCGCCCGCTTCGACTTCTTGCAGTCCGTCCCACGCAGCGTGCTCGAGCTCGCCCAAGACTCTCAGTATCGCACGACGGTTCTGGTCGGCTACGAGCCCGGCGACTACCTCTCCTTCGACCTCGCAGCCTCTTTCGAGACTGGCGGCAACCACGACGACCTCGGCTACACGGTCCAGCTGAACGTCCGCGCTGGCTTCATGCCCATCATCGAGGAAGAGGACTAACCCATGGCACTGCACCTCGCTTTCGTTCACCTCTGTGCGGCACTGGGTCTCACATTCACCCTCTCTGCGTGTGCCAACGGCGATGGCCGTGGCTTCGGGACGGTACGCGGCACCCTTCGCGTCACCTTCTCCGGAGGCGACTTCAAGACCGCGGACGGTCAGACGGCGTCGGTCGACCGCTTGACCATCACCGTCCGGGCCCTCGGCCTCGAAGCCATCGAGGGCACCTACCCCGACGGCAGCGCCGTCACACGAACCGCGACCGTTCCGATCGGATCGAGCTTCGGCCCGCTGGCGGGGGACTTCGCCCTGCCCTTCGGCCCCTTCGAGGTCGATCAGGGCAACTTCGCCCAGCTCGTCTTGTGGGTCGAGCGCGTGGAGATCGAAGGCGAGGTCGGCGATGACGGCTTCACCGTCGTCTCGTCCTCCAAGCCGACGTTGGAGTTGAAGCAAGCGGCGGCGTTGCCCGTCAATGACAGCCGCCCACCAAACATCAACCTGACCGTCGCGCTCGAACTCCCGGACGACCTCCTCGAGGGGCTGGCGCCGCTTGCAGAGTCAGCGCCGACCGAGCTCGGGCAGCGCGTGAGTGACCGAGGCCAATTGGACGCAACGTGGGTGCGCTCGGAGGACTGATTTTGGCTACTACCGTCCGAAGCGCACTGCTCCGAATCTCCGGGCGGCCGCGACTCTGCGTGTCGCCGAAGTTTCTGAGTTCTCACGACTGTGCCGCGCTCGTCGCCACGTGCGCCCCCGACGCGCTTCGCGCCGCCGACGTCAACGTCCGAGTCGACGTGACGGGCAACTCCGCCGAGATCCCGATTCGCATCTCGTCGCTCCTAGAGAAGCTCGCGACCCGCATCGAGCAGACGCTCGGGCTCTCGAACCAGCTCCGCGACTCGCTGCGACTTCGGACCTATACGGAAGGCGAAGGGCACCCGCCCCACATCGACACGCACCGAATCGCTGGCCACGAGCTAATGGCGACGGCGATCGTGTGTCTCGATGCGCCGATCTTGGGCGGCGAGACCGTATTCATCGACGCGGCGGACGGCCCAATCCAAGAGGCCTAGAGGTCGGAACGCCCCGAAACAAGTATGGAATGGGGTCTGGGTCCGAAGTCACCCAGGAGTTCAGATGGGAGACAGATCACACCGAACTGTCGTTCAGTTGCCGTCCGCCGCGATCTTCCGCTCACGGAGCGAGTGCAGCTTCAGGCGAAGCGCGTGCAGCTTGATGAAGCCGTCGGCGTCAGCCTGATTGTAGACGTTGTCGGCTTCGAAGGTCGAGTACTGCTGATTGTAGAGCGGGTACTTTGCCTTTCGGCCGATGACGCGGCACGAGCCCTTGAAGAGGCGCAGCTTCGCGACGCCGTTCACGATCTCTTGGACGTCGTCGTTGAACTTCAGCAGGTGCTGCATCTCCGGCGAGTACCAGAAGCCGTAGTAGACGAGCTCGGTGAACTTAGAGGAGTTCGCGTCGCGAAGGCGCTTCACCTCGCGGTCGAGCGTGATCGACTCCACGGCGCGGTGGCCGTGGTGAAGGATCTCGGCGCCGGGGGTCTCGTAGACGCCGCGGCTCTTGATGCCGACGAAGCGGTTCTCGACCAGGTCGACGCGGCCGACGCCATGCTCCCCGCCGAGCTTGTTGCAGTGCTGGAGCAGCTCGAGCGGCGCCATGCGGACGCCATCGACCGCAACGGCGATGCCCTTCTCGTAGGTGATCTCGATGTCCAGCGGCTCGTTCGGGGCCTTGTCGGCCGAGACGGTCATCTGGAACATGTCCTCCGTGGGGGTGAGCCACGGATCTTCGAGGATGCCGCCCTCGTAGGAGATGTGCATCACGTTGTGGTCCATCGAGTACGGCTTCTGGCGCGTCGACGTGACCGAGATGTTGTACTTGTCGCAGTAGTTGAAGAGGTCTTCGCGGCTCTTCATGTCCCAGTCGCGCCACGGGGCGATGACCTTGATCTCCGGCATTAGGGTGTAGGCGGTCAGCTCGAAGCGGACCTGATCGTTGCCCTTGCCGGTAGCGCCATGGGAGATGGCGTCGCAACCCTCGCGGCGGGCCGTCTCGACGAGCGCCTTCGCGATGATGGGGCGCGCGAGCGACGTGCCGAGGAGGTAGTAGTCCTCGTAGATCGCCTTGCCCTTGATGGCGGGGAAGACGAAGTCGTTCACGAACTCGGCCTTGCAGTCGGCGAGGACGAACTTGTCGGCGCCGGAGCGGAGGGCCTTCTGCTCGACGGCCGCGAAGTCTTCCTGCTGGCCGACGTCGACGCAAAGTGCCACGATCGGGCAGTCGTACTTGGCTTTGAGCCAGTGAAGGATGACCGAGGTATCGAGTCCGCCCGAATAGGCCAGGACGATCTTGTTGATGGTGCGCCGCGCGTCAGCCATGGACAGAGCTCCTTCGAAGGCGCCGAGTGCCCGGCGCGAGTGGGGCGCGGACCATAACGGCGCCTCTGGGGCTTGTCACGACGAAATGTGGGGAGATTCGCAGAGCACAGCCGGCCTCATCGGGACGGCGACTCGTCCTCGGCGGGGCGGGCTTCGAGGCCGGCCGGGGCGGGTTCGACGAGCGCCGCTGGAGGAGCCGCAGGGGCGGGTGCGGCCTTGTCGGAGGAGACTTCGCCCGTGGTGTCCTTTGGAGGCTCGGCTCTCTTCGGGGCTAAAGCGTCGAGACACCCCTTGGCCTTCGCCATCGATGTCGCGACAGCACGGTTGTCCTCTTTCGACACCATCGTGCTGCGGTGCTTCTTGCTGTACTCGATGGCCTCTTGCTGAACGGCCTCAGCGCACTTGAAGTCCTTGCATCCACAGACTTTGTCGGCGACCGCCGAGATCTCTCCGACGACCGGGTTCTCCTTGCAGCCGGGTGAGGCCAGCAGCAACGTCAACGCTAGGCCTCGCAGCGACCGAAGGGCGTGAGTGGCGATGGACACGGGGCCGCTTCTCAAAGACCGACGTAGAGCCGCTTGGCGAACTTCTCATCGAGCCCCGAGCGGACGATGCGTGAGGCCGCCGAGTCGATGTCGTAGTCGAGGCGGATGTGTTCGAAGGTCTGCTCGTCGGTGTCGAAGATTCCAAAGCAGGCGCGGTTGTCTCGGTCACGCGGCTGGCCGACGCTCCCGACGTTGATGATCCACTTCTTGTCCGGCTGCGCGGTGACGGCTTTGTCCGATGCGTCCTTGACTCGCTTGGCACCGAGGAGGAACTGCGTCGTCAAGTGGCTGTGCCCGACGAAGTTGAACTCCTTCAGGCGGTCGTAGACCTTGAGGTGAGCCTGCGCGTCTTCGTTGCGGACCACGTAGAAGAAGCCAGACGGCATGATCGGGGCCGAGTGATAGAAGCCCAAGTTGTCGTATTCGTACGTGTAGGGAAGACCGAAGAGCCACTCGAAGTTCTCCGCGGTGAGCTGCGTGCGCGTCCAGTAGAGCGCCTGCCGCGCGGACGCGTAATAGTACTCGGTGTCCATCACGCCGACGACCGCGGCGTCGTGGTTGCCCATCAGCGTGACCGTCGAGACCTCGCGGATGAGGTCGCAGCACTTGTTGGGCTCAGCACCGTAGCCGACGATGTCGCCGAGACAGATGTAGCGGTGGACGCGGTTGTAGCGGCAATAGTCGAGCACCGCCGTGAGCGCTTCGATGTTCGAGTGGATGTCGGACAGGATGGCGATGCGCATGGCTGCATAGGCTACCCCATTATCGCGCTTTCCCCAAGCTGCCGGGTTGGAGTCACTGAATTGCCCGCATCGCAAGGTTGAACTCACGAAGGTGACTAGATTTTTTACATATGGCTAAATTTAGGAGTTTCTCAGCATCCGAAATGCCGGCAACGCCGATGAAAGCAGGATGGCACACTCTGTGCTTAGAGCCTCCACCAAGAGCGTCCCGTCGCGGCCCAAGCAAGGAGGTCCACCATGTTGTCCCGTCTCGTCCCGTACGCCAGCTCAGGTCTGGCACTCACCGGCGCCTTCATCGTGCTCACCGGCGCACGGAGCTGTGGAGCGCCAGGCAACGCGTCTGGCGACGATGAGGCGACTTGTAAAGTAGCCGCCGACTGCGAAGGTCTGCCGCACATCGAGTGCGACGGCGATTGGACCTGTTCTGAAGGCCAATGTGCCTACAAGTGCGGCGAGCCGGAGCCAGAGCCGGACCCAACACTGTGTTTCTCCGACGGCGACTGTGGCGACGGGCGCGTCTGTAGTTACGACGACGGCTGTCAAAGCCAATGTTGGAACGTAGAGGGCGACGCCGAGTTCTGCATGGTGGCCTGCGATGGCGTCTGCCAAGAGGCTCCAGCACCGGACAAGTGCAGCAAGGACGCCGAGTGTGGCGACGGCCGCTGGTGCGACTACACCGAGTGCGTCGGCGCTGCCTGTGAGGGCGTCTGCCGCGACAAGACGGAGCCCCCGCCGCCCCCGACCGAGTGCTGGTACGACTCGGACTGTGCCGCCGGTCAATACTGCGCTTATGGCACGAGGTGGGGCGGCGCCGACCCGGCCTTCGCCCCGGAGGCCCCTTGCGACTGTGACGCGAACGGCGATGGCGACGCCGACGCCGACTGCGCCTGTGGCGGGAAGGCAATGCCGATGACCGGCACGTGCCAGCCCAAGATCGACCCGCCGCCGGCGCAGTGCTGGTCAGACTGGGACTGCGCTCCGGACCAGATGTGCAGCTTCGATCAAGCCGGTTTCGCGCCCGAGATGCCTTGCGACTGCCCCCCGGGTGCGGACTGCGCGTGTGGCATGCCTGCACCGAACGGCGTCTGTGTCCCCAAGGTCCAGACCTGGTGCTGGTCCGACTTCGACTGCCAGGCCGGTGAGTACTGCGCGTTCGACCAGGGCTGGGGCGGCGGCGCGGACCCGGCGTTCGCGCCCTGCAACTGTGACGCCGATGGCGACGGCAAGGACGACGCTGACTGCGCTTGCGCCGCGCCGGTCGCTCCGGCGGGCGTGTGCACCATCAATCCGAACCTTGAGCAGTGCAACTCGGACGCCGATTGCGGCCCCGGCGCCACCTGCGCTTGCCTATCGGACCCGAGCTGCCCGATGTGCGACGTTTGCCTCTTCCAGTGTGTCCCGACGACGCCCGTGGGCTGCACGTCGGATGGCGAGTGCGGGAGCGATCAGGTCTGCCAGATCGATGTATGCGCGTCCTGCTGGTACGGGGCCGAGTGCCCGCCTTGTTCCGGCACCTGCGTCGACGTGCAGCAACCGGAGTACGTCTGCATGGCGGACAGCGACTGCAAAGCGGGCTCCTTCTGCCAGATGCAGGTTTGCTCGAGCTGCGTTTGCGAAGAGGGCAGGGACTGCGACTGCCAGCCGCAGTGTTACGGAACCTGCCAGCCGCAGGAGCCGCCGCCCTCGGGCTGCCTCTCGGACTCGGATTGCGCCGATAGCGACTGGTGTGCTCCCACGCCCTGCCCGGCCATTGCATGCGCGGCTGACGGCTGGTGCCCGCCTTGTTATGGCCAGTGCATCTCGAAAGAGGAGCCCACCGCATGCTTCTCGGACTCGGATTGCGGTGCGGGCCAGCAGTGCGAGTTCAACGCTCAGGACCCCGCGTGCTGGGACGGTTGGTGCTTCGCTCCGCCGGCGGGGCAGTGCGTCCCGGTGCCGGAGCCGACCAAGTGTGTCGTCAGCGGCTGCTCCGGCGAGATCTGCGCGGACGAAGCCATGGCCAGCATCTGCACCTACTCGCCTTGGTACCAGTGCCTTCAGCTCACCCAGTGCGGCGTCCAGGCCGACGGCAACTGCGGATGGACCCCGAGCAAGGAGTTCGAGGCTTGCCTCGCGTCCTTCGGAGCCAAGCCGCTCCCCATGCCCTAGACGGACCTCCCTAAACGGACTTCCCTAGTCAAAATGCCCCAATCAGACCGCCTCCCGGCCTTCCGACCGTCCGTCACGGCCAGCCCCTCCCTTGCTTCGTGCGCTGGCCGACCACCCTTCTCCCCGTTAGAACGTGTAATGGGCGGTCGGTAGGTCTCTCCCGGCCGCAAGCTCCCAAGGAGCGCGAACTCGGCCCTCTCGCTACGAGGTCGCTGGTCCGATATCGTTCGGGCCATGCGAGACCTCCACCCCGCCCTCTCTCTCTTGACCGCCCTGTTGGCCTTGTCCGCTGCATGCAGCGACGAGAGCGTCACACCAGCCGCGACGGGTGACGTCGGCACTGACGGTTCGATCACGGACACCGTCGTTGGCATCGAGGACATCGCCACCGCCGACGGGAGCGATGGTGACGACACCACCGCAGGCTTCGGCTGTGACAATAAGTGTGCGCCGGTCGGGGCGACCCGTTGCGGCCCAGCCGGGATCGAGACGTGCGGCCTGATCGACGACGACGTGTGCCTCGAATGGAGCCCTAGCGTTGCCTGCGCTCAGGGTCGTACCTGCACGGCCGGCGCGTGTAGCGCGACGTGCACCTCAGAGTGCAACGTGCTGGGCGCGACCCGTTGCAGCGGCAACGGCGTTCAGACCTGCAGCGACCTGAATGGCGATCTGTGTCTCGAATGGAGCGCCACGACCGACTGCGGCGCCGGCGAGAGCTGTTCGGGTGGCGTCTGCGCGACGGGTTGCTCGAACGAATGCACCGCGACGGGAGCGACACGGTGCAGCGGCCTTGGCGTGCAATCGTGCGGTGAGCACGACGGCGACGAGTGCCTCGACTGGAGCGACACCGTCCCCTGCCCGAGCCAACAGACGTGCTCGGGCGGCACGTGCGCCACGGAGTGCATCGACGAGTGCTCAACGCCAGGGGTGAAGGCGTGCTCGGGCTCGAGCGTCATCACGTGCGGGCAATCTGACACGGACACGTGCCTCGAGTGGAGTACGCCCCAGTCGTGCGGCGCTGGCAAGTCCTGCTCGGGCGGGATCTGCGGCGTTGAATGCGTGAACGAATGCGACACGCTCGGAACCACCACCTGCAGCGCGAACGGGGTTCAAGAATGTGGCAACACGGACGCCGACGCGTGCTTCGAGTGGGGGACGACCGTCGCGTGTCCGGAGGGCCAGACCTGTTCCGTGGGTGCCTGCTCCACCGTTTGTCTTGACGAGTGCCCCGAGGAGGGCGCCCGGCGCTGCAGTGGGGGCGGCACGCAGATCTGTGGGAACGTCGACGCGGACGCCTGTCTCGATTGGGGGAGCCCGGCGGGGTGCCCGGAGGGCCAGACCTGCTCGGCGGGTGCCTGTGCCGAGCTCTGCACGAGCGACTGTTCGGTCGCCGGGGCGACGCGCTGCGGGCCGGGTGGCGTCGAGACCTGCGGCAACGTCGACAGCGACGCCTGTTACGAATGGAGCAACGCGGTCCCGTGCGACAGTGGCGAGACCTGCTCGAACGGGGCTTGTGCAGCCACGTGCGTCGACGAGTGCCCCAGCGGAGCGACGGCATGCGACGGCGCTGGCGTGAAGAAGTGCGGGCAGTTCGATGTGGACTCGTGCATGGACTGGAGCGCTCCGATCGGCTGCCCGGTGCCGACCACCTGTGCTCTCGGCTCGTGCGTGAACGGCTGCACCGATGAGTGCCCCGGCAATGACGCGAGCTGCGAAGGCTCTGCCGTACGAACCTGCGGTCAATTCGACGCCGACGTGTGCCTTGACCTGGGCTCCGCGGTGCCGTGTGAATCTGGACTGTCCTGCTCGAGTGGCGTGTGCAAGTCCGAATGCACCAACGAATGCGATACCGGGGACGTCGAGTGCGTCTCGACGCTTGGTCGCCGGAGCTGCGGTAACGCCGACCTCGACGGATGTACCGATTGGGAGCTCCCAGTGGCGTGCCCGTCCGGTTCGCTTTGTAGTGCAGGCGCTTGTGGCGCGGCTCCTCCGGGTAACGCAGCCTGCAGCGACGTCCTCGCGTGCCGCAACGACTGCGACGCGGACGCCGCCTGTATACTCGGCTGTGACGTGACTGCGTCGACGACCGCTACGCCCGAGCTCGCGGCCTACGACGCGTGCATCATCGACCACGCCTGCGTGGACCCGACCTGCCCGGTCTACTTCTGCACCACCGAGTCTGCGGCATGCGCGTTCGAAGCGTCCGGCGACGAGCTCTGCATCGACGTCCTCGACTGCATCTGGAACTGCGAGACGGCCGAGTGCGTCGCCGCCTGCGAAGCGACCGCGTCGCTCGAAGCGCAACATGACCTCTACCGCTACTACGGCTGCCTCGCGCTGTATTGCAACCTCGCTGACCAGTCCTGCATCGACGACATAACCGACTCCGGCGGGCTCTGCAGCGTGGAGTTCGCCGTTTGCCTCGGACCGGACGATCCGGGCCTCGCTTGCAACGAGCTGACCGACTGCATCGGGAGCTGCATCGACAAGGGTGGCACAATTGGATCCTGTGAAGATCAGTGCCTCCCCGGCGGCAACATCGTCGGCCAGACGGAGTACTTCGCGCTCGACGCTTGCACGACCAAGTTCGGCTGTGGCGAAGGCTTCTGTTTGTCCGAGAACTGCGCGTTCGAGATGGCGACCTGCATCTCCCCGGGCGAAGGGGACGGCGACTGCGCTGGGCTCGTGAGCTGCCTCGCGGCCTGCTCGTCGGACGCATGCGCTGAGAGCTGCTACTTCAAGACCGACCTCCAGGACCAGATTGTCTACGCGGCGATGCTCCTGTGCCTTCAGGGTGCGTGCCCGGACGGCGGTGAGGCCTGCCAGGCCCAGGCCTATCAGACGAGCTGCTCGGCGCTCCTCGCGCTCTGCTTTCAATAGACATTTACTGGCTCTGTCGGGTTCAAGTACGTCCCGAACGAGATCAACGGCGTCGCGGCGAGCGGCGCCCTCGAGAGCCTGCAGAATCAGAACGTGAGTGTGGCGCTCGCGTTCGACCTCATGGCGGTGCTGAACAAGGAGGATGGCTCACGAGCGACAGCAAGTCGACCCGGGCTGTCACCGGGCCGGTGTCGCAAGGTGCTCTGGGCAGTTGTTGGCAGTGAGACACCGGACGGTCGGGACGTTTAGAACGACCCTCGCACCCCAAACGACGGCACGATGGGCAGCGACTCGATGTCGCGACGCTCGCTGTAGTCGAAGTTGTAGCCGACCTGTTCGACGTTGGTCCGGTTCGTGGCGTTGTTGAGCTCGAGGTAGGTGACGAGGCGCCAGGAGTCGAAGACCCAGGTCTTGTCGATCCGAAGGTCGAGCTGGAAGAAGTCCTCCACTCGCTCCGACAGCCGGGCGCCCGTCTCTACCGGAACGAAGGCGTCTGCGCCCGCGTCGAAGTAGCCGGCGCCGAGGGGCGTGAATGGGTTGCCGGTCGAGTAGCGGAAGCGCGAAGAGAAGCGCCAGCCGTGGGTGAGGTCGACGCCCGCCACGATGGACAGCACGTGGGTCTGATCGAAGCTGAAGGGGCGCTCCTCTTCGCCCGGGCCGTCCACGCGACTCGAGCGCGAGACGGTGTAGGAGACCCAACCGTCGACCCAGCGTGTGGTGAGACGCGCCAGCAGCTCGCCGCCGAAGACCGTACCTTCGCCCTCGTTCGTGTAGCGCGGGCCGCCGAAGTCGCCCACAGTGATGAGGTCGCCGAGCAGCTTGTAGAAGCCCGTCACCTCGAGAGTGAGGTAGTCACCGATGAGCTGCTTCACACCGAGGCTCGTCTGGAGAGCGTGTTCCGGCGACAGGTCGGTGTTGCCAAAGCTCTCGCTCGACTCCTCGGCCGAAGGTGCTTGGTGGTACCACCCAACGGCCGCGGTGAGCGTGGTGCCGCTGTCCCATCCGTAACGAAGGAGCAGCCGCGGGTCGACGGCCACGCGGTCGAAGTTGCCGGTCCAGCCGGAGAGGCGCGCGCCGGCGATGATGTCGAAGCGGTCGAGCGGCTCCACCTCGACTTCGGCGTAGATGGCGTTCTCGGTGCCGATGCCGGTCTCGTCACTGGCGAGTGGCTCTCGGGTGGAGGTGGGCTGAGAGGCTTGCCCTTCCTTGACGGGTCGAGGGATGAGCGCGTCGATCTTGAAGCGCGTAGCGGTGGTCCAGAAACCGCCGCGGACGGCGACGTTCGGGAGGGCCTGCCACACGACGTTGGAGCGCGCGGTGACGGGGTCGAAGGTGATGTTCAGTCGGGTATCGACCGTCGGGGAGAGGCTCAAGGTCTGATAGCTGGTCGAGATGCCTGCGAAGAGCGAGACGTCGCGAGTAAGGCGCAGGTCAGCGACGGCCTGGATTTGATGAAACGCGCGGCTGAGCTCGAAACCACGGCTGTTCGGATCGCTATCTGAGGGCGCATCCGTCAGCAGGGCGAGCGTGTCGTCCGACCCGAACACCGCGAGTCGAAGGGCCACATCGGCGTTCGGCCGGTAGTCGGCGCGGGCCTGATAATCGTAGTAACGCGGCGCCGCCACGAAGTTGATGGCGTCGCCCGCCACGGCCGGCACGATGAGGTCGAACCAACTCCGCCGTACGGCGCCGCCGATGGTCCAGTCCTCACTGACGGCACCGGTGACGAGCGCTGACGCGTGGTAGATGTTGAGATCGACGTTGCCGTGGACGCCGTCGTCCGGAATCGGCGCAAACCCGATCCCGAGGAGACCACCCGTCGCCTCGCCGTACTCGACGGAGAAGCCGCCCGGCCGGTAGTCGATGTCGCCGATCCACTCGTCTTGCAGGACCGAGTAGAGCCCACCGAAGTGGAAGACCTGATAGACCGGCATGCCGTCGATATAAAAGCGCGTGTCCTCGGGCGCGGAGCCACGTATCGACAGCTGACCTGCCCCTGGACCCGCGGCGGCTGGTCGCGCCACGCCCGGGAGCACCTCGACCACCTTGACCGGATCCCCTGACGAACCGGGTACTTCGCGCGCCACCGACACGGGGATGCGGATGGCCGATGCGTCGCTCGTCGGTGCCTCGACGACGCTCTCGTAGCGTGCGTTCGGTGCCCGTTCGAGTCGAAAGACGCGCTCCTCGCCGCCCGCCGTGATCTCCTCGGCGACCGCTTCGTGGTCAAGCGCAGGGATCTCCAGTCGTAACGGGCGCTTGGGCAGGCCCTCGAAGCGGAAACGCCCCGCTGCATCCGTCGTCTCGATACGTCCGAGTTCCGGCAGCGTGACGGGAAGCCCGGGGAGCGGTCGCCGAGTGCCCCGCTCGAGGACCCTGCCCAGCACCTCCCCGTCACCCGCGACTGGGGGCGGCGGCGGCGCTTCGAGCGGGCGTCGGTCACGTCCCGCCCAGGCTGGCGACGAACCGACCTCGACCTGGACCCGAATGCGCGCTGCGATGGGCTCACCCCCGTCTGTCGCCGGCTGAAAGCGCAGTGTGCGACCAACAGCGAGGGCCGCTTCCAGCACTGCCGGGTCGTCGGTCGTAGAGGTGAACACGACGACCTCGGTCGGCCCGCCTTGCTCATCCAAAGTGAGCTGGAGCCGCACGACATCTAGCATGTCGCGACGTCCCGCAGCCGCCTCCGCACGCGGTGGGTCGCCCAGCAGCACGGGTGGCGTACGAAGCGGCGGTTCGGCGAAGATGAGGGCCGCGAGGAGTGCCCAGCTCATGGAGTCACCGTGGCGGCAGGCGCGACCTCGATGGTCTCCGTGCGCCACCCGGTGCCTCCCGCTTCGTCACGAACCACAGCAGTCACTTTGAAAGGCCCAGGCTCCGCCGGCGCCGTGATTGTGGACCCAGAGGGCAGGACTGAACGCCAGGGGTCGATCCCGCCGCCCGTGGTGTACAACGTTGCCACGAGCTCGGTCTCTGACGGGTTGGTCGCGACCACGTCGATGGCCAGCGCCTGCTCTGGCGTCAGCGACGTTGGGAGCGGCGATCCGTCCTCCGTCTGAAGCGCGGTGACCTCAGGGTTGGGGAGCGGCGCATCCGCTGACCGAGTCAGGCGAAGAACGGCTGGGAGCGCCTCTCCTGCCGTGAGGAGCACGTAGAAGGAATCGAGCTCGTCGGGAGGGGTAAAGATCATCGGGTTGCCGGTCCCGATCGCGACAGCGCCTGACGCGCACGCCAGCGAAGCGCCGTTGTCAGCACCTTGCCACGGAGCCGCGCACAGCTGCCAATCAAACGAGGTCGCGTCGTGCACGAGCGCCTCGAGCATCACCGGCGCATCCGGCGCATCCGCCTCGGGCAATACGCGGGGCTCCGCGCGGATGGCGAGCACGCGAGGGCCTGAGAGAAGCGACGGATCCACCCCCATGTCGTCACAGGCGCCCAGCAAGGCCAAGAGCGGAACAACTAAGCAAGGGCGAGTATCTTTGACGTAGTTCACTTGAAAGTCACCGTCCATGGGATGGTCATGGGCACCGTCTGGTCGCCGCGTCGCGCAGGAGTGAAGGTGATGGTCAACGCGAGCCGCCGGGCTTCAGCGTCGAGCTCGGGTCCCTGGCCTGACACGACCTTCACTGACTCCACTTCGCCCGTCTCCGAGACCGAGAGTGACAGCACGACGCGCAGAGGCTGCGCCGAGCGCGGGACGCCCGGTGGGAAGCGCCCGGAAGGCCGTGATTTGGGGACAGGGGGAGAGAGCTTGACGGGCTTCGCCTTTTCAGGCGCCTTGGCGACCTCGGGCGGCGGCGGCGCGACGGGTGCCGTGTCGCGCTCCGAGCGCATGTCGCGGTTCGCCGCCGGCGCGTCTGGAACTGGCGTCGCCGATCCCGCCCCAGCGTCACTATCGTAGTCGCCAAAGTCCGCGACGCGCCCTTTGCCGTCCTTTGCGGCCGTCTCTACGCCCGCCGCCTTGCCTTTGCCGGTCAGGGTGCGCCCGCCAGAGCGCTTGGGAGTCGGCGCAGGAGAACCCGCGGGGGCAGCCTCTGGTGGTGGCGCGTTCGCAACCTCGGGAGGTGGCGCTACAGGAGGAGGTTGCGCGACTGGCGGCGCGACAGCCACGGGGGGCTTGGGTTCCGCTGGTTTAGCCACCACAGGGATCACCACGGGCGTCTTCGGCAGCGGCTTTCTGGCTGGGACAACTCGGGCCGCGATGGGCTTTTTCGGTTTGCGGGGCTCCACCTCCGGCCGAGGTGCCGGAGCGAGCGTGGCGAGCCACGCAACCAGCACGTGCACCGCCAGCGTGCCCGCGACCGCAGCTAGCCAGCCGCGACGGCGTTCACCTCTGGTCCTCCCAATCGGTGTCATCGTCTCAGTCACCGGGTGCATCCGCCTGGATTGCGAAGCGCGTGACTCCTTCGGTGCGGAGAAGGTCGAGCAGCGCCACGAAGCGTTCATGTAGCGAGTTCTTATCCGCCCCGACGACAACCTCGAGGTCCGGCGTGGCCTTCTGCGCCTCGCGCACAGCCTCCACCACGGCCTCCGGCGCCGCGGGCTTGCCCTTCAGGACGAAGTCGCCGTTCGCTGCCACGGCAACCGTGAACGGCTCTTCCTCGGTGAGCTTCTCGGCCGTCGCCGCTCCCGGGAGCTGAACCTTGATCGCGCCCATCTCCGCCTGCTCTTCGTCAAAGGTCGTGACGACCATGAAGATGATGAGAAGCACGAGGACGACGTCAACGAGGGGCGTCACGTTGATGTCGGCGATGGGGCCGCGCCCCCGAGAGGTGCTCCCGCCCATATTCAGCTCTGCCGGGCGCGAGCGAGCAGCTCGCGGAAGATGACCTCAGCGCCGCCGACGGAGCGGTCGATGCGTTTTTGGAAGCCGTTGAACGCCACGACCGCGGGGATGGCGACGAGGAGCCCAACCGCCGTCGCGACGAGCGCCTCAGAGATGCTGCCCATGATGACCGTCCCGCGACCCGCGCCGCCGCCATTGGTCGAGAGCTGGGCGAAGGCGCCCACGATCCCAAGGACCGTACCGAAGAGCCCGACGAAAGGAGCGTTGCTGCCAACGGTCGCCAAGAACCCGATGTAGCGTTCGTAGTCGAGACGCTCGCGCTCCACCGTCGCTTTGTAGAGGTCCTCCAGCCCTTCCGGCGTTCGATGCAAGTTCTCGAGGACGCGAGCACCCACGCGCGCCTCCATGGAGGGCGACGCGCGGCAGATCTCCAGCGCCTGCGACGGCTTACCACCATCGAGCAGCGCGCCCACCTGCTTCGAGAGAATGTCGATATCGACCCGTCGGCGGCGGAGAAAGAACGCTCGCTCGATGACGATGCCGAGCGATACGGCGCTGAGAGCAAAGAGCAGCCACAGAACCCACTCGGACCCGGTGGCGTTCATGGCGTTCATCAAGGTCTCAATCACGGGATGGGGCTCCTTCAAGCAGACGAGGCGCCGCTAGTTTACGCCTCGTTTTGCTGGGATGCGTGACCGAAAAAATGGGTGCTCGGATTCGACGTGGCGGGCCAAATGGCGCGCCGTCGCATCCTCACGGACAGCGTGAGCATGGTGCAGCGCAGCATGGCAGGAAAATCGAGCGTCATGGGTCGACCGAAAGGGAAGAGGAACGCAGATTACGAGGTGCAACGGCACGCTCTCGTAGGCGCCATTCTCCCGCACCTAGTGTCCGGCTGCTCGTCGATGCGCGAGCTCGCAGGGCGGGCTGGCGTGAGCCCATCAACGCTGCAGCATTACTTCGACGGCCGCGAGGCGCTCACCGATGCGGCCCTCGCCGTCTCGGGAGAGAGAGGGGAACCGTTTCTGCGTGCCGGTGCGACGGGAGAAGCCGGAGACACCCGCTCGTCGCTTACCTGGTTCCTTCGCTTCTCCGTGCAAGGATGGCGGGACTTCGGCGTGGGGCCATTGCATTGCTTCGGCATACGCGCCGGACTCGAAGACCCTGCGGTCGGAGCGAGTTACCTCACCCACATCCTCGAGCCCACGCTTCGGTGCGCCGAAGAGCGCTTGAAGCTCCATGCCGACCGAGGCGAACTTGCCCTTGACCACCTGCGCATGGCCGCATTAGCGCTCTTCGCGCCCGTCCTGCTTGCCCTGCTGCATCAAGACGGTCTCGGCGGCAACCGCGTCAGACCCATGGACGTCGATTCGCTCATAGAGCACCACGTCGATGGTTTTCTGCGCAGCTATGCCACAGCCGCTTTCGCAGCAACGTCGACCTAACACTCGATTCGTTCGAGCCTCCTTTGTGCGACGCGACTGCTCAGTCGGGTGCATTTCCCAGTTTGTGGGGCTGTTCGCTGATAGCCCCGGGGCAGGTCTAAGCGACGAGCCGGCTCAGCCCGCAGCAGCCCTCGGAATCGAGTCAGTCATGAGCTGCCGCATCGCTTCCCCGGCCATAGCCCTCGGCAATATTCGGGTGGTTCGAAACGGCCGTCCGACGGAGGTGGCTCGTCAAGCTGCCTGAAAGCTGAAGGCCGACTGCTCGAGACCGACTCGATTCCGAGGGCTGCTGCCGGCGATGCCGGCGCGGCGCTCGGTGCTGCTCCTGAGCGGTCAGCGCTCAGCGGCCGGCGGCCAGCTCCGGTCGGCCGGCCGGGCTGCATGTCTCGCACCGCGCGGCGCTTCCGTGGCCTCGCCGGGCTGACCGCTGACCGCTGACCGCTGACCGCTGATAGCCCGGCGTCAGCCCCGGCTGAAGCCGGCGACGCCGGCGCTGGGGCTGAACGCTCGCGACTGACTCGATCCCGAGGGCTGCTGCCGGCGATGCCGGCGCGGCGCCCAGTGCTGCTCCGGAGCGGCCAGCGGCCAACGGTCGGCGGTCAGCTTCGGCCGGCCGGCCGGGCTACATGTCTCGCACCGCGCGGCGCTTCCCTCGCCTTGCCGGGCTGACCGCTGAACGCTCGCGACCAACTCGGACTCACGGAGACCTCGGACTTGGGCTCAACGAGTATGAGCCCGAGGCTTCTAATAGTGGCGGCGCGGCAGCGCCTCGAGGGTCACGGGCGACAGCCCGTGCGGGGTCTGCGGCGGCGCCCCAGCCGGCCGGCCGTAACGTTAGCTCCGGCTGAAGCCGGCGACGCCGGCGCTGGGGCTGAACGCTGATAGCCCGGCGTCAGCCCCGGCTGAAGCCGGCGACGCCGGCGCTGGGGCTGAACGCTCGTGACTGACTCGATTTCGAGGGCTGCTGCCGGCGATGCCGGCGCGGCGGTCGGTGCTGCTCCTGAGCGGTCAGCGGTCAGCAGTCAGCGGTCGGCGGTCAGCTTCGGTCGGCCGGCCGGGCTACATGTCTCGCACCGCGCGGCGCTTCCCTCGCCTTGCCGGGCTGACCGCTGACCGCTGACCACTGATAGCCCTGCGTCAGCCCCGGCTGAAGCCGGCGACGCCGGCGCTGGGGCTGACCGCTGAACGCCTTCGGTGAAGATCTGGATATGCGCCCGCGGCGCCGATGTCGGAATCAGTGTACGCCGCTCTTCATCAACGCTGAACCACAGAGTATGGGGCCCAGGGCCACGCTCGCGCCACGGTCGCCAGCGTGGGATGGGCGATGGACCACCCGACCTCAGGGGAAGCGACTCAACGACGTCCTTGGACACCTCTCCGCCACACGCTTTGAAACGGAAGTAGCGGCGTCCGCTCCGCCGGCCTTCCGGATCGAGGTTGGCAAAGTTGAGCAGGACCTGGTCGGCCAACTCGACGGCGTCGCTACCCTCAGAGCTCACGATCCCGAGATCCAAAGAGGGCTTACGAGCGACCGCGTCCCGAAGTGTCGCCGCCATTGACCGCGCGACGTCAGACTCCTCCCGCCACCACGCCGCGTTGGCAAGCTGGGTCGCGACGAAGACCACCAGCGTGAACGCCACCAACACCCTCGACACCCAGGATGGCGCTCTCGACTGAACTACACCCGCAGCCCCAAACCCGTACGCCGCGCCGACGCAGAGTGGTGCGAGCGCCAAATGAAAGAAGTACCAGCGCTGTTCATGACCCCCTCCTGCCGCCTCGAAGAATCGCCCGGCCTCATGGAACATGGGCAAGAAGGGCAGCACCATCATCCCAAATGCGAGCAGCGCAATACGCCCGTCACGCGACTTCCCCAGGATCCCAAGCAGCAGGACCGATACGAGCCCGGTGAGCGCCCAAAACAACTCCCGCGACGGCAGACCGGGGTGCACCGGCAACCACGGCTGCAGTGCCACAGCCGCTAGCGCCGTGAGCGGCGACTCGATCGTATGGAAGGTCCCGAGCGCTCGTCGATCCGGCTCGAGCTCGAGCATGACGAAGCGCCAGATCACGTTGACCAGTACCAGCCCCGCGAGCGGTAACGCGTCGTGCAGAACACGTCGCCATCGCCCGACATGCTCGCCTTCGATGAACGCGATCAACGCGACCACAGGTACGATCGCAGCAATCGACTCGCGGCTCCAAAGGCCGAGTTGCAAGAAGAACAGCATGAGCGCAACCCGTGGCGCACCTCGCCGTAGCCCATGAGCTCGTCGCTCGGGCGCGCCTTGAGCTACCAGGACCAAAAGCCCGAACACGCTGACCAGGATCCCCTCGAAGCCGCTGTGGAACCACGCGAGCGCTTCGGCATGCAAGGGGTGAGCGAGATAGAGCAGGGAGGCGAGACCGGCGATGGCGGGGCGGCGCAGTCGTACCCACCAAAAGACCAGTAGTGCTGCCAGCACATGTAGCCCCAAGTTGACGACGTAACGCCCAGCGGACTCGGCGCCAAAGAGGGTCCACTCCAGCAAGGACACGAGCGTCAGCAAGGGGCGCCACGTCGGCTCTTCTGTCCAGAAGCGCATCAACGCGTCGTGCAGGCCCAGCACGTCCGCCCAGTGCCCCATAGACACGACGAACCAGTCGTCCGAATCCATGTAGTACCCACCGACGACGACCCTTGCCTGGAGCAATACGATGATGACGACACACGCCAGCATCGACGCACGCGCCAACCACGGAGGCGCTTCAGCGGGGCGGTCTGAGCTCATTCCACGCCGAAACCAACTCCCGCACGGACCCGATGATCGAAAAGAGATCCGCGCCCTTGGCGCGGCCTCGCGTGCGCGGCAAGTGAGTTACGGGGACCTGCCTCACATCGAAACCAGCCCTTTGACACTTGGCCATCAGCTCGGCCCCCACCAAGTTGCCGTCACAGGTGAGCCGTAGCGAGTCTACCACTCTTCGGCGAAGGACCTTGAAGCCACAGTCCACGTCCCTAAAGGACACACCTGTGACTTGTCGCATGAGCAAGTTATAGGAGCCACCAATGGCCAAACGGTGGAAGGGATCCTGACGGTCAGTGCGCACTCCCGCCACGACGTCACACCCGCTCTCGACTAGGGCTAGCAACGCCGGGAGCTCCTCGACCCGGTACTGCCCATCCCCGTCGAGGTAGACGACCACGTCCCCGGTCGCCGCAGCCAGTCCGGAACGGACCGCGGCACCGTAACCGGACCGTTTGGCATGCCTGACCGTGCGCCAAGGGACTGTCCACGTTCGGCTTGCGAGCCAAGCGTCAGTCCCGTCTGTGGATCCGTCATCGACGATGACGACTTCTCCCGCTGTCACCCAAGCTCGCTGCGAGGCCACCTCGACTAGCACAGCCTCCACACGCGGTAAGAAGACCTCGAGGTTCGCCTTCTCGTTACAGCAGAGTAGGCAGATCGAGAGAGGCACGGAGTTGGGTCGAACTGGCACGATGGAGCGCCCCGGGGGACAGGCCGGGAGAACCTCTCCCGGCTCGAGATCAAGGTATGGGTGGCGGCTCCCCATTCGGATCAGTACAGCCCGGGTACTGCGACGGATCGTGGCGGCAATCGCCCGGCCCATAGCAGTTATCCTCCGTGCAGTTCGCAGTGTCGTTGCAGTCCGTGTCAACGCTGCATCCCTGGCAACCAGCGATCGCTGTGAACAGACACGCGTCTTTCGAGCACTCATCTTGAGTGCATGGATCGAGGTCGTTGCACGGAACCTCAGAGATGACACAGGTCCCCGACCGGCACTCGGAGAGCCTGCAGTCACCAGACGGGCAGTCCGCCGTCGTCACGCAGGCCACCCCACCGCACGGATCGACTGGGAACGTCTTGCACAGGCCATCCGCGTTGTCGCAGAAGTCAAAGGTGCAAGCAGCGCCGTCGTTGCAGATCTTCCAGGCACCCGTGCACACGCCAGCGGAACACGCAGGGATGAAGCAAGGTGGCTCCACCGGACAGTCCGCACTCGTGAGGCACGACGCACCGCCGCAGGTTGGGTCTACTGCGTGAACGCAGCCGATCCCTTCGACGCACTGCGCAGGGCCGTCGACAGTGCAAGGGTTGGCATCTTCGCAGAGCGCCGCATCGTACTGGCACTCTCCGAGGAACTGGTCACAGCGACCTACCGTGCAGGTGCTGGCGTCGACGCAGTCGAGATCCGACTGGCAGAACTCCGTTTCGCACTCGCCCGACGGCACGTACGTGCAGTTCCCATCACTGCCGCAAACGTCGTAGGTGCAGGTGTCGTAGTCGTTGCAAACGATGGCCTCGTTCGCTTGCGTGCAAGGCCTGCAAGCGGGATCGAAGAAGTGGCGGCACTGCTTCGTTGTCGGGTCGCACGAATCTGTAGAGCAGGCCGTGCGGTCGTCGCACTGGGCGTTGCTCGAACAGCCTCCGCAATTCGGGATCGCGGTGTGTACGCAGCCGTTGCCCGCAGAGCAGGTGTCCGCCGTGCACGGGTTGAAGTCGTCGCAGTTCAGCAGCAACATCAAACAGTTGCCGTTGACGCATTGAGCCTGCTGGCACGCAGAGCCGATGTCACACCCAACGACGATCCCTTCCGACGCAGTACATTCGCCCGACTGACATTGCGGATCAGGCGTATTCTTGCAGGTACCCGTCGTTGCGTCGCAGTAGCTCAGCTTGCACGGGTCACCATCGTCGCAGAGGACAGGGTTAAAGGCACACTTGCCCTCCGCGCAGGCTCCGACGAGGCACGCTTGGCCGGATTTGCACTCGGTGTTGGTGGTGCAAGGCGGCTGGCAGTTCGCAACGAAGGAATACTGGCAGCCCACTGCCGGGTCGCAGTTGAGGTTGGAGACGGTACAAGGGTTACCATCATCGCAGTCCGACGCACGGGACTCGCAGAAACCATCGAGGCAGCGGTCGACCGTACACGCGCTCTGATCGTCGCACTCCGAGTCCGCAGCGCAGGTAGCACGGTTGCAGGCGGGGTCGAGCGCGTTACTGCAGAACCCGGTCGCCGTGTCGCAAGCATCGATGGTGCACGCATCCGAGTCGTCGCACTCGGCGTCAGCCGTGCTGCAACCTCGGTTGCAGTTTGCCTTTGGCGTAAAGCGACAGCCCAGCGTGTTCGAGCAAGAATCGGTCGTGCAGAAGGCGTCGTCGTCGCACACGATCGTCGTGTAGAAACAAATGCCCCCTTCACCGCAGAAATCAATGGTGCAGGCGTTGGTGTCGTCACAGGAAGCGGCCGTCGTGCAGCCCGTCCAGCCGGCCTTGAGCACGTTCTTGCATGTCCCATTTGCCGGGTCGCAGTAGTCGAGCGTGGAGACCAAGCTGTCGGCGCAGTTCTTAGGCTCAATCACGCATGATCCCTCAAAGCACTTGCCAGGCGTACAGGGCAGATTCGTGTTGCACTCAGCGTCTGCGGTGCAAGGAGCGCCGCAGAAGCCAGGGAGGGTGAAGTCGAGGTCGTGCACGCAGCCGCGGTCCGGCTCGCAGTAGTAGTCCGACGTACACACGAGCCCATCATCGCAGCTCTTCTGGGTCCAGATGCAGGTCTTGGACGCAGCGTCGCAGCGGTCGAGGGTACACGCGTCGCTGTCGTAGCAATCGAAGTCACCGTTGCAAGTCTTCGGGCATTGACCCGAACTATTCTGCGTAACCAACCGGAAATCGCACTTCGGCTGTGCTGCGTTAAGGTCGCACACATTCAAGGTGCACCGGTCACCGTCATTGCAGTCGTGGTTCGTCTCGCACGTGCAGTCCAAGTAAGAGTCCCCGCAGATGCGCGGGCAGTCGACCAACGTTGTGTCACGGACGTTCAAGCACACGCCGAGGTTCGGGTGGCAGGAATCGATCGTGCACGGGTTGTCGTCGTTACAGGCTGCCGCCTGAAGCGCTGCGGCGACACCCGAGACGCACGTCTTGCAGTCCGGCACGAGACCGAACTCACATCGGCGGGTCGTGGCGTCACAAGAAGCGAACTCGCACACCTCGAGTCCGTCCTGACAGTCCGTGTTGCTCACGCATGGCTCGCACCCGGCGATGGGCTCGAAGTCGCAGTTGCCGTCCTCACCGCAAATCCCGGCCGTACACGCGTTACCGTCGTCACACTGCGCATCAGCAGTGCACGCGGTGCAGCCGGCAATCGGTGCGTAGGCGCAGTTCCCAGCCGTGCAGGAGTCCGCCGTACACGTGTTGAAGTCGTTGCAGTCGGTCACCGACTGCACGCACTGACTACGGTAGCAACGCATCGGCGCGCACGAGGCAACCGAGATGGCGGCAGGACAGTCAGAGTCTTGCTGGCAAGAACCGACACAGGTCGGGTCTACCTTGTTGTCACAGCCACCCGTCTCGGGGTTGCAGATGTCGAACGTGCAGGGATCGCCGTCGTAACACGGCGATCCTGGCCCCGACTCGTCGATGACCGTCGCTGCGAAAACGTCACAGCGACCCTCGAGACACGCGTAGTCCCAGCAAGCGTCACCCGTCGCGCAATCTTCATCGACGGTGCATCCGAGGAGGCAATCATCGGCAGCGTTGAACGCACAGCCAAAGCCCTCTACGCACGACCCGATGTACTCCTGGCAAGGGACGTCAGTGGTGCATACGACTGGCTTGTGCTCGCAGTCACCGGTCGGCTTGCAGACGTCGCGAGTACAACTAAGACCATCTTCGCACTCGGTGTCGAGCTTGCAGTAGACCGTCGGGCAGTTCGGAACCGCCTCGAAGAAGCACTGCCCGAACACGCACGAGTCCACCGTGCAGGTGTTGTCGTCGTCGCAGCTGTTGGCGACGGTGCATCCCGTACCGTTACAGCCAGCACGAGGCGTAAACTTGCAGCCAGTCGCGGCGACGCACGAGTCGTCGGTGCAGCTGTCATAGTCGTTGCAGTTCAATGACTTGTAAGAACAAGCCTTTACTGCTCCGTCTCCGACGGGTGAGCACTTCGCGATGAAGCACTCGCCGAGCAGGTTGCAATCTGCCGACGTCGTACACGTGGAGCCCTTGCCGCCGCAGGTGGCGTCCGCCTTGTAAGCGCAGTTCCCGGTCGCGGGGTCGCAGTAGTCGATAGTGCACGCGTCGCTATCATCGCACGACTTGAGGGCTGAGCTGCAGGAGTTGTTGTTCGGCTCGCAGGTGTCGGTCGTACAAGGGCTGCCATCGTCGCAGTCCGCGTTCTCGTCGCACCCGGTCTCGCAGACGTTGCCGAGTTGGGACTGACAACCGCTTGGGTCGCACTGGTCTCTGGTGCAGATGAGTCCATCGTAGCACGTACGCGGTGTGAACTCGCAGCGACCCTTCGACGCGCCATCTCCAAGGAGACATGTGCCGATTTGGCACGGCTTGTCGCACTCGCCATCTTGCTGGCAGGCCTCGCACTCGGGGACCGGCTCGTAAAGGCAAAAGTTGCCCGGGGTGATGCAGAAGTCGATGGTGCACTCGTCCTGATCGTCACAGTCGGTCGGGTCCTGACAAGCTTCGTTGCAGTTGACGAACTGCTCGTGTCGGCAAAGCTGAGTGGTCGGCTCACAGTAGTCACGGGTGCAGGATAGACCGTCGTCGCAGTTCTTGAGCACGTTCTGGCAGGTGCCAGCGAGGCACAGGTCGGTGGAGCACGCGTTGTTGTCGTTGCACTGGGAGTTCGCCGTGCAGACCTTCCCGCACACGCCGGGACTGATGGCTTCGTTCACGCAAGGGGTGGTCGTGTTCGTCGGGTTGCAGTAGTCGTTCGTGCAGACCTTGCTGTCGTTGCAGGTCTTATCGATCGGGATGCAGGCGCCCGTGAGTGGATTGCAGGTGTCGTCGGTGCAGGCGAAGTTGTCGCTGCAGTTCTTCGGCGAGTAGTCACATTGACCGGTCGAGGTGTTGCATGAGTCTGTGGTGCAAAGGCTCCCGTCATTGCAGTTCTTCGCCGTGAACTTGCACTTTCCATTCGTGGGGTCGCAGAAGTCGATGGAGCACGGGTTGTTGTCATTGCAGACGATGGGCGCGCTGACGCAGGACCCATTGACGCATGAGTCAGAGGTGCAGTTGTTGCCGTCGTTGCAGGTGATGGTCGTGTAGATGCATTGACCCGTCGTCGGGCTGCACGAGTCCGTGGTGCACACGTTGAAGTCGTTGCAGACGCGGTTGAAGCTCTGGCAGTTCCCCGACGCGGTCTGGCAGGCGTCGTCGGTGCACTCGTTGTTGTCGACGCAGCTCTTCTGCGTGAACTTACAGGCGCCCGTGATTGAGTCGCAGGAGTCAATGGTGCACGGCAGACCGTCGCTGCAAGACTTCGTCGAGTTAGAACAGCCGCCCGCCGCCGCGATACAGGCGTCCGTCGTGCACGCGTTGGTGTCGGCGCAGTTGACCGGCGTAGCGACGCACGATCCGTCGAAACACGCCGTGTCAGTGCACGGGTCGTTGTCGGAACATACGACCGGCTCGCTGCCACAGGCGCCCGTTATACCGTTGCAGGCGTCAATCGTGCAGTTGTTCCCGTCGTTGCAGACGACGGCCGACGACTTGCAACCGCCCTTCGTCGGGTCACACGTGTCGGTCGTGCACTTGTCGCCATCATTGCAGTCGCGGTTGTCGGCGCGGCAGAGGAAGGGCTTCTGCGCGTTGCCTGAGGGCTTGGTCGTGTCACAGACGCCGATTTGGCAGATGTTGGCTGCCGAGCCGGCGCAGTCTACGTTGTTGGCGCAGGCTCGGTCGCAGTTAGTGAGCAGCGTGTTCTTGCACCCGTTCGTGTCGCACGTGTCCGTGGTGCATTGGTCCCCGTCGTTGCAGAGATTCGGCGCAGTCTGGCAAACGCCGCCGACGCAGTAGTCGAACGTGCAGACGTTGCCGTCGCTGCAGTCCTTCGCGTTGAACTTGCAGGTCTTGCCTGTGGGCCCCGTCACGCAGACGTCAGTCGTGCATGGATCGGAGTCGTTGCAGTTGGCATCGGTGTTACAGGTGCAGATGACGCCCGGGACCAGCACGTAATTGCAGCCAGTCGCGAGCGAGCACGAATCAACCGTACACGCCTGGCCGTCATTGCAGACCCTGGCCGGGAACTCGCAGCCAGTCGACGGGTTGCAGGTGTCCGACGTGCAGAGGTTGGTGTCAAGGCAGACCTTCGTCGTGTTGCGACAGCCGACCGCGGCGTCACAGGTGTCCACCGTACACTCCGAGCCATCGTTGCAGTTGATCGGCACCTGGAAACAGCCGATCTGCGCGATACAGCCGTCCGAGGTGCAAGCGTCACCGTCGTCACAGTTCGTGGGCGTGTTGAGGCATCCGATGAGTGGGTTGCAGGAGTCGGTAGAACATGCGCTATTGTCGTTACAATTGACTTGGGTTCGAACGCAGAAGCCGGAAAGCGAATCACAGGCATCATTGCTGCACTTGCTACCGTCATTGCAGTCGAGCGCGGTGTAGACGCACCCCTTCGTCGGATCACAGGCGTCGATGGTGCACTTGTTGCCATCGTTGCATGCGACACCGGTGTACTGACATCCCGCGGTCGGACTGCACACCTCGGCCGTACAAGCATTGCCGTCGTCGCAGGCCGGGGTGCGAAGGCAGCCATCCACCACGGTCACATCGCAGATATCCGTCGTGCACGTATCGTTGTCATTGCAGTTCTTCGGCAGATGGACGCAGCCATCTTCGCTGTCACAAAGCGCGTTTCCATTCTGGTCATCCTCGTCGGTGCACGGGTTGAGGTCGTCACAGTCGAGTGGCCCGTAAACGCAGGCACCGGAGATTGGGTTGCAGCCATCCGCCGTGCAGGCGTCCCCATCCTGGCAGTCCTTCTCGATGTTCAGGCACCCCGAGACTGGGTCGCAGATGTCGAAGGTGCAGGCGCTG
>CANMLD010000051.1 GCA_947498315.1 Pseudomonadota bacterium | reverse complement strand
CCGAAGGGCTACGTGCCGGCGGGGCTCAAGCGGACCGCGATGGCGACCTGACGCGTTCTGAGACGATTCTGATGTAGGCAGGAGGGGGAGTGGAGCCGCCGACGCCGGGGTTCACCGGCGCCGGCGCGGCGTCGCGTCTAGTTCGCGGCGTCGATGGTCAGCGTGTACGTGCCTTCTTCCGAGGAGAAGAACGAGGCCACCACGACGTAGTAGGTCTCCCCTCCCACCAGAGCGACTTTAAGCGGTGTTGCGGCGATGTAAAGGTCGACACCCGCCAAGCAGCTGTCCTCGAGGTTGTCGCAAGACGTACGGACCGAGATGAGGCTAGGAGCTTCTGACGTCTTGACGTAACCCTTAAGCATGAACGCGTAGTCGCCGTCTATAGGTGCCGTGAAGGCATAGACGATGTCGCCACCGCTGTTGATGGACGACGCACCCGGCCCATCGCATCTTTCGTAGTCAGAGAAGACGTTTGGAGACGAGTTGTCACCGCTCGCAGACGCGGGCACCGAGCTCCCGAGGTTGATAGCGCTCGAGCAGCTGTCCCCTGCGGCGGCTTCGAGGACGTCGCCAATGTCGAGCTGGTAAGCGCCGACTTCGCCCGAGTAGTAGCCGTCGATGTTGATGAAGACTTCTTGGTTCGCTTCGAGGGTGAGGATGAGCTCGAGCTTCTCGCCTGAAGAGACGCTGTCTCCGGCGATGCAGCCCTTGTTGACGTCGGTGCACGTGGTCGTGACGATGACGATAGCGGAGAACTGCGGAGTGACGGTCAAGGGGTACTTGCCTGCCGCCGGCGCTTGGAAGCGCAGCGTCTGGTCCTTCGTGGAGGATCCAGCCGACGACGCGCCGCTGCATTCGCCGTAGTAGTAGTAAGCGGCGTCGATGCCGTCGGCCGTATTGCCGGCGAACGAGAAGGGCAGTGAGTCGACCCCGATCGGGTCGACGCAGCCATCACCCGGGCCCAGCGCCTCGGGCGCCGAGACAGAGAGCGTGTAAGCGGTCAGCGGTTCGCCGGTGTAGTAGCTGTCGACGATGATGAACACCGTCTCGCCGGCCGACAGCGCCACGCCCACTTCGACCGCCTCACCGAACGTGTAGTCACCCGCGAGGCACGCGCTCGAAGGGGCCTCGCACGAGGTCGTCACGTACAGGACGGCGTCTTCGGTTCCCGGGTTGAGGGTGACGTTGTAGTAGCCATCTTCGGGAGCTTGGAACTGATAGACGTTGTCGTAACCGCCGTCGCCGTAGTTCGAGCTGAACCCGCACGCATCGTCGATGACGAACGAGTCAGAGCTGTTGAGCAGGCTGCCTTCGACGGTGACCGGCAAGTCGCCGCTGTCGAGGGGCGCGGGATCGCCGCACCATTCGCCGAAGCCCTTCGGCTGGCAAGTCGAGTCTGCGCCACACTTGTCGCCCTCGCTACAGCCGCAAGTCCCGCCGCAGCCGTCGTCGTCGCCGCAGTTGACGTTGTCGCACGTGACTACGCAGCACTCGACATCGACCGAGAAGCCCCCGACCACGGGTATCGAGTAGGAGTCCCAGATGAAGTAGTAGGTCTCGCCCGCCTTCGCGTTGAACGTGAGGTCACCGTAGGTCGCGTCGAGGCAGCTCGCACCGCTATCGACACAGCCGGCGCCGACGTCTCGCAGGACGGCGAGCTGTAGCGGGAACGCGTTCTCGGTGCTGAGGGTCACGATCTGGTCGACGTCGCTCGTGAAGGAGTACGTGAGCTCGGCCGACTCGGAGAAGTCATCGCCCGAATAGCTCTGGCAAGTGTACTTGGAGAAGGCAGCGGTCACGCCGGCGACGCTGTTGGACTGATTGGCGAGTGAATCACCACAGGCCACTTGGGCGACGGGCTCACACGTCGTGGGCAGCTCGGTGCACTGGCCGTCGGCGCAGAAGCCGCTGTCGCAAGTGCCGCAGGTTCCGCCGCAGCCATCATCGCCACAGACTTTGTTCTCACAGGACTTCACGCAGCAATCGACACGCATCTCGAAGCCGGTGACGACCGGCTTGGTCGTGCTGTAGTTGTCCCAGATGATGTAGTAGTTGACGCCCGCCTTCGCATCGAAGGAGCCGGACGACGACGTGCTGAGCACGCAGGACTCGGCGGTGTCTTCGCAGCCGCCGCCGATATCCTCGAGCACGATCAGCTCGAGCGTGCTGTCCTCTTTGCCCGTGATCGTGACCTCCTGGTCGAACGCGGAGGTGAACAGGAAGATCGACTCTGGGCTCTTCGAGAAGTCGTCCGAGGAGAACGACTGGCATGTGTATTCGCTGAACGCGGCTACGGCACCAGGCATCGCGTTCGAGAGGTCCTCGAGGGTCTCACCACACGCCACGTTCTGCACGACGTCGCAAGTGGCCGGGAGGTCGATGCACTGCGAGTCTTGGCAGAAGCCCGTTGTGCACGGGCCACAGTCCTGACCGCAACCGTCGTCGCCGCACTGCTTTCCGTCACATTGGGGGATGCAGGGGCTGCCCACCGTGATGGTGTAGGTCCCTTCGTCGGTCGACCAGTCGCCGTCGACGACGATGAGCGCCGACTCGCCCGCGTCCAGCTTGACCTCGACCGTCACGTCCGATGAGGAGTACTCGCTCCCGAGACAGGTGGCGGATGCCTTGCAGTCCGTCTGCGCGTACGCGGTGCCGAAGAAGTCCTTCACCACCTCGACCGGGTAGACCCCGGCTTCGGGCGCCGTGAAGACCCATGCCTCATCGCCGGAGGGCAAACCATCCGACGAGTCGAAGCCATCGAAGCTGTCATCGCCGCCCGCCGTGCCGCCGCAGTCTTCGTAGTTCGAGGTCTTGCCGGTGGTGTCTCCGGAGCTGGTTTCGTTCAGGGCCAGTGTCCCCCCGATTGCAGGGCAGTTGCCGAGCTCGCCGTCGGTGGTGCCGTCGGTGGTGCCGTCGGTGCTGTCGGTGGTGCCGTCGGTGCTGTCGGTGCTGTCGGTGGTGCCGTCGGTGCTGTCGGTGCTGTCGGTGGTGCCGTCGGTGCTGTCGGTGGTGCCGTCGGTGCTGTCGGTGGTGCCGTCCGTGCTGTCGGTGGTGCCATCGGTGCTGTCGGTGGTGCCATCGGTGCTGTCGGTGGTGCCGTCGGAGCCACCCGGCTCAGAATCGGTGGCGTCAGAGCTGTCCGCGTCACCGGCGACGGTCCCGTCTTCCGAATCGGTGGCGTCAGAGCCGTCCGTCGAATCCGTCGTGGAGTCGGTTGCGTCGCCGCCTTGCTCGACACCATCGGTGCCGTCGCTGCTCGTCGTCCCGTCCGAACCCGCCGAGTCGCCGCCGGACTCGCACCCTGCCGTCACACATGCGACGAGCATCCATCGTGAAAATCGCTTCATACCACTCCTCCTGTTTTAGCCCGACCGTTCGCTCCCGGAACGGGACGGAGCCTTGCTGCGAATCTTGCATTATAAGCCAAGTCGAGTGGGGAATGCCAGGAAGAAGGCGGCACGGGCGGCGTCTGAAAGAGATTGATGGGGCAGGCGAGGTCCGGGCGAGCGACGAAGGCGCGCTCCAGCCGGCGGACGGTGCGTCAGGCCACAGCGACGGCGGAACGGCGGCGCAGCTTTTCGAGACGCTCCCGAATCTGAGCGCGGTCATCGAGTCGCTGTAGCTCGTCGATCGGTGCTTCTTCCATCAACGCGGCATGGAACGGGTCGTCCTCCAGATGGTGAGCGGAGCGCCCCCCCTCGGCCTTCCAGCCCGCCCGCATCCGACTGACCCGTTCGATGAAGCTGCCCGCTCCGGTCTCGACTCCGCCCGTACGGCTGTCGGCGGAACGGCTGAGACCGAGAACGCTGGACCCATCCATACCGTTCTTCTTCGCGTAGACGCGAGCCGGAACTGGCGCGGCGCCGCCGATCGGGAGGAGCTCGTCGCCGGCCTGCTTGTCGCGGTTGAACGACGGTATCTCACCTTCGTCGAGCTCCGTCAGCAGCGTCAGCCCTTTGTCTCCGTGACCCACGACCAGCACGCGTCCGCCAATCTTTACCAGGCTCACCGCGTGTTTGCCAAGCACCCGCGTCGTCCCGAGCGTCTCGATCTCCAGCCCTCGACGGCCGGCGCTACCCGTCGCCCGTCGTTTGAGCCAAAATGCCACACCTGCTAGCGCGAGCAGCGCCATGCCTACAGGGAGCCACCCGCCGTTGGCCGTCTTCTCTACGTCGCGGTCCGACAGTGACGTCATCGGAGTTCCGGTCGACTTCTCCGCCGATTCTGACTTGGCGAGCTTCACCGATGAGCGGGCCGTGACTCCCCTCGCCGAGTCATGCCTGGCGGTAACGCCGGCGTCAGCGATGGCGGCAGCAGGTGCGGGGCCACCCTCTTCGGAACCGAGGCTTTGTGAGACTCGATGCTCGAGCGCGCCATCGACTCTTGGACGCGCGTCGTTGTCCGTGGCCGTATGGGACGCCGCCTCATCGGGCAGTTTAGCCGATTCCGGCACAGGCACCGGCGCTCGGACGCCGGCGATGGGCGCGATGCGGCCGGCGGTCTCGTCCATCCCATCGAGCACCCTGAGGAACTCGTTTCGCGCGTCGCTGGCGGCTGCCGTCGAGGTGAGTCCGAGCATCGCCGCAATCGCTCCGCCGGCCATCAGCCGCCGAAACGCACATCGAGTGCTTGCTTCGTTTTGCCTCGAACCGAAAACACGGGTCATGGACTTCATGGGCAGATTACCTCGCCTTGTCATGGTTGAACTCGAACCTTGAAAACCCGTTGGTGCGCGACAGGGCAGCCTCGAGCCGTCTAGAAGGGTGCTGATTTTCGGACCGAGCCGGCCGAAGCGATGTCGTACGAGAGCAAGGCAGGTTTCGAGAAAAGCCCCGGAGCGTACCCACTGGGTACGTGAGGACATATCGCAGACACCTGACTCCGCTCCCGTGCGGCAGAGCGAAGGCCGGCGACGGGAGAAAAGCAGCGCCCTCTTAGAACAGGCCGCTCACCCGCCCGTCCGTCGCGATGATCTCCGTGATGCGGACGCCGAACTTCTCATTGACGACCACGGCTTCGCCCCGCGCGAACAGATGATCGTTGACCCGGATGTCGAGGGGCTCGCCGGCGGCCTTATCGAGCTCGAGGATGGCGCCTTGCGTGAGGTTCAGGATCTCCGAGATCTTGAAGCGGCGACGACCGAGCTCGACGCTCACGTTGAGTCGCACGTCGCGGAGAAAAGCGAGCGGGGCTTGAGCTTCCATCATGATCGGACCTCCCTGTGGGTCGAAGGACGAGACGTGGTTCCAGAGGCACCAGGTGCCCCCGCGTGGTTCGGATCGCTGTTGGTGCGAGACTCGGTTTGTGTGTCGGTCGCCGGCCCCGTGCGAGCGTTGCTGTCGGGAGCCGCCTTGCCGTCGCCTTGCTCGCGTGGTGACAGTTGCTGCCCGATGTTCACGGCGAAGTTGCCGACGTGAACCGAGATCGAGCCCGTGAACTTCGGAGCGCCTTCTATAAAGACCGTGATCTCGGATTCCGGATCGCGGTCTAGGCGAATGACGCTGCCGACTTGAAGACGGAGCAAGTCGCCGAGAGACATCTGTGTGTGGCCAAGCTCGGCCGTACACTGCACTGGGACTTCGCTGAGAATGTCCGCGATGACGCCTTCCCAGTCTTCCACGTTGTCGGCCCCGCTCTCGACGAGGCCGCTGGCTAGCTTCTTCTCGACGGGTCTCAGCGCCGATTGCGGGATGATGATGCGGAATTCGCCCTGACATCCCGGCATCTCGACGTGGAACGCGGCGTGGACCACCATCTCACTCGGCTCGAAGATGGCAGCATGCTTCGGCTCCGATTCGGCACGAACCGGCCGTATCGACACGGCCGCGACCCCATCCCAGGCCTGAGCCAGCTCGGTCCCCAGAAGGCGAACGATGTGGGCGAAGAGACGCTTCTCGACCCCCGTCAAGCCCCGCTGAGACAGGATCGCGGATGCGTCGACGGCCTTGTTGGCGGCTCCGCCGAGGAGCACGTCGATGAGGTGAAACATCAGGCTCGGGGCAATGCCGAGGAGCGCCGCGCCTCGAAGGCCACCGAGCTCCAGCACCTGCATCACGTAAGGGTTGGGCAGTGCTGCTCCAAACTCCGCGAACTTCAGGATGACCGCAGTCTCGGGCCGGACGTTGACCTTCACGGACGTGATGCGGGCCAGCATCTCCGAGACGAGCCCGGAGAAACGCTCGTGAACGATGTCGAGGGTTGGCAATCGGCCTTCGCCAGCCCCCCGGGCGTTCACGAGGTCGTACTTGACGACGTCTCGGAGACGACCGTCTGCCGAGACCTCACGGGAGCTGGTCAGCGTCGTCGACTGAATCGTCGCGACGAGCGCATTCATCTCCGCTTCGGACAGCGTCGCGTCCGAGTAGGGTGACTCGGGCACGTCGCCCCGGCCCACGTCGCCCGGGCCCATCATTGGACGACGAACTCGGTGAAACGGACGCTTCGGACGCCCTTCGGATTTCCGAGCGCTTCGTTGATGAGGCGCAGCAGATCGTCCCGGATGAGGGGCTTCGTCTCTGAGCCGCGGACGTCGTCGGTCGTCAGGCCGGAGAGGTAGGTTATGACCGTGTCGCGGACGACGTCCTTGCGCTCCTTGAGCTCTGCATCCTTCGTCTCGTCGAGCTCGACCGAGAACGTCGTCTTCAGATACCGGGTCGACCGCGACTCGTTCAAATTGACGATGAACCCTTCGAGCGCGACGACCTGGCCGAGCTTCTCAGCCGAGACTTTACTAACCTCGTCTGTTGCTGGTGCTGCCGCGGCCGACTTGCCCTTCAGCATCGCGAACGCCACGCCGCCGCCAATCACGACGATCGCCGCCGCCGCAATCGCGATAATGAGTAGCCTCTTCTTCTTCGGGGCGCTGTCGATGTCATCGCTCATGGTTTCCTCATTCTCCACTGTGCTTCGCCTCTGCCTTGTGCTTCGCCTCTGCCTTGTGCTTCGCCTCTGCCTTGTGCTTCGCCTCTGTCTCTTGCTTCGCCTCTGTCTCTTGCTTCGCCTCTGTCTCTTGCTTCGCCTCTGTCTCTTGCTTCGCCT
This sequence comes from Pseudomonadota bacterium, assembly GCA_947498315.1. GTDB lineage: Bacteria > Myxococcota_A > UBA9042 > SXOO01. Next base: position 18,223 of record CANMLD010000051.1, on the reverse strand, counting down.
CTGTCTCTTGCTTCTTCGCGCCTAGACCCTTGGCGCCACGCTTCTTCGAGTCTCGCTTCTTGGTGCCCTGCGTCTTCTCGCCCTGCTCAGGGGCGCCGGGCTCCTTTGGAGCCGAGCCCCTCCGAGTCGTCGTCTCCCGGGCCGACTTCAATTGCGTCGTCTTCTGCGTCGTCTTCTGCGTCGTCTTCTGCGTCGTCTTCTGCGTCGCCCGGCAGTGGCGCGACCTTCGCCGCTGGAGGAGCAAAGGGATCGAAGGGGGCGTGTGGCTGCGGTGTGTACGGCTCGCCCGGCGGTGTCTGTTCTAAGGACGTCGTCTTTGCATGGATGGTCACGACGCTGGTCGACCCGTCGAGGCGAGCGAGTCGCGGCGCCCGCCGGGCGTAGCCCATGATCGTCAAGCGACCGCGACCGTAAGACTCCGCCAGGATGGCCGCGACGGCGCCGGCGCGCTCGATTGCGAGTGACCAGAGCGCGTTGTCGTCTTCGCGGAGCACCACAGACGCGCTAGTGTCTGGCACATAGCAGGAGACGTGAATGGTCGCGTTTGCCGGGAAGAAGCCGGCGGCGACCTCCCGGATGATGGTCGCGGAGTTGGGGAGTAGCCGTGCCGAGTCACTCTCGAACAGGAGCTTGGATCCGAGGCGAGTGTCGATCCCGTCGGCCATGCGCTCGGCTTCGAACTGGTCGCGATAGGCCTTTGGCTCCGGAGGGATCGCCTTGTCGTCGCCGGAGCGATCGACACCACCGAGAACCCGCGCCCGATAGGCGAGCACTTTCTTGATGTCCTGGGTCACGACCTCAGGGACGGGCGTCTCAAAGGGCGTGACCACGTGGGAACTGACCCCAGTGCTCGACGCGCGGCTGAGCACGCCGAAGGCGCCCGAGAAGCCGCCGATCATCTCCTCGAGCTTCTTGTTGTTCGACGACCGCATAGTGAGCAACACGATGAAGAAGCACAGGAGCAACGTCAGCAAATCGCAGAAGCTCATGAGCCAGCCGTGGCCGCCCGGTGGGGCGTCATCGTGCGCGTGGTGCTTCTTGTGACCCTTGTGGCCTTTGCCCGACATGGTTCAGCGTCCTCCGTCGTTGGAAGGTGACGGCGCGGCTGACGTGGGGATACTCGCCTCCAGAGCCGCCCGGGGAGCCGAACTCTCCACCCGAGTCGAGACGACGATCTCCACCCGGCGATTGCGGTCGTCCTGCGGGCTCAGGCCCGCGACAGGCCGCGAATCGGCGAAGCCGACGGCGGTGAGGGAGTTCGCGTCGAGGTTGCCGGCGACTTCGAGGTACCGCATGACGGCTTGAGCGCGCGCGGCCGACAGGCGCCAATTGGAATCTCGGCCCTGTGTGGCGTCGGTGTGGCCCTCGGTCTCCACGGGGCGGCCGAGCTGAGCTAGCATCACCGCGAGACGATCGAGGATCAGCATCGTCTTTGGGTGAAATTGGCTCGACCCGGGCGCGAACAGGAACGCTTCCGTGAACCGGATGCGCTTCCGCCCCTGTTCGTCGACGTAAATGTCCGCCCGGCCGGAACCTTGGACCTCTTCGTCGAAGTAGGCCTCGAAGGTCGTGAACAGTGTTTGTTCGGCCGAGAGCGAAATCACTTCCGCCATGCTCGTGTATCGCCCTTGCGAGTCGAAGCCCGTACCAGCGGGCAGAATGCCGAAGGCGCCAAGCAACGAACCCATGGCTTTTCGAACCTTTGCTTCATCGCGAGTCGAGGACGCGATCAGTGCGAGAAAGAAGCAAAGGAGCAGCGTGAGCAGGTCGCAGAAGCTCATCAGCCAGCCTTCGCGGTGCTGGTGATGCACTTCCTCGTGCCGCTTCTTTCGCCCGCCTCCGTGCGCGCCGGCCTCTGCCACTTGGCCATCTGCCCCGTGCCCGTGACTGCCTTCTTGAGCGCTCGAGCCGTGACCCGAGGCTGCGAGTTTGCGGGACTGGTCGCTCACGAGAACTGACTCACGCGGGCCTTTGGCGCCAAGAATGCGAGCAACTGTGCTTCGACGTTTCGGGGGTTCGTGCCCGAGGCAATCTGGCGGATGCCCTCGAGTTGCAGCTTCTTGATGAGGATCTCTTCAGCGGAGCGCACGCTCAGCTTGCCGGCGATCGGCATGTAGACGGCGTTGGCGAGATAAGCGCCATAGAACGTCCCGACGAGAGCCATGGCCATCTTCGGACCGATAGACGAGGGATCGTCCATCGCGCCGAGCATCTGGACCAGCGCGATGAGCGTCGCGAGGAGGCCCATGGCAGGCGAGAGTGCCGCGCCTTGCGAGAAGACCTCCTTCGCCATTTCGTGGCGCTTCTTCATCTGGTCCATGTCGGTCTGAAGCAACTCTTCGATGGCGTCGACGTCCTGACCGTCCACGACGAGCTGTAGACCACGTTTCAGGAAGGGATCGGGTTCCTTGTCGAGCTGCGATTCGAGAGCGAGGACGCCGTCTCGACGGGCCTGGCTCGCGTACTCGGTAATGCGCTTGACGATGTTGACCGGTGCCTCGAGCTTCGAGGTGAAGACCTTGCGTACGACCTTTACGGTCTGGCCCAAATGCTCCATCGGGTAGTTGACGCCGAGGGACCCGAACGTACCCCCAAGGATGATGATGAGACCGTGCGGGTCCCAGAACGCGCTGAGCGGGCCGCCGTGCGTGATTACGAAAACGCACGCTACGATCGTGAGCGCCAAGCCGCCCATTGTCGCCTTGTCCATCGCTTCTCAACCCCTCGACGCAGCTGCTTCAAGGCCGCCGCTTCGTTTGTTGGCAATCATCCCCAAGGCGTCTCCAGGTTCGGAGACGAGGGGCAGGCCGCGTGGGCCCACAGCAACCGGTGTGCCAGACCGCGGGAGCCGCCTCTTGGCAGTCCAGAGCCGCGCTGCGCCCGCGATCGCCTCCACAACCGGCCTGGGAATCAGCCGTTGGCTGGCGGCGTCAACAAAGTGGCGGCTGCCAAGCGAGTGACACTCGTGGCTAACTCGATTTCGAGAGCTGCTGCCGGCTGAGCGTGTTGTACCCCAACTCCAAGACACAAGGGGGTCGGACAAAATGAAGATTGAGCGATCGCCGCGCACGCCGCGGGTGTGGGGGTCGTCCCCCACCCGCAAGCGCACGCAGTGCCGACGCAGCCGCCCTCTTGCTTCGACTGGGCGCCGATAGGCGCGTACTCGAGCGACGAAGGTTGGCTTCATCGCCGGGCGAGGAGCGAGAGCAACTCGTTGCTAGAAAATTGCCGGTGGACGCCAATCGGAGTTTTGTCAGACCCACTGAGCGCTGATAGCCCAACACCAGCTCCGGCTGAAGCCGGCACCCGCCGGCGCTGGGACTCGTGACTGACCGCGTTCCTATCGCTCCATGCCCGGCCGCGAAGCGCACTTACGAGGGCCCCCGTGCACCGGAGAGAATCCTCCGGACTCGAGCGGAGCCACCCCTGTAGAAAGTGGTTGGCGACCCAATGGTTCTATTCGATGAATTAGTGAGTAGTTACAGGGCTTTATCGCGACATGCCGGGGGGGCGAATTTATTTGAATTCGGGGTCCGATTTCGCCTTGACACCCCCCCCCCCATGCCCCAAATTGCGCGGCTCCTGAAGGGCCCTGCCGCTACGTCGCGGCAGGGCCTCCGCCACGGGCAGGGAATGTCGTTAGCGGCCAAATACGGGCCACGAGGTGAGAAACGAAGCATTGAATACTTTCGGTAGACATCTGCTGGTTGAATACCGGGGCTGCAACCAAGCCCTTCTCGACGACCAAGAAGCCCTCGAGCGGCTCATGATCCGTGCAGCGCTCTCCGCTGGCGCGACGATCGTGACCTCGAGCTTCCACACATTCGCGCCGCAAGGCGTGAGCGGGGTCGTCGTAATCCAGGAGTCGCACCTGTCGATTCACACGTGGCCCGAGGTGGGATACGCCTCAGCCGACTTCTATACCTGCGGCGACTGTCGCCCCGAGCTCGCGCACGAAGCGCTCGCTCAGGGCCTCGGCTCGACCGACTACGAAGTCATCCGTGTGAACCGAGGGCTGGAAGCGGAGCGTTCGATGAACGTCGTTCGCCACACCCAGCACTCGGTCGGGTCCGACATTGCCGTGACTGCGGCGACTGGCGGGGCCCAATGAGTACGACGTCGATCGCTACCTTCGGTACTGCTTCTTTCTGATCCCGCGGCCTCTCCGACGCGCTTCGGACGTCGGAGGGCCGCTCCTCCCCAAAAGGCACTGGCCGGTCCCCACTGAACTCGCCGCGAGTTCTCAGGCGCCGACGGCCGTCCTCCCCGCGAGCACACCATGGCCATCTGGTTCGACGAGATCCACAAGGACTCAACGCGCTTCGGCTGCAAGATCGAGCGGACTCTGTTCGTCGGTCAAAGCCCCTTTCAAAAGGTCACCATCGTAGAGACGTCAGCCCTCGGGCGAGCGCTGCTCCTCGACGACCTGTGGATGTGTGCCGAGGGCGAGGAGAAGACGTACCACGAGCTCATCACGCATCCCGCGCTCACCTGCGCGCCGCGCATCGAGCGCGTCCTCATCATCGGCGGTGGCGACGGCGGGACGGCTCGCGAGGTGCTTCGTCACCCCGAGGTGAAGCACGTCGACATGGTCGAAGTAGACGGCATGGTTGTCGACGCGTCGAAGGAGTTCCTCGGCACCATCGGCACCGCGTGGAACGATCCCCGGCTTAACGTCATGATCGACGACGGCATCGAGTTCGTGCGCACGGCCTCGCAAGGCTACGACGTCATCATCGTCGATGGCAGCGACCCCCAAGGTCCAGCGGTCGGTCTCTTCAACGAGGCCTTCTTCCGCAACTGCTCGAACTTGCTGGGCGACCAGGGCGTCTTCGTCACCCAGTCCGAGTCACCGAACCTTCAGCGCGACGTCCACATCGAGATGGTGCAGACGCTGCAGCGGGTGTTCCCGAAGGTGCATCCGTATTACGACACCGTCACGATCTACCCGGGCGGCACGTGGTCCTGGTGCTTCGCATCGAAGGGCGTGAGCCCGCACGAGCCGAACCTCGAACGTGTCGCCCGCGTCGAGGCGCACACCGACATCTACAACCGTGAGATGCACCACGGCGTCTTCGCGGTCCCCAACGCGCTGAAGCGCATCTTCGCAGGCGGCTGATCCTGCTCGGGATCCTCCCGACTCTCGCGTTTTGTCTCGTCTGGGCGAGCCTCTTGGCCGCCCGGACGCGGCTGCGCCGCGCCTTCGGTGAGGTCGGGCCCGCGCTCGCTTTCGTCCTCGCGTCACTCATCGTCGGGCTGTGGTTCGTCGCGCTGACCGAGGCGCTCAGCGCCACCAAAGCGCTCGCTTTCGGAACCCTGGTCGGCGCATGGGCTGCCTTCGCGGCCGTGGCGAGTGGCGCGCTGTATTGGCTCAGTCGGCACCCGGGGGGCGATTACGCGTCGGGTGCGAAACCCACGGCGCTCCTGGGCCCGCTCCCGCGCTCCGGGACCTTCTGGCTCCTCTTGGGCTTCACCGCGCTCGTCCTCGGGCTCGTCTTCTTGGGAGCCGCCCTGTCGGCGCCCTCGAACTATGACTCGATGGCGTACCACCTCGCCCGCCAGATATTCTGGATGCAGGAGCGGTCGGTCGACTTCTACCCGACCAACTCGATTCGGCAGCTCTTCATGCCGCCGTTCTCTGAGTTCGTTCAACTCCATCACATGATCCTGGCGGGCTCCGACCGGTGGGCCAACCTGGTCCAGTGGTTCGCGCTGCTCGGAACCCTCGTCGGCACTCAACACCTCGCAGGAGCTTTTGGTGCCGGCCCCGTGGGTCGGGCCTTCTCGGCCCTCTTCGTGGTCACCATCCCGATGGCCTTCATGGAAGGTTCGAGCACCAAGAACGACCTCGTCGTGAGCTACTTCGTTGTCACGACCGCCGTCCTTGGGCTGCGCGTCGTCGAGCTTGGGCGCGCGAGCTGGGCCCTCGTCATCTGCATCGGAGCAAGCCTTGGCCTGCTCCTCCTCACGAAAGGCACGGCGATCGTCTTCGCGCTCCCGGTCTGCGCCATCGTCGGTATCGCGATGCTGTTGCACGGCGTTGGGACCGCGGGTGGCCCGTCAGCGAACCTGCGCTCGCTCCGTCATTGGCTCACGGTGCTCGCCGCCGGCGCCGTGCTCGGCATCACAGCGCTGGCACCCAACGCGGGTCACTTCCATCGAAACCTCGACATGTTTGGTCACCTCACCGGCCCGAAGGAGCCCGCGGTCGAAGGAAGCAAGCTCTACGTCAACGCCGACATGCTCTCGTGGAAGACCATCACCTCGAACGCCATCCGCAGCATCACGCTCCATCTCTCCCTCCCGTCCGAGGCCTGGAACGCGCGCGTCTTCGGAGCAGCGATCTCGCTGCACGAGAGGCTCGGGCTCGATCCCAACAAGGAAGACACGACCTGGAAGGAGATGCCCTATAAAGTCGTATGGTTCCCGAAGAGCGAAGACCGCGCCGGGACCATGGTGCACTTTACCGCCGCCCTCCTAGTGCCGCTCTTCGTGTGGATCGCGCTCGCACGCCGGCGCCGCCCGGGCGTCACTGCCGACGGCGTCACTGCGGACGGCGTCACTGCGGACGGCGTCACTGCGGACGGCGTCGCTGCGGACGGTGTCACTGCGGGCGGTGTCACTGCGGACGGTGTCACTGCGGACGGTGTCACTGCGGACGGTGTCACTGCGGACGGTGTCACTGCGGACCGTGTCACTGCGGGCGGCGTCACTGCGGGCGGCGTCACTGCGGGCGGTGTCACTGCGGGCGGCGTCACTGCGGGCGGTGTCACTGCGGAGGGTGTCGCGGAAGAGCCGAGTGCAGGCGCACCGAGGTGGCTCCTCCTGACCTGGACCCTCGTGCCCGCCATCGGCTTCGTGGCGTTCTGCGCCGTGTTCCGCTGGCAGCCGTGGCACGCGCGGCTCCACGTCCCTCTCTTCGCGCTCGTAGCGCCCCTCGCGGGTTGGCTCTTCGACCGACCCGGTGGGCGAGCCTGGTTCGGGCGCATCCACCCGGGCCACGTCATGGTGGGGCTCACAGCCGCCGCGTGCCTCGCCTGGCTGGTGCCGACCTTGCCGCACACCGGCCGCCCGCTCTGGGGAGCCAAGTCGATCTGGAAGACGCCGCGGGACACGCAGCGCTTCAATTGGCGCCCCTCGTGGGAACGCGGGAGCGATCTTGCCGTCGATGTCATCCGGAAGTTGAATCCAAAGCAGGTCGGCTACAAGTTCGGCCACAACGACATCCAATACCCGCTGCCACGGATGGTCTGGGACACTCACCCGCACATCACCTGGGTCAATGCGAACCCGAAGCCGATCACGCTGCCCGGCGGCTTCTCGCCGAGCGACGACGCGGCTCGCCTAGCGGCCTGGCAGCCGACTCCCGAGGTCATCATCGCGACGGGCGCCTACCGATTCGAGCTCTTCCAAGCCAAACGACGCTACCTCGCTGTGGGCCACGACTCGCCGTACACCGTCTTCGTTCGAGGCGATCTCGCGCACGAAGCGCCATCCGGCGGCTTCGAACGCCACCGCTTCTTCGGCTGGAAGTCCATGCAGGGACTCAAGAAGCCTCGTCACGGTGAACGGGTCGGGCGGACCAACTCGCCACGGCTCACCTTCGAGCATTTCCGCGCGACGCGGCTGCGGCTCGTCTATTCCGGCAACGCTGGCGCTCCACTCACCGTGCGCGTCAATGGGAGCCTCACTGGCACCATCACGCTAGCCCCGTCGCTTGGCACCCTCGACTTCGACGCCAAAGCGGGAAAGAACATCCTTGAGCTCGACGGCGCGCGCGGAGCCATCTTCACGAACCTTCGAGTCGAACCGGCGCGATGACGTCACCGGTGGACTGCGGCTGTATTCGCACCCGAAGGTGACAAGCGACCCTCGCGCCGTCTACCATGAGTGCCGCGCGCCCCTGCGCACGACGGAGTCGAGGCCCACATCGGGCTCGGAGGTCTTGGATGGAGAGCGTCTACGGGTCCGTGCACGAGGTGCGGGAACAATGCCGCGGGCAGAAGCTCGAAGGCTGTCTCATCCAGCGCGCGGATCTGGCCGTCCTCGAGTTCGAGGGGTTCACGGTCGATCGGGTGGGCTTCAAGAGCGCCGGTCTCGGCGGCGTCCGGTTTTCGCGGTCGCTCATCCTCAACACCACGTTCACGGGCGTGCAGTTTCGTGGCGCGGTCTTCGAGAGCGCCCAGCTACGGCTGACGAGCTTCATGAACAGCCAGGGCATCGAAGCGCGTTTCACCGCAGCGCTGCTCGAACACTGCAAGGCCTACGACACGCTGCTAACGAACGCGGTCTTCGATGGCGCGCGCCTGCTGAACTGCAAGTTTGGCGGGTCTGACCTCAACGGCGCTCGCTTCGAGAGTGCGTCGCTCATGCACACGGCGTTCTCCGACTCGCGCATGGTCCACGCTCAGATGATGAACGTGAGCTTCCGTGGCGCGACGCTCGTCGACGTCGACTTGCAGGGTGCCAACCTCTACGGCGCTGACTTCCGCGGTGCGCTCCTCATGAAGGTCGATCTGCGTGACGCCAACCTGACGAACGCCAAGCTCGAAGGCGCAACCTTCGTGGACGTGGCGACGGAACGGGCAGACATGGACGCGGCGCAACGCGCCGTCATGGCAGGGAGGGCCTGATGAGCATCCAGAATCTCCAAGCGGCGCTGCGCCACCAAGACGCAATCCAAGCCGCGCTCGCGACTCGCTCTCAGGAGGAGCTCGTCCAGATCGCCGCTGACCTCGTGAAGACCTACGTCATCGACGGTATCACTGCACAGAAGGTGGATGTGGGTCGCGTCCACGTCCCCCAGCAGCTCCGTGGGCTCCCGTTCGCAGCGCTCATCGACGTCTTGAAGTTCCACCTCGACCTGAAAGAGCTCGAGCTCTTCACCGTCACGAACGGTCAGGTCTTCGTGAAGCTCGGCAATCGGGAGTTCGCCCTCGACGGCTCGTCCGGCCCGCCGCCCGTGACCGCGTCGGCACCGGCGCCTACGCCAGCGGCGTCCTTGCCCCGAGCTGCACCGGTGTCTGGTCCGGGTGCCAGCGGTGCTCCCGCGCCCGCCGCTCGGCCAGCGGGCGTCGTGGAGTCCACTCCACGCGTCCGCACCGAGGTCCAGCGTCCTTTTGAGGGCGGGGCCCAAGAGAGCGACGAACGTTTCCGAATGCTCGAGCTCGACTGATGGAGATTGAGCAGCACTACCTCCGTCGAGCGACGTCTGGGCTCGTCGCGATCTCCTCACTCATCGTCTCGGGTTGCATCGATCGAGGATCGGCGTTCAACGAGGGCGACGTTCAAGGCGCCCTTGATACTGGGAACGTCGACGTCGTCGCCCCCAAGGACACCGTAAAGGTCGACACCGGGCCCGGCGTGAACGAGCACCCGGTCTTCACCGACCTTCCGGACGTCTGGCTCGAAGCGCCCACTGGGTTCTGCGAAGACCCCAAAAATCTGACCATCGAGCAGTACGTGAGCGATGGCGACACCATCGGCGTTACGACCAACGGTGCCAAAGTGCGCTTTCTCGGCGTCGACGCATCCGAGATGTCGAGCAACGATTGTTACTCGGCGGACGCCGAAGCGGCGCTCAAGTCGCTGCTCGCGCCCGACAAGACGGTGTGTCTCTATCCCGACCCGAACGGCGTAGGAGAGGACGACTTCGGTCGCCTCTTGCGCTGGGTCTACATCCGCCACGATGGCAAGTGGGTCATGCTCAACCACCGCCTCGTCCGCCTGGGCTACGCGAAGGCCTACCACTTCTTCCTGAAGGGGCGGCAGTTCAAGGTCGCCATGGAACAAGCCGAGCTCGACGCCCGCGACGACAAGCTCGGGGGCTGGAGAGCGTGCGGTTGGGTTATTGAGTAATCTTGGGGACGATCTCGGGCCTGCGAGCGGTTTGACCCGCTGATGCGCCCGCTCGTCCCACCTCCGATCCGACTGCGCGGCCTTCGCGGCACGGTTGTCGGCGCCGAATACTCGCTCGAGGCAGGGCGCACTTTCACCCTTGGTCGGCGTCCGGACTGTGACGTCCCCCTCGACGCCGAGTCCGATTCCTTCGCGTCGGGCTATCACGCCCGACTCGAGATCCTCGCGGACGGACGAGTCGTCCTCGTCGACTTGGCGTCGCGCAACGGGACCTGGACTGGACCGGACGATGCGCTCGTCCGGATCTCCGGGCCGGTGACCTTGAACCCGGGTGACACCTTCACGCTCGGCAACGGCGGTCCCGTGTTTCGAGTCGAAGCGTGCGGCGACAGCTTAGGCGACTTGGACACTGAAGCGATCCCGCGCACTCAGGTCGCCGCTCCCAACTCGGTTGGCCAGGGTCAGCGGCTCTTCGAAGCCGAGGTGCGTCGCTCCACACGTGGGCTCAAGGCAGGGCTGGCTGCGCTCGTTCTGATTCTCGCTGGGCTGGGGACCGCGTTCTACTACTGGAACCAAGCGACCCAAGCGGCCGCGGCGCAGCGCGAGGCCGACCTCAAGGCGGCGCTCGACACCGCGCTCGACGCGCAGTCCAAGCAGCTCTCGAGCCGACTCGCGGCGACGCAGAGTGACCTCGACGCCGCCCGCAAGGACATCGGAGTCACCCGGTCGGAGCTCGAAGGGGCGCGCCTCGACCTCGCGTCGACGTCGGGCCGGCTCACCGAGGTGCAGCTCGAGCTTGCGAACGCCGAAGGGGCCACCAAGAAGACCCTGGAAGCGCAAGTGAAGGCGCTCGAGAGTCTTCGGCTCGATTCACAGGCCAAGCTCGACCGCACCGAAGCCGCCGTCGCTCGGATTACCGAGAAGGAGAAGGCGGCCGAAGCGATCGCGCACCGCTTCGAGAAGAGCCTGTTCATGCTCATCGCTGTGCAGCGAGACGGCACGCTCGAGGGCTTCTGCACGGCCTTCACCGTCGACGTGGCTGGCGTGCTGGCCACCAACGCCCATTGTATCGAGGTCGTCGAGCAAGCCCGGAGCCAAGGGCTCTCCGTCGTCGCGCGCATGAACCGTCGCTCGGACCGGACCTTCCGCGTGACGCGCTTCCGTAAACACGATGCCTACGACGGGTCCGCATTCTCGGACGATGTCGCCCTCGTGGAGATCGATCTCAAAGGCGAAACACTCCCGATTGCGGCCAAGTTGGCCGCGTGGATCGATCTCGTCGGGCTCGGTCCCGGACAACCCATCTACACCATGGGCTTCCCCGGCAAAGTCATGAACCCAGAAGCGCCGTCAGCCGACCTCCGTGCCGCTGTCATCTCCAGAATCACCACCTTCGGCAACAGCGCAGGCTTACCCGGCGACAACCGCATGGTCTGGCATTCGGCGCTCACATCGAAGGGTACGAGCGGGTCGCCCATCTTCAACGCCGCCGGTGAGGTCGTCGCCATCAACAACGGTGTGCTCTCGGCCCGGCGCGTCTTCGTGCCAGACGAACACGGCCGGCCCAAGGAGGACGTCGCGTACGACGCCAATGGGCTCAACTTCGGGGTACGCGCGGACGCGCTCGACGAGCTCATCGAGCAGGGGTTCTGAACGCTCGCCGGGCCAGCGCACCTCGCGGCGGTCAGCGCCAGCGCCGGCTTCAGCCGGGGCTGACGCCGGGCTATCAGCGCTCAGCGTTCAGCGGTCAGCTCGGCGAGGTCAGCGAAGCGCCGCGCGGTGCGAGACATGTAGCCCGGCCGGCCGACCGAAGCTGACGGCCGACCGCTGATCGCTGACCGCTCAGGAGCAGCACTGAGCGCCGCGCCGGCTCAGCCGGCAGCAGCCCCGGACATCGAGTCAGTCACGAGCCGTCAGTCAGGCCAGGACATGGATCGTCGCGCGAGAGCCGACAGGTCGGTCGGCCGGTCGGGGCCCGAAGCTGACCGCTGACCGCTGACCGCTGACCGCTGACGGCTGATCGCTGATAGCCATCCTGCAGCGCTGAGCGACTCGCCGGCACCGCCGGCAGGAGCCCCGGTCGTTGAGTCAGTCACGAGTGCCTGCTCTCGTGGGAACCGAATCCTCTCGAGGGTCGTAGAACGAGCGGATCGCGACGCGCTCAAGGTTGAGCCCAAGCGCTGCCGGAGTGCACTTGTCTAATGAACTGGCAGACCGAATCGCTTCGCTTCACCGCGACGCGTGCTCCGCCGGACGAAGCACCTATAGCGATCCAGCCACCGGGTTCAAGGTCTTCACAGAGCTGGCCCACCTAGCGCGCGGCCATTGCTGCGGGAACGCCTGTCGGCACTGCCCCTATGGTCATGAGCGTGTGGCTCCAAAGCTGCGGGCTGCTCGCGGCCGTCAGTAGCTCCCCGGTTCATCCATGCCGCGATTACTATGAGTGGGTCGGACAACATGGAGATTGAGCGATCGCCGCGCACGCCTGGGGTGCGGGGGTCGTCCCCCACCCGCAAGCGCACGCACTGCCGACGCAGCCGCCCTCTTGCTTCGACTGGGCGCCGCTAGGCGCGTACTCGAATGACGAAGGCGGGCTGCATCGGCCGCCCTTGAGCGAGAGCAACTCGATGCTAGAAAATTGCCTGTGGACGCCAATCGGAGTTTTTTTCCGACCCACTGAGCTCCGCCCGACATCACGCTCTCAGCCTTCCGCACTGAGCGAAATCGGATCCTCGATTGAGCACCGACAGTACAGTTTAAAACCCTCAGCGAATGAGGCCGTTGAGCTGAAAGCCCGTCACGGTCTCGGTCTTGCCGGTCCCTAGCGTGAGGAAGGTCACTCGACCGCTTGGGTGGTCCTGCGAGATGGCGAGGCGGTCGCCGACCAGCACGGCGTGTACCGGCGGCGAGCCGAGCCGAATGGAGCGGATGGCGAAGCTCCCGAGGTCGATGTCGATGAGCGCGTTCTCACCCGAGGGCTCCGGATTTGGGAGCAGGACGAAGCCGCGTTCACCGCCGGGCGTCAGCAACACGCCGAGCGGCGAGACCGTCGTGAGCTCGAGCTTGGCGTAGCCGGACGCAATGTCGACGACCGAGAACCCGTAGGCGCGGTCGATGTCGGCCGTGAGCTGGCTGGCCGACGTGGTGACCTTGGTCTCCGTCCAGCGGTCGTGCAGCACGACCGCGCGTTTGCCGTCGGCGCTGGCCTCGACGGCCTTGACGCCCTTCTCGAGAGCCACGACGCGCTGCGTGCCGGCGTCCATGTCGAGCAGCACGAGCCACTCGTTTCGAGGGCCGAGGATCGTCGGTGGGCCGCCTTCGGGATCAGGGATCTCCTTTGATTGGACGCTCGTGTAGAGCACTGCGTAGCGGCCGTCCGGGGTCATGGTGGCTTGACCCGCGGGCAGCTCACCCATGTCGAGGACTGTGACCTGGTCCGGCGTGTCGAGCCCGAAGCGGACCACTTCGGAGGTCGCGCGGAGCACGGCGACGACCTCGGTCTCGTCGGGCGACAGGTCGATGTCGGTCGGTGGCGAGCTGGTCGGGACCAGCGTCGCTTCCTGCGAGGTGAGGTCGATGAGGCGCACTTCGTCGGCCGCCGGCCGCCGTACGATGGCCGTCGTGCCGCGCGCGACGAGGACCTCGCGGTCGAGCGCGCTCTCCAGCGGATCCGGGCTGACCGGAACGGGGGGCGCGAAGGCGTCGCCTTTGAGCGATCCGACGTCGATGACGGAAACGCCGCGTTCGGTGACGACGTACGCGCTCTCGTCGTCGAAGCTCACCGAGAGCGGGCGAAAGCCGACGCCGACGGTGAACACGGCGAGCTTGCCGGCCTCGAGCCTCACGACGCGCACCTCCTGCAGGCTGCCGATGTCGATGGGCTCCCCGGCGGTCGGGGCGTACCAGGCGACTGCGCTGCTGCTGTCCGGTGCGACCGCAAGGCGATTGACGGCGGCGCCCGCGTCGAAGGTCGAGATGGTCGGCTCGGCGTCGGTCTCGGCCTTCGAGATGATGGAGATGTCTTCGGAGCCCGTGTTGGTCACGACGACACCGAGGTCGTCGCCGCTACCAAAGGCCGCGATCGAGGTGGGATCGAGGCCCACCTCGAGCAGGTCGAGGTCGAGCGACGCGCCGTCGATGCGGACGACGGCGTCGAGCCTGCCGCTCGCGATGAAGACGTGGGAGTCGCCCGCGGCGGGGCCGGGGAGGGTGGCGGCTTGTTCGTCTTCTGGCGGCGGCGGTTCCCCGTCGCCCGCGTCGGCGCCGGCGCCGTCCGTCGCGTCGGCTCCATCGTTGCCGTCGGTACCACCCGTGGAGTCAGTGTTGAAGCCGGCCCCGGATGAGCCAAAGGATTCACTCGAGCCGCAGCTCGGGAGCGTGGCGGCGGCGAGTGCGACGCAACCACAGAGGATCCAGGGTTTGAGTCGTGCGATGTTCACCAGATCACCCCCACTCCGAGCCGGTAACTCGGACCATGCACTGAGACGACACCGAGGGGCAGCGACTCCGCGCCACTCGGTTCATGGACGAAGTCGAAGTCCGAGCGCCACGAGTAGCCGAGGGCGACCTCGACCGAGAGCGCGAGCGTCCCGATGAGCGCGCCGGGCAAGGTGCGCAGCTCGACTCCGCCTTCCGCGAGGACGGCGACGGCCCAAGCCACTTCATCGATGTCCGCGCCGGCGATGGTGAAGGTGGCCCGGCTGGCGCCGATGGAGCCGATGACGAAGGGCCGCAGCCAAGGGAGCACCGGGGTGTGCCAGCGCACGAAGGGCCCGAAGTCGAGCACGCCGAATGCGGCGTCCATGCCGAGCAGGTTGTTCTTACCGAGTGGGGTCACGCCCCGGACCTCGGCGCCCAGGAGGAGCCCCGGCACGAGCTCGGCGCTGAACGCGAAGCGTGGCGTGAACGCGGTGGAGCTAGCGGCGGCCATCACGAAGCCGTCGCCGAGACCTTCGAAGGCGCCGGCGCTCACGTCGAGACGCCACTCTCGGCGCCAGGCTGCGGCTGGTGGCGAGGTCTGCGCATCATCCGCCGCCTTCGCATCATCGTCGAAGCCGTCGGTCGTATGAGGGGCCTCGCCCGGGCGAGCGCGTGGGCGCGGGTCCGCGGACGCGGGGGGCGCGGCCTGCTGGGCCTGGGGTGGCGCGGCCTCCTTCGCCTCGGGCGGCGCGGCTTGCTTCGTCTCGGGAGGGGCCGAGTCGACGGGTGGAGGCTCGATGTTCGCGAGGTGCGTGAAGACGAGCAGGCTCAGGAGGGTGGCGTTCATCGTTCGGCCTCCTGATCGAGGATGGAGAGCCAGCCCGCGGACTCGAGGCGCTTTGGCGCCTTCGTCACGTCCGCCGCGTCATAGAAGGCGAAGGTCCCGAGCCCGTCAGCGGAGAGCAGCGCGACGGTGCTCGTGCCCGCGATCGGCAACATGGCCGTGATGGATGAGGCTACTTCGGTCTCGAGCGTGGTCCCCGACGCGATGTCGAGCGTCGTGAGGCGCTGCGTCGTGCCGCGTGTCAACACCACGAGATCGGTGAGATCGTCGCTGAGCGCGGTCCCGACGAGCGTGTCCGAGGTCGTGAACGGGACCACCGCGCCGGTGACCGGGTCGAGCAACGTGATGTCGGGGCCACCCGTGTCCGAATGCAGGATGACGAGGCGTGTCCCGCCTGCCGCGGCCGTGACGTCGAGGATGGGGGCGCCCAGAGACGTCGTCTTGATCGCCTTCGTCTTCTTTGTCGGGAGCTCCGTGAGCGCGACGCGATGCAGCACGTTTCGGCCGAGCGTGTAGAGCACCAGCTCTTCGCCGGTCACCCCTTCAATCACGAGGCCGTCGGCTGGCGCGTCGTCGGCCGCGTAGTACTTCGACTCTGCGGTCTCGGGGTCGATGAGGGTGAAGCCGCCAGAGCTGCGACTGAGCGCCACGATCTGCGCCCCGAGCGGGCCGTCCGGGGAGAGGAGCAGGATCGACGAGAGGAGGCCGCCCGCCGTGAGCTGGTTCAGGACCGGCCGAGCGATGCCGTCGTCGGCGTCCGGAAAGCGCAGGTGGATGACGTCCGAGCCCGAATCGGCGCGCACGAACACGTCGAGGTGATCCGCTGACTCGCGGAACACCGACTCGACCGGGGTGACCGCCGGATCACCGTCCGCGGCGAGCGGGATGGTCCGCAGGGTCCCGGCGGCGAAGTCTTCCACCGGCACTGCCGCGAGGTGGCTGGCGGAGCGAAACAGCGCGAGCCGTCGCCCGGCCGCCCCGTAGGCTGGCGAGACGTCGACACCGCGGATGGTGCCGCCCTTGGAGGAGAGCCCCCGACGAGCGGGGTTGGCCGGCCCGGGCCCCTCGTCGAGTGCGATGAGCGCGACTTCGCTGGCGTTCACGAGCCCCGAGCCGCCGCCGCCGCGCGTGAGGATGGCGTAGGCGCCATCCGGCGTCTGCGTCAGCGCGTCGAAGCGCCCGCCGAGTGGATAACGCGTGCTCCGGTCGGTCTCGAGATCGACTTGGAGTAGCGTCGCGCCATCGCTCTCGAAGGCGAGCAGTGCGTTCGATTCGAGGCGCGCTACCGGCGGCCGCAGCTCGGCCGCGAGTGGGATGAAGCGGGGGCTCGCCGTCGCCGGGTCGATGACCAGCAGTGAGTCCCTGCCGCGGGCCTCGACGACGAGGTGGCCACCCGCGGTGCTTGGATTTTGGAGATTGAGCTCATCGCCCCACGCCTCGTCGCGGGTCTCGCAGCCAAACAGGGCGCCAGCCAAGGCCGCGCCTGTGGGCAGTAGTCGCAACGCCCACCCACCTCGCCGCCTGTGATCTCGTGCTTTCGGTTCGCCCATATCGCCGCCCCCCTATTCGCCAACCGTTTTTCTCCCGTCGCATGTCTTCGCGCTTCCCCTCGATAGCGGCGTCAGATGTCTGCGATACGTCCTCACGTACCTTTTGGTACGCTCCGGGCGTTTCTCGACATCTTCCTTGCTTTCGAAGGGAATCGCTTCGGCCTGCTCCGTCCGAAAAACAGCAGGCTCCTCGTCGCCAACCGTCGTTTCTTGAGTGAAGTTCAGCCCTACGACTCCATCACCCAGCCCGTCATTGCATTTTTCATGCCAGTCGTCATCGCGATGGGCACGCGATCTCACGATGGGGTGGCCAGTAAGGGTGTAGAGAAATTCACCACTGTGGGGTGATTCCGCGATCGGGTTGCCACGTCGCCGCGGTCGCTCCACGCGGCCGCGGCGAGCGTTGCTTCGACGCCGACGGGCGCTTACTGTCCGCTCGACCGCACGGCGCTGCCGCCGACGACCCCGCTACCAAAAGGAGCCCGCCATGGATGTACGCGCCGCCGTTGCGTTTGAGACCGGAAGACCCCTCAGCATCGAGACCGTCCAACTCGACGGCCCACGAGATGGCGAAGTCCTGGTCGAGATCAAGGCCACCGGGGTCTGCCACACGGACAAGTACACGCTCTCGGGCGCCGATCCCGAGGGGCTCTTCCCCACGATCCTCGGCCACGAAGGCGCGGGCGTCGTCGTCGAGGTCGGCGCCGGGGTCAAGTCGCTCCGTCCAGGTGACCACGTCATCCCGCTCTACACGCCCGAGTGCCGGGAGTGCGACTACTGCCTATCGAGAAAGACCAATCTTTGTCAGAAGATCCGGAGCACGCAGGGGCGTGGCCTCATGCCCGACGGGACGGCCCGTTTCTCGCTCCGAGGCAAACCCATCCACCACTACATGGGCTGCTCCACCTTCGCCAACTACACGGTGCTGCCCGAGATCGCGCTCGCTAAGATCCGGCCCGACGCCCCCTTCGACAAGGTCTGCTACATCGGCTGCGGCGTCACGACCGGCATCGGCGCCGTTGTGTTCACGGCCAAGGTGGAGGCCGGGGCCAACGTGGTGGTCTTCGGGCTCGGCGGGATCGGCCTCAATGTGGTTCAGGGCGCCAAGATGGTCGGCGCCAATATGATCGTCGGCGTCGACTTGAACCCTCGACGCGAGGCGCTCGGTCGGCAGTTCGGCATGACCCACTTCGTGAACCCGAGCGAGGTGAAGGGCGACCTCGTCGCGCACCTCGTGGAACTGACGGGGGGCGGCGCCGACTACAGCTTCGAGTGCGTCGGGTCGCCGACGGTCATGCGCCAGGCGCTCGAGTGTTGCCACAAGGGCTGGGGCGTCTCGACCATCATCGGTGTGGCTTCGGCGGGACAAGAGATCTCGACCCGGCCATTTCAGCTCGTCACGGGGCGCGTCTGGCAGGGGTCGGCCTTTGGCGGGGCGCGTGGTCGCACGGACGTCCCAAAGATCGTCGACTGGTACATGGACAAGAAGATCGACATCGACTCCATGATCACGCACACCATGTCCCTCGACCGCATCAACGACGCGTTCGAC
>CANMLD010000050.1 GCA_947498315.1 Pseudomonadota bacterium | reverse complement strand
CGGCAGCGAACGCCCCGGCAGCGAACGCCCCGGCAGCGAACGCCCCGGCAGCGAACGCCCCGGCAGCGAACGCCCCGGCAGCGAACGCCCCATTAGATGTTCCTGAGCACAGGTCGCTCGATTCAGCCGCGCCCCGGGGGAATCGGTACCTGATCGTCGGCGGAGGCCCGACTCCGGACGCGAACGAGCTCTCGATCGAGAGCGACGTCGCTTCAGCGCGCTCTGTCCTCGGCCCGCGGGGGACCGTCCTATTCGGCGGCGGCGCTGACCTTCCACACGTCCAGGTCACGGGGACGCTGCGCGGCGATCCGCTAAAGATAGCCCTCGGAGAGCTCTTCTCCCCACGCCGCAGTCGCGAGGCGGTGTTTCGGAAGCCCACCGTCAGCCCCGTTGGACCTGCGGACGAGACGACTCTGTTTGCGCGCCTCGATGCGCTCTCCGGGGCCGAACCCACGCTCATCGTCCTCCACGGGCACGGCGACCAAGGGGACACGCCGGCCACGGGGAGCTTCCTCCTATGGGGTGGCACGGCGCTCACCCCGACACGCCTCGCGGAGCGCCTCGACTTGCACGCGCAGACCCCCGTGCGCGTCATCGCCAGCTCTTGTTTTTCGGGCAGCTTCGCGGAGTTGGTCTTCGAAGGGGGCATCGAAGCGGAAGGGCCTGCTCGCCAGGACCGCTGCGGGCTCTTCGCGTCCACGTGGGACCTCGAAGCCGCAGGCTGTGACTCAGACCCGGCCGCCCGAGCGAGGGACGGCTACGGGGTCGGTTTTTGGGGCGCGCTCGCTGGCCGACGCCGAGACGGAACACCACTGCCGCTCGTCGAGGTCGACGTCGATGGGGATGGGCGCGTATCGCTGCTCGAAGCCCATACGTGGGTGCGTATCGAGTCACCTGCCGCGGACGTCCCAACCACGACGTCCGAGCGTTGGCTGCGTCGAGAGCCCCTCATCAGCGGCCATGAGCCCGTCGCGTCAGGGCAGGGCCCAGCCATCCCTCTTCCAGAGGAGGACGCGGTCATCGCCGCCCTCTCGCGTCGGCTCGGCTACGTCGGCCGTCTGGACGCCGCCCTTGGCGCCATGGTTCAAGCCGAGGACGCCATCGCGTCGATGAAGGAGGATCTCGTGGACGCCGAAGAGGCGACCAATGCCGCGTGGTCGAGGCTCTCTGGGGTCATTCTCGCGGAGGTCCCGGTCGCTGACGACCCCTGGCATCCCGACTTCGACTCGGCTTTCGCAGAGAAACGCAGCCGACTCGAGGCGCTCATCTTCGACTCGCCCGAAGCCGCGGCATGGTCAGCGGCGCGAGACGCCGAAGGCCGAATCGCGGACCTCGTCCATCAGACGCGGCTCTCGGTGGCCCCGCTCGAGCGCCTGGCGCGGGCCATCGAAACCCGTCGACTCGCCTACGCGGTGGCCGGACGCGGCGGGAACGACCGCCTCGTCTACGAACGACTCCTTCGCTGCGAACGGACGGTCTTACAGGCCCTGTGACCCCGGGGGGACGTGACGCCACGTGTTTCGAGAGCGAAGTGGCAGACCACGAGCCGGCAAAATTCGCGGAAAAGGCCCTTCCAGAGCGCGGACTTCGGGTATGCTCCGGAGCGATGGACATCGCTTGCTCCCCAGTTGGATTCCGCCTCGTTCACGCTGGGTTCCTCGCCGCCCTGACGGCGTTTGGCGTCTTCGGCTGTGCCGCGGAGCCGGAGCGCGCCGTGACGCTGTTCCGTCCAGACACCGTGAGTGGCAGCAAAGACGGGAACGTCGCGTCTTTGCCGGACCAAGGGGATGGCCCGGACGATCAGGAGATCGTCTCACTCGACATCGCTAAGGGAGACGTCGGTCAGCCCATCGCCGAAGGTGAGTTCGGGTGGCCCTGCGAATCAAATGACGACTGTGACAGCGACTGGTGCGTCGAAGGAGCCACCGCGGGTGGTGTCTGCTCCCAGACCTGCTTCTCGACGTGCCCGGACGGCTGGGTGTGCCGGCCGGTCAGCGCGACGGGCGCTGACGTGGCGTACATCTGCGTCTTCCGAACAGCCCGTCTCTGCTGGCCCTGTCGCGCCGACAACGACTGTCGCAGCGCGACGACCGACCCCGACGCACGCTGCGTCGACCACGGCGACGCTGGGCGTTTCTGCGGCGTGAGCTGCGTCGACGACGGCAGTTGCCCCGAGGGCTTCCGCTGTGACGAGGCGGGCGACGGTGCTCGTCAGTGCGTCCCGGCAGGGCAGGTCCCCGAGGAATACGGCGAGTGCGGATGCAACGAACGAGCGATGACGCTCTCGCTCGAGACCGAGTGTGGCGTCACTAACGAGTTCGGGCGTTGCGCCGGCGAGCGCGGCTGCGGCACGGCCGGTCTATCGGCGTGCACCGCTCGTAGTCCAGAGCTCGAACGCTGCAATGGGGTCGACGACGACTGCGACGGGACGACCGACGGCCCGACCTCGTCGGACTGCGTGCGCTATTACCCAGACGAGGACGGCGATCTCTGGGGGATTGGCGTGGGCCAGTGCCTCTGCGAGAGCCCCGGCGACGGATATGCGACGGGAACCGGTGACTGCTCCGACGTTGACGCCAACGTCAGCCCAGGAGCCACCGAGAGGT
This sequence comes from Pseudomonadota bacterium, assembly GCA_947498315.1. GTDB lineage: Bacteria > Myxococcota_A > UBA9042 > SXOO01. The sequence continues at coordinate 22,725 of CANMLD010000050.1, read as the reverse complement.
GCAACTTCATCGACGACGATTGCGACCTCACGGTCGACGAAGACAACGCGCTCGGCTGCACTCGCTACTACCAGGACGTCGACGAGGACGGTTTCGGCGACGTGTTGAGCGAGGTGTGCCGCTGCGAGAGCCCAGGCTTTGGCTGGATCACCGTGGGTGGCGACTGCGACGACGCACTCCCCACGTTCAACCCGGCTGTCCAAGAGAAGTGCGACGGCGTCGACAACGACTGCGATGGAAAGACCGACGAGGACAACGCGAAGGGCTGCACTGTCTACTACGTCGATAGTGACGGTGACGGCTACGGGAAGAACTCCGAGCTTCGGTGCGCGTGCGACTCGAACGCCGAGTACGTCACCGACCGGGGGGGCGACTGCAACGACGCCAACACCGACATTCGCCCTCTCGCGCCCGAGGTCTGCAACCTCATCGATGACAACTGCGACGGCACGGTCGACGAGCCCGGCACCATCGGCTGCGGCCTCTTCTTCCGCGACGCCGATCAAGACGGGTACGGGGTCACGACGGACGCGAAGTGTCTCTGCACGGCGACGTACCCATACACGTCCCTCGCCGGCGGCGATTGCAACGACAACAACACGGCGGTGAACCCCGACGGCAACGAGGTCTGCGACAAGATCGACAACGACTGCGACGGTCAGGTGGACGGCAACACGGCCGCGGACTGCACCTACTTCTACGTCGACGCCGACCAAGACGGCTTCGGCAACCAGAACACACAGAACTGCCTTTGCGAGCCGAAGGCGCCGTGGAACACCCTGAACGGCGGTGACTGCAACGACACGAACCCGATTGCGTTCCCCGGTGCCCAGGAGATCTGCGTTCCAGGGGACGAGAACTGCAACGGCATCGTGAACGAGAACGGCGCGCTCGGCTGTGCCAACTTCTACAAAGACGAGGACAAGGACGGCTTTGGCACCGGCGAGTTCCAGTGTCTCTGCAAGCCCGAGTTCCCGTTCAACTCGCTCCAGACCGGCGATTGTTACGACCAGAACGACATCGCGCGTCCAGGGCAGGCGAACTGGTTCAACCAGCACCGTGGCGATGGTAGCTACGACTACAACTGCGACGGCAATCAGGAGCGCGAGTCTGCGATCGCGGGCGGCAACTGCTCGGACGACCTCCTCGGGTTCTGCAGTGCGACGCAGAAGGGCTTCAAAGGCGGCATCCCCAGTTGCGGCGTCTATGGCGACTACCTGAACGACTGCGACAGCGGGTTCTTCGACTGCGACGACGTGACCATCTCGATTCAACAGCGCTGCCGCTGAGCTGGACGCGCTCCCAGAAGCAGGGTGCCGGGCCGCGAGGCGCTCAAGAAAAAACTACTGTTATCAAAGCGTTAGGCCTCGGACGTTTGCCTCCCATCTACTCTCGCTGATACGACAGGTCCTACGACCATGTTGTGAAACGCCGCCGCGGCTTCGCCGACTAGCGCCGCGCGTTTTTATCCGTGCCACCTTGCCCACGTGGTCATAGGAGAGCTTTGATGCCACCCGACCCCATCACCGAGCTCACCGCGGACAAGCTCCGCTACGCCGACCAGCGCGACTATTACGGCCTCCTCGGCTTGAAGCCCGACGCCGACGCTGGATCTGTCAAGGCGGCCTACTTCGATCTGGTCAAGCGCTTCCACCCCGACCGCCTGAAGAACGCCGCCGCCGCGACCGACGGGGCACGGGTATTCCGGGAGCTCGCGACCGCGTTCTCGACACTCGGGGACGCCGGACGCCGCGCCGCGTACGACCGGGAGCGCAGCCCAGTTGGCAGAGTGATCTCGGGGAGGCAGGAACCCGAAGCCGTCATCGAGGCGGAGTTCAACCGGCTCATGGCCATCCCGGTCATCGCCATCGGAGAGCGGCGTGAGTCGCTGGCGAGATCCTTTCTCCAGCGCGGGGCGACGTTGCTCGCGCGGGGCGACGTGAATGGCGCCGTGAGGCACATGCGTCACGCGGTGCTGCTGGTCCCAGGGGATCCCGACGGCTCACTCAAGCTTGGTTGGACGCTGCTGACACGGGAGAACAGCGCGGACCTCGGGCGTGTCGAGGAGGCCCGGGGCCTGCTCCAACACGCTGCCGCCAAACTCCCCTACAGCGCCGACGCCCGCTACTCGCTCGCCTTCTGCTGGCGCACAGTTGGCCAGGCGGTGTTTTACAGGAAGGAGCTCGAGGCCACGCTGCGTTGCCAGGCCGATCACCCCAAGGCCACTCGTGAGCTCGCTGTCCTCATCGAGGCTGAGACGGCTGAGCGTGCCCGGCAGGCCGCATTGAGGGAGACGCACGCCTCACCGCATGAGGACAAGACCGCGTCGTGGCTTGGCCGGCTCTTTGGACGAGGGCCGTGACTTTTTCCCAAAATGAGCTTGACTGCGCCACAGCTCGCTTTTATAAGCCCACTCCACCGGCGGCGACGTCGGTGCAGCTGCGGGAGTAACTCAGTGGTAGAGTGCGACCTTGCCAAGGTCGACGTCGCGAGTTCGAATCTCGTCTCCCGCTCCAAGAAAGCCCTGGTAACCCCAGGGCTTTTTTCGTTTAAGCCCCATCTTCCTCCGGATGGGGAGTGAGCTCCGCCATGGCCGGAGCCGACCGTCGACGCTAGCAAGAGCGACCGGGCGCCACAGCCCCTCAAAAGTGCACGACAGTTGTGCCCGGGTCGTTGATTGGATGGGACGCTTAGAATAGGGTCTTCACGGACAGAGGAGACTCAAAGATGCTGAAGCGCATGCGGTACATTTCGGAGCTGGCTGAGGATCTCGGACCTGGCGAAATCGAGCGGATCGGGAGGTTGGCTGCAGAAGCCAACGAGAAAGATCAGATCACGGGCATGCTCGTCGCCTCGGGCAAGCTCTTCTTTCAGATCATCGAAGGTCCCGAGGACGCCATCGACCGTCTGTGGGCCCGGATCTCCCGAGATCCGCGCCATCGCAACATGTTGGTCCTCGCGGAGGAACGTGGCGATCTGCCCCGACTCTGCCCGGAGTGGGGCATGCGCCAAGTCGACCTCGACGCCGGCGGCCAGCGCCGCGACAACGCGCTCAGGACCATCCTCAAGGTCATTCATTCGCAACGCGCCGTCATGGACGAGCTCATGTGCACACTGGAAGAGTCGGTGTGGCATGGGCTGCTCGAGGCCGATGCCAGCGCTGCGAAGGCGAGCAGTTAACTGCCTCCACGGCGTCTGTGCAGCGTCACGACCGACTCGACCCAAAGCCTCTGACAGACCGTGTTTGGGTTCGCTTGCGCGGAGGTGCTCCGCGTCCAAGCTAAGCTCTCACACTTTGGCTGGGATCAGCGACATCGCCCGCTCGGCCATCGCGGTGATGGTGAGCGACGGGTTCACGCCGAGGTTGGCGGAGATCATCGAGCCGTCGACCACATAGAGGCCGTCGTAGTTGAAGACCCGATTCTGTTGGTCGATGACGCCGCTTTCGGGGGAGTCGCCCATAGGGCAACCGCCGAGGATGTGAGCCGTCGTCGTCGTGTTGAGCAGCACCTCGGGGAGCACCGACCCAGGCTCGCCCCCGAGTTTGTTCGCGAGACGTTGCGTCAGGTCGTGTACGCCCGGCATGAAGGTTGGAGGCGGCTTCTGATCGCCCCAGTCGCTGGTCAGCGAGCGCTTCCACGGGGACCACCATTTGCGGCGGTAGTGGAGCTGCATGGAGTTGTCGAGGGCCTGCATGGCGAGCACGCCCGCTAGACCGCGCGACCAGCCCTTTGGCCAGAAGAGGCGCTTCAACGTCTGGAGCGGCCTCTTGGCGGCCGCCGCTAGGAAATAGAGCTGCCGTGGGAGGCGGCCGCCACCGACGTGGACCGTCGTGAGCGCGCTCATCGCGTCGGCGCGATCGCCGTAGCGAAAGATCTCGACATGGGTGCCATCGGGCAACATGCCGCCCGAGGAGATGGCGATCCCCTTCGAGATGTCTTTGCCCTTCAGCATCACGCCCTGAATCGACTCGGAGTTCGTGCGGACGATGTGGCCGAGCTTGTTTGAGAGATGGGGCAACGAGCCGCGCGTCTTTGCCTCGTGGAGGACCCCGAGCGTGCCGAGGACGCCACCCGCCATGATGACCTGGCGTGCCCGGAGTGACCGTTTCGATTTGAAGACGAGGCCTCGGGTACTCTCCACGTCGACCTGCCAGCCGGTGGCGCCACGGTCGCCATCGAGCGGCCTCACGTCCTTGACGCGGGTCAGTGGAATGACCTCGGCGCCGAGTCGCTCGGCGAGGTAGAGGTAGTTCTTGTCGAGTGTGTTTTTGGCACCGACGCGGCACCCGATCATACACCCACCGCAGAAGTTGCAGCCGGTACGTTCGGGCCCCTGGCCGTCGAAGTAGGGGTCAGCAGCGACTTTGCCGGGCTCGCCGAAGTAGACGCCGACCGTGTGCTTTTTGAAGGTGTCGCCTGTCCCGAGGTCGTCGAAGCACTCCTTCAGAGCTTTGTCGGACTCGAAGATCGACGGCGACTCGGTCGAGCCCAGCATGCGACGCGCGGTGCGGTAATGCGGCTCGAGCTCCTTGCGCCAGTCAGCGAGATGGGCCCACTGGGGGTCGGTGAAGAAGCCTTCGAATGGCTCGAGGTGGGTGTTGGCGTAGACCAGTGAGCCACCTCCGACTCCGGCCCCGTGGAAGATGACGACGTCCTTGAACATCGTGATCGCCATGAAGCCGTGCCATCCCAGCTTCGGCATCCACAGGAAGCGCTTCAGGTTCCAATTGGTCTTCGGGAACTCGTCCGTCCGAAAGCGGCGTCCCTGCTCGATGACCGCTACTTTGTAGCCCTTCTCGGCGAGCCTCAACGCGCTGACGCTCCCGCCGAAGCCTGACCCGACGATGATGAAGTCGTAGTCGAAGTCGTCGTCGCGGGAGTTGGCCGGCACTTTGGGAGCGAGAGCGGTCGATGTCGGTGTTAGCTGGGTCACGGCCTGAGCTTATCCCCGGGGCTTCCTGATTGCCACCGACCCATCTGAACATCGAAGGACGTCCCACACGGCGTCGTGAAAGCGTGGGCGGAAGTGGCGCATGGAGGCAGCGCTCTCTGCGTCCGAACGACCATAGACGCGGTTTGAGAGCAGCACCACGGACCAGCGTCGTTCAGGGACCAGCCAAACGCTCGTTCCCGTAAAACCCAGGTGGCCGAGTGCGCCCTGAGGCGGATGGCCGGCGGTCGAGCCGACCGCGGACGGGGTGTCGAGGCCAAGACGCCACGTGGAGGCGTCGCGAGCGGCGGTGGTAGACCACAACGCTTCGAGAGTGAGGCCGAGCGACGTGCGCGAAGCGACCTCGGATGAGAGCCGATCCGCCCAGCGCGCGACGCTGAGCGCGTCACCGAAGAGCCCCGCGTGCCCAGCGACGCCTCCGAGAGCCGCTGCGTTTGCGTCGTGGACCTCACCGCGGCGCTCCATGGGTGGCATGCCGGCAGCCGACACCGACTCGGGGCCGTGGCCCGAACGTGCATCCGTCGGCGCGTAGTGGCTCGGTGGAAGGTCGCCCCGCGGATGAAGGTGGTACCCAATCCCCGTCAGGCCTAAGCGCGAGAGAACGGCGTCCACGAGCGCGTCGAGCGGCGCTCCGAAGCGCGTCTCGAGATAGAAGCCCAACGTCATGTAGCCGAGATCGCTGTAGATCGTGCGCTCTCCCGGCGCCGCGATGGGCGGTTCGGACAGCACGGCTGCCCGCAGCGCGTCGGGGCTCCCCAAGCGAGCGAAGTCTCGATGCGCAGGCAGCCCTGTTGCGTGCCCGAGAGCCTCGGCGATCGTCGCGCGTCCCACGGCCGACGAGATGACGTCACCGATCGGGTCATCGAGTCTGAGCGCACCGGACGCGAGGAGGTCAGCGACCAGCGTCATGACCGCGATGGGCTTGGTGAGGGAGGCGAGATCGTAGATGGTGTCTGGTCGAGTCGGCCCGGGCGGGAGGACCCCGGCGGCGTGAAGCAGTCGCACGTGGCCGTCTTGAAGCACGCCGGCGACGGCGCCCGGGAAGACCCCAGAGGCGCCTTCGTCCAGAAGGCGCCTCACTGCATCGAAGCCGTCGTCGTCGCCGCTCATCGCCACGACGCCAGGGCCGCGTCACGAGGCCTGGGCTGCGTCACGACGCCCAGACCGATCGCGCGTAGCGCAGGCGTCCGCCATGAAGGTGCACGGGGACCCCGAGCGCGAGCGGGTGGTTGTCGGCCTCATGTCCGCACGGAGCTCCTCTCAACGCGGGCACGCCGAGGCCCGCCACCAGCTCTGCCTGAAGGTGGGCTAGCGCCACCGCATCGCCACCGCGTACGCCCGAGAAATGGCCGAAGAACAGGCCGGCTATGCCATCGAGCGAGCCGGAGAGACGGAGCTGCGAGAAGAAGCGATCGATGCGGTAGGTGGGCTCGCCCACGTCCTCCACGAAGAGAATGGCGCCTGCCAGTGACGGGAACCACGGGGTCCCGATGAGCGAGGTCAGCACCGAGAGGTTTCCGCCATAGATGGGAGCGAGGACCTCGCCATCGAGCAGGACTTCGAGAGGGCGGTCGAAGACGTCGGACCCGTCGTTCCCACCGGGGCCCGTCAGGAAGTGGACCAGTGCCGAATGGGCCTCGGACGACAGGTCTGGGAGCTGCGTCACGACGGGCCCGTGCAGGGTTGGGACGCCGGTTCGTTGCGTGAGCCAGTTGAGGAGGACGGTGCAGTCCGAAAACCCGACCAAGGGACGGCGGTGTTTGGCGTAGCGTCGACAAAGGCGTTCCCTGTCGGCGACTTCCAGTGTTCGCATGCAGCCGAAGCCGCCGCGCAACGCCCAGATCATCCCTGCGGTGTCCGATCCGGCAGCGTCGAGGAGCTCGGCGGCCCGTGAGGCGTCGTCGCTCGCCAGATAATGCCTCGGCCCCGGTGGTCGGCCCTCACGCGTCGTCACGGAGAAGCCGAGCTTCGTGAGCGCGTCGAGGCCGCGCTCCATCCGTTCGACGGTACCGAGACTTGCAGGGGCCACTACGACCACCTCGGAACCGACCATCGGGCGGTGCAGCGGTGTCATCCCGTCAGGTCCCGGCGGGCGAGTCAGAGTGCCCCATGAGGTGCGCGGTCTCGTTGAAGCGTCTCAGCACAGCGTCGCCTCGTGTCCAATCGACGACCGAGAGGCTCGCCCGGTCCACGAAGAGCCGACGAAAGCGGCTCAGGGGCAGTTCGAGGACTCGGCACATGAGCGATAGGAGGACGAAGGTGTGGGTCACCACCGCCACGCGCCCACCCGGGAAACGGTCACCGAGCTCGTCGAGTGCCGCAGCAGCTCGGTCTTGGACGTCTTTGAGACTCTCGCCACTCGGGCCGGGCATTCGAACCGTGGACGGGTCGGCGCGCCACGCCGCAAGGAGCTCCGGTTGCTCCTTCGCGACGTCTACTGAAGGACGACCGTCGAGGTCGCCGAGGTCCATCTCCCGGACTCGGGGGTCGATGGCGAGCGTGAGGGCAGGGTGGTGCGCGTGGATGGCGGCCGCTGTTTGCCTTGCCCGCGCGAGGTCTGAGGACACGAGCACGTCGAACTCGAGACCCGCGAGCCGCCGCCCGAGATGCCCGGCTTCGACCAGCCCAAGGGAGTTCAGTGGGGTGTCGGTGCGCCCGAGGAATAGGCCGTTGACGTTGGCGTCGGTCGTGCCGTGCCGAAGTAGGTAGAACTCGGTCCGCTTCATGGGCACAGGGTCGAACGCGAATCCGTGCCTGTCAACGCTGCCTGTCAACGTTGTGCCGTCGGACTCGAACGTCGCGTTAGGGAGCGACGTTTTCGGACGTTTCGAACTTGACGAGGTAGGGGGGACCGACCTAGTCTCCCGGCTCCCTTGAGCGCCTGTAGCTCAGCGGATAGAGCATCGGCCTTCTAAGCCGAGGGTCACAGGTTCGAGACCTGTCAGGCGCGCCTCTAACCCGGCCTCTGGCCCGGGAGAGCTCGCAGCTCGGGCCGGCCATCGCCGGTTGGTTCTTTTGAAATTGAAACCATCGCGGGACCGCGTTAGACGCGCCCCGCACGGAACGTTCACGGTGGGTGTAGCTCAGTTGGTAGAGCACTGGATTGTGATTCCGGGTGTCGCGGGTTCAAGCCCCGTCACTCACCCCTGCGTTGCGGTCACGAGGACCCCGAGCGCTCGTCGCGCGGACCTCCCATCAGCCATGCGCTCGTAGCTCAGCTGGATAGAGCATCGGCCTTCGAAGCCGAGGGTCACAGGTTCGAATCCTGTCGAGCGCACTCCCCGAAGGGGAAAGCTCTGGTACCGAAGACGCAACGTTCCCCCCCGCCGACGATCAGAACAGCAACTCCCGGGTTGCTCGATTTTCTGGTTGCAGGGGATTCGCAAGTATGGTTCAACACGACGCGCTTCGGTGAACGAAGCACGCAGCCGCCGACAACTTGCCTCGCAGTAGCCCATAGCAGCTGCGCGGTGGGGAGACGGATAACGGCATGAAAATCAGGGCTCATAGCTCAATTGGTAGAGCAGCGGACTCTTAATCCGGAGGTTGAAGGTTCAAGTCCTTCTGGGCCCACCATCCATGAAAATTCGTCACGCCGCGCGTTTCCACGAACGCGCGGCGTTGTCGTTTCTGCGAGAGTGGCGGAATGGTAGACGCGCGGGTCTTAGAAGCCCGTGGGCACCCCCGTGGGGGTTCGAGTCCCCCCTCTCGCATCCCTACATTGCGTTGTGGTCCTGAGGCCGGTCACGCCTTGCACGCTGCCGGAAATGCCATGCACGCCACCGGAGAAGCTATGCAAGCAACTGTCGAAGACGTCTCCTCGGTCGAGAAGCGAATCCGGGTCGAAGTGCCGGCGGACGAGGCGACCTCGGCCTTCGAGGACCAGCTGAAGCGGATCGGCAAGGTCGCGTCAGTGCGCGGCTTCAGGCCCGGGAAAGTCCCTCGCGAGCTCATCCGCAAGCTCTACGGTCTCGAAGCCGAGTCCGAGGCCGTGAAGGGGCTGGTGAGCAAGCACATCGAAGCGGCCATCTCCGGCAACGGCGTGCGACCCATCTCCATGCCGGATCTCGAGCGCGGCCCCTACGTCGCCGGCCAGCCCTTCGTCTTTACCATCGTCTGCCAGGTCATGCCGGACTTCGACGTCACGGACGTTGAGGACCTCGCGCTCGAAGCAGGTCGCACCGAGCCGTCGGAGGCTGACCTGGAGTCGGCGCTCGACGAGCTACGAACCGAACATGCCGAGCTCGAGACGGTCGAGGAGCGAGGGGCCGATACCGGTGACCTCGTTACTCTGACCTACACGGCCCGTGTCATGGGCGAAGAGACCGCGTTTACAGGCGAGGAGCCCTTCGCTGCCGCTGCGACGCTTGGCCAGCCTTTCCACCCCGCCGGCCTCACGGACCACCTCAATGGCGTGAAGGCGGGTGAGACTCGCAGCTTCGAGCTGCCGGTCGGCGGCGATTTCGGTCCTGAAGAGCACGCCGGCAAATCGGCGCTCGTCGAAGTCAAGATTGAGTCGGTCCAAGTCAAGCTCCTTCCGACTCTCGACGACGAGTTCGCCAAGGACGTTGGGCACGACGACCTCGGCGCTCTCCGCGCGTCGGTCTACGACAAGCTCGCTCTTGAACTGACGTCCCGCGAACAAGAGCGCACGAGCCGCGCTGTACGCGATGCTCTCCACGCACGAAACGAGATCGCGGTCCCGAAGGTGCTCATCCGTCAGCGCGCCGAGCAGACGTCGCGTCTGCTCTACATGCAGTTCCGACGCAACGATGGCGCCGCCTTCCCCGACGACATCTTCAATCAGGTCTTCGGCCCGGACGCGCCTCAAGTCATCGAGATGGCGGAGCGAACCGTGCGCGAGGAGATCATCCTCGACAAGCTCGCGGACAAGCTCTCGATCACGCTCTCCGAAGAGGACGTCGACGAGCACCTCTCCGAGCTCGGTCGTCAGAACGACATGTCTGTGGCGAAGCTGCGCGGCCGCCTCGAGAAGGCTGGCCAGCTCGAGGACACGCGCGCCGGTCTCCTCCGCCAGAAGACCCTCTCTGCGCTGATCAAGCGCGCTCAGGCGACTGCCCCTGCGGCCGAGGCTCCCGCGGCCGAGGCTCCCGCGGCCGAGGCTCCCGCGGCGAGCGACATCCCCGCCGCCGAGTGAACCGGAGCGCCCCCGACGAGCGCTCGCCAGCCGCCCACATCGAAATCGTCACACGCGCGACTCCCCTTGGAGCTCCCGACGCCGTCCACGGAAGCCTCTCTCCAGGGTTGGTCCGCATGCCTACCCAATCGGGTAGGCGGATCATCTTTCGGCGGGGTGTAAGTGGACAACATGGGGGGCGGGCGGCAGAGTACCGGGCGTTCAAGTGACCCACGGGGTATTCATGTCGCTCTCCGATCTTCAGTCTATCTACGTTCCTAGCGTCATCGAAAACACCCACCGCGGTGAGCGCCAGTTCGACCTCTTCAGCCGTTTGCTCCTCGACCGTATCGTGTTTATCGGCGGCGAGATTACGAACACCGGCGCTGACGTGCTCATCGCGCAGTTTCTCTTTCTCGAGTCGATGGATCCCGAGAAGGAGATCCACATCTACATCAACTCGACCGGTATCTCCCCGGGCCGGCCGATCGACCCGGCGCTCGCGGTTTATGACACGCTGCAGTACATCCGCAGCCCGATATCGACCATCTGCGTAGGACAGGCAGCCAACGTCGCTGCATTGCTCCTCGCGTCGGGCGCGAAGGGTAAGCGTTTCACGTTGCCGAATGCCCGCATTCACCTCCACCAGCCGGTGGGGTGGTTCCAAGGACAGGCCACCGACGTCGATATTCAGGCGAAGGAACTGACGACCATCAAGAACACGCTGAATGAAGAACTGGCCCGTCACACGGGTCGCACCATCGAACAGGTCCGCGAGGACACCGATCGTGACAAGTTCTTGCGAGGCAAAGAAGCGGTCGACTACGGCATCGTCGACCAGGTGATCGTTCGGAAAGACGTGGCTGGCGAGAAGCCACGCTGAGTGGGGAACCCCAACGGGGCGGCCTGTGGCTTGCCGTCCTCGGACTCAGGTTTTTTTGGCGACGGGCCGAACGGCTATGATACGAGCACGCTCGACCATCTCCCAATGGACTGGTCGGGCGCATGACTGAGGAGCTGAGCGTGGACAGGCGAAGAGATAGCGGCAACCTCTGTTGCTCCTTCTGCGGCAAGAGCCAGAAGGAAGTGAAGAAGCTCATCGCGGGCCCCACGGTCTACATCTGTGACGAGTGCATCGGGCTCTGTAATGACATCATCGCGGAGGAGATGGAGAAAGACGAGCGGGGCGTCTCGTTTTCATCCGTTCCGAAGCCGCGCGAGATTCGACGAGTGCTCGATGACTACGTCATTGGTCAGGACCGCGCAAAACGGATCCTGTCCGTTGCCGTCTACAACCACTACAAGCGCATCGACGCGGACAATGCCCGCGACGACGTGGAGCTTCAGAAGAGCAACATCCTGCTGCTCGGACCCACGGGTTCGGGCAAGACGCTGCTCGCCCAAACGCTCGCTCGCATCCTGAAGGTGCCTTTCACCATCGTCGACGCCACTACGCTCACGGAAGCGGGCTACGTGGGTGAAGACGTCGAGAACATCATCGTCCGCCTGCTCGAAGCGGCAGACCATGACGTCGAAGCGGCGATGCGGGGAATCGTGTACATCGACGAGATCGACAAGATCTCCCGAAAGTCCGAGAACCCGTCCATCACGCGTGACGTGAGCGGCGAAGGCGTTCAGCAGGCGCTCCTCAAAATCGTCGAAGGCACGGTGGCGAATGTCCCTCCGAAGGGGGGACGCAAGCACCCACAGCAGGAGTTCCTGCAAGTCGACACATCGAACATCCTGTTCATCTGCGGCGGCGCCTTCGTGGGACTCGAGAAGATCATCCAGCGGCGTGTTGGTAAGACCAGCATGGGTTTCGGAGCTGATGTCAGCTCGGTGCGCTCTAAGCCGCTGGGCGAGCTCTTTGAGCAAGTACAGCCAGAGGACCTCCTTCAGTACGGGCTCATCCCTGAGTTCGTCGGTCGTCTACCAGTCACGGCGACGCTGAACGAGCTCGACGAAGAGGCGATGCTCAACATCTTGAGCGAGCCGAAGAACGCGCTCACGCGTCAGTACAAGCGGCTCTTCGACATGGACGGCGTCAAGCTGACGTTCACGGACTCGAGCCTCCGCCAGGTCGCCAAGAAGGCGCTCGAGCGGAAGACGGGTGCTCGCGGGCTTCGTGCGATTCTCGAATCGGTCATGCTCGACGTCATGTACGACGTGCCATCCGACCCGAACATCCGCGAGGTCGTTGTCAGCGACGAGTGCGTGACGGAGAATAAACGCCCGCTGCTCGTCTACGAGGCCAAGGCCGAGTCGGCGTAAGAGCTTGGCCAAGGCCGAGTCGGCGTAAGAGCTAGGCCAAGGCCGAGTCGGCGTAAGAGCTAGGCCAAGGCCAAGTTGGCGTAACCGCGAGGCGCCGGCCGAGTCGGCATAACGACGAAGCGCCGGTCGAGTCGGCACAACCACGAGGCGCCGGCTGAGTCGGCTCAACTACGAGGGGCAGGCCCCGGCGGCTTTTTCCCACGCTGCGTGGGCTAGGGCGGCAGGCGCGGCCTGCGGCATTGCAGGCGAGACCCTCGCTCGCGAGATGGAGGTTCCGTTGTTCTTCGGAGACAAGCGCGATCCTGGCGTGAGCGTGCTACCGCTGCTCCCGCTCCGGGACATCATCGTCTTCCCGTTCATGGTGGTCCCCCTCTTCGTGGGGCGGCCGAAGAGCATCTCTGCGCTCGAAGACGCGATGGCGTCAGGGCGCGAGGTGTTGCTTGCTGCTCAGAAGAAGGCCAAGACCGACACGCCCACGGCAGACGAGATCTACCGTGTCGGCACCGTCGGCTACGTCATTCAGCTGCTCCGTCTCCCCGACGGCACTGTAAAAGTGCTCATCGAGGGGAAGCGTCGGGCACGAATTCGGCGCTTCTTGCCGACGGATCAGCACATCTCGTGCGAGGTAGAGACCATCGCTGAGAAGGCGGCGCCTGAGGCTGAGACCGAGCCGCTGATGAAGTCATTGCATGCGGCGTTCGACGACTATGTGAAGCTGAACAAGCGGGTCCCGCCCGAGATGCTGCAGTCGATTGCGGCCATCACCGACCCCGCACGCCTGTCTGACACCATCGTCGCCCATCTGACGCTGAAGCTGACGGACAAGCAGGAGATCTTGGAGACGGCCGAGCCAAAGCGTCGGCTCGAGCGGCTGCTCGATCTCATTCAGTCCGAGATCGAGGTGCTGCTCGTTGAGAAGAAGATCCGCTCTCGGGTCAAGAAGCAGATTGATAAGTCCAAGGAGTTCGGCGTCAACGAGCAGATGCAGGCAATGCAGAAGGAGCTCGGCGACCGCGACGAATTCAAGAACGAGATTCAGGAACTCGAAGCCCGAATCGCCAAGAAGGAGATGAGCGAAGAAGCCAAGGGCAAGCTCAAGCGAGAGCTCAAGAAGCTCAAGATGATGAGCCCGATGAGCGCGGAGGCGACGGTTGTCCGCAATTACATCGATTGGGTCATCGCGCTGCCGTGGAAGGACATCACCACCGACAACGTCGACATCGACCAGGCGGAAGAGATCCTCGACGCGGACCACCACGGCCTCACCAAGGCGAAAGAACGTATCCTGGAGTACTTGGCCGTTCATTCCCTCGTGAAGCGAATACGAGGCCCCATCCTCTGCTTCGTGGGACCGCCGGGCGTAGGAAAGACGTCCCTCGGTCGCTCCATTGCGCGTGCCATCGGCCGTAAGTTCGTTCGGCTCTCGCTCGGTGGCGTCCGGGATGAAGCGGAGGTTCGAGGCCACCGGCGAACCTACATTGGCGCGATGCCGGGAAAGATCATGCAGTCGCTGCGAAAAGCCGAGTCTAACAACCCGGTCTTCTTGCTCGACGAGATCGACAAGATGTCGACTGACTTCCGCGGAGACCCGTCTTCAGCACTCCTCGAGGTGCTTGACCCCGAGCAGAACAGCACCTTCTCGGACCACTTCATCGATCTCGAATACGACCTGTCCGAGGTCATGTTCATCTGCACGGCGAACAGCCTGCACACCATCCCGCTCCCGCTTCAGGACCGGATGGAGATCATCGAGATCCCAGGCTACACCGAGCTCGAGAAGGTCGAGATAGCGCGAAAGCACCTCATCCCGAAGCAACTCGAAGCGAATGGGCTCGCAGGGGTTGACGTTCGGTTCACTGACGACGCTCTGAGGGCCGTCATCAGCGGGTACACCAAAGAGTCTGGCGTACGTAATCTCGAGCGGGAGATGGCGTCCGTGTGCCGCAAGATCGCGCGCGACCTCCTGAAGGCACGGCAGGCCGCGACCGAGGGCTCCACCGTGGTCTTCCGCGTCGACGCCAAGGCCATCGCCAAGTTTCTTGGCCCGAAGAAGTTCCGGCAGCACCAAGCCGAGCTGGTCCCGAAGGTCGGCGTCGTCAATGGGCTCGCAGTAACGATGGTCGGCGGCGACTTGCTCACGGTCGAAGTCACCAAGATGCCTGGCAAGGGAAAGCTCACCATCACGGGTAAGTTGGGCGAGGTCATGAAGGAGGCGGCCCAAGCAGCGCTCTCTTATGTGCGCTCGCGCGCACCAGAGTTCGGGCTCGACGTCGACTTCTTCTCCGAGCACGACGTTCACATCCACTACCCAGAGGGCGCGATCCCGAAAGACGGCCCGAGTGCTGGCATCACCACCGCGACGGCGCTCGCTAGCGCGCTCACGGGGATCCCAGTGCGTGGTGATGTGGCGATGACGGGTGAGATTACCCTCCGCGGGCGGGTGCTTCCTATCGGCGGGCTCAAGGAGAAGTCGATGGCGGCGCACCGGGCCGGCATCCTAACGGTCATCGCACCACGGCAGAACAAGAAGGATATCGGGGATATCCCGAAGACGGTCCGAAAGGACGTGCGCTTCTTGTTCGTCGAGCACATGGACGAGGTGCTCCATGCGGCGCTCGAGGAGAATGCGTTCGCGCGTCTGCTCGCTCGAAGTGTCCCCGGGCCCATCTCGACAGCTGCAGCGCATGGTGACGAGCCGGGCGGTGAGCCGTCGCGGCACTGAGACTTCCGTAGCGCGGAGAGCACGCGTGCTACGTCGTTGAACCGAAGCGCGGCGTCTACGTCCGGAAGAAGTCACCTCGCGCGGGGAGGGTGCTCATGACGGGACGTCGCGATCAGTCAAGAGAACCAGACCGTGTCAAACGACAAGTGACCCCGTTCGTCGAGGTCCTCCGTGATTCCAGTCGGCACGAGCCCCGCGTCCTTCGAAGCACCGAGGTCGGTGACGTGGTCGAGGAGGACGGTAGAGCGGTGTACCGCCTTCGGAACTCGGTCACCTTGGGTGGCTACGACCGTGTCCTCCTCGACTCAGACGGACCCTTCTTCGAGACGTTGATGAAGTGAGAGCCCGACTCGCTCTCTCGCCCCTTCGAGATCCATGTCGATGACGTCTCATCTTTCGTGGGCATCGTACTCGGGGGCTCGTTCCCGCGACGACGCTCTTCTCGCTCCCGTCTCGCCGGAGCCGGCGCGAGGTCTTGAGAGGGACGCCGGAGACCGAGCACGATCGCCTGCTCAGCTATCTCGCGCTCATCGAAGACCCGCGATCACGACTTCAGGCGTTTGATGAGCGTGGCCTCTTCGTGGTCAGCATCCACTTTCGGCCGAACACGGGCGTTTCGCTGCAGCCGGATCACGGCGGGATTGTGGAGCTGCGTGGCGGAGAGCTCAGGCCATTGAGCGGGCGTGCATAGCTCGCGCTGTCTGGCGTGCCGACCCCACGCACCGACCATCAATGCCGGAAGTGGCGCTGGCCCGTGAAGATCATGGCAAGGCCAAGCTCGTTTGCGGCGGCGATGACCTCGGCGTCACGTACTGAACCTCCAGGCTGAACGATCGCCGTCGCGCCAGCCGACTGTAGGAGCTCGACGCCGTCTCGGAAGGGGAAGAACGCGTCGGACGCCGCGACGGTGTCAGAGAGAGGCCGTCTCGCCTTCATGCGACAGAGCGCAACCGAGTCGACTCGGCTCATCTGTCCGGCCCCGATCGCGACGGTGCGAAGCGCGCCCGAGGTCGGGTCCTGGTCCGCGAAGACGATGGCGTTCGACTTCACGTGTTTGACGGCCTCCCAAGCGAACTGCAGGGCGACGTACTCGGCGTTCGTCGGGGCACGAGCCGTGACGACCTGGCAGCTGCGAAGGTCCCGGTGGCCTGTATCGTCGTCTTGAACCAGCAGAGCGCCGCGAAGACTTCGGAGCTGCAGCCCGGCTGGCGGCGGAGGGCACTCGAGGACGCGCAAGTTCTTCTTGGAGGCGAGGATCGCCAGCGCGTCGTCGTCATAAGCCGGTGCGATGATGACCTCGAGGAATAGTTCGGTGAGCCGCTGGGCCATGGGCCCGGTGACCCTGCCATTGAGGGCCACGATGCCGCCGAATGCGCTGGTCGGATCGGTGGCGAGCGCCTCGACCCACGCGTCCTCGAGCCCCCGCGGGCTGACCGCGAGTCCACACGGGTTCATGTGCTTGACGATGGCGACGGCGGGCCCGCCGGTAAGCTCGCTCACCAGGTCGTACGCCGCGGCGGCGTCGAGCCAGTTGTTATAGGAGAGGGTCTTTCCCTGGTGGATGGTCGCGTCCGCATACCCGGGCCCAGTCCGGTAGAAGCTGCCGTTTTGATGGGGGTTTTCGCCGTAGCGCAGCGGCAGAGTGGATGTGCCCGAGATGGCGAAGGCCGGCCCCGGCGTCGCCTCGCCGAGCCGTTCGAACCAAGCGGCGATGGCCGTGTCGTATCGAGCCGTGTGGGCGAAGGCCTTGGCGGCGAGCGCGCGGCCGATGCCGGCCTCCGGCGTGGTGCCCTCAATGTGGGCGAGAACGCGGGGGTAATCGGCGGGGTCGACGGCCACGAGGACATCGTCGTGGTTTTTCGCCGCCGCTCGGATGAGCGACGGACCGCCGATGTCGATCTGTTCGATGATGTCGCGGTCGCCGAGGTCGGGGTTACGAGTTGCCTTCTCGAACGCGTACAGGTTCACCACCACGAGATCGATGAGCGCGATGCCGTGCTCTGATAGCGCGTCGAGATCGTCACTCCGGGTGCGGCGAGCGAGGATCCCACCAAAGATGGCCGGGTGAAGTGTCTTGACACGGCCATCCATCATCTCCGGGAAGTGCGTCAGTTCGGCGACGCGGGTGACCGTGAGGCCTGCGCTTTCGAGCGTAGACGCCGTTCCGCCGGTGGAGACCAGCTCGAACCCCGCACGAGCGAGGCCCTCTGCGAAGGGCAGCAGGCCGGTCTTATCGGTGACGCTGATGAGGGCTCGCTTCACGTGGGCCTCCGTAGGGGCTGCAGAGGCGCGCATTATCCACGTTGCGCTGTGGCTGGCTACGGCAGCGGAGATGAGACGAGCCTTGACGAGGGTCCCACGTGGACGTCGCGAGTGGGCGTGTTAGGGTCCCTTCCATGACTATCCGCCTCAATCGACAGAACCACGAACTACGGCCCCTCCAGGTCGAGGTCGGCGTGCAACGCCAAGCAGCCGGCAGTTGCCTCATCGCTTTTGGGAACACGCGTGTCCTATGCGCCGCGACCCTCGAGACCGTCGCGCCGAAGTGGAAGACCGAGCCTGGAGGCTGGGTCACTGCGGAGTACGCGATGCTCCCTGGCAGCGGCGACCGTCGTGTACCCCGGCGCGAGAACGGCCGCGCGACGGAGATCGCCCGGCTCATCGGCAGGTCGCTACGCGCCGCCGTGGACCTGTCTGCGCTCGGGGCGAATACCATCACCATCGATTGTGATGTCATCGACGCCGACGGCGGGACTCGTACTGCGTCCATCACCGGGGGCTGGATCGCGCTGTGGCTGGCCGCCGAGCGTCTCGTAGAACAGGGTAAGCTCGCGTCGAACCCGGTCGTGCGGCCCATCGCCGCCGTGAGCGTCGGCATGGTGGCCGGTGAGGCCCGGCTCGACCTCGAGTACGTCGAAGACTCGCAGGCCGGGAGTGACATCAACGTGGTTGGCAACGGCGCTGGTGCGCTCATCGAAGTGCAGGGCACCGCCGAGAGCGCGGCTTTCTCCCGCGTGGAGCTGTCTGAGCTCCTCGACCTCGCCGAAGCCGGAATCGGGCAGCTCGTCGCGTTACAGCGTCGCTACACCGTCGAACGGCGACTGGGGTGATTCGCCCCGTTTGCTGCCGAGCGCGTGGTTGATCGTGACGTTGTGCCCCGACTGGCCTTCGCGGCTCGGTGGCCCGCCCCGTGCTACGGCGCGTCGGTGTGAACTGGAACCGCAGGGAAGGCTAGACGGGCTGCACTTCCGAGTGCTTCGCCGTTTACCTCGACAGCGGACCGTCCTCGTGTAGCATCCGCGGCCGAAATGCGTTTTGAAGAATTTGAGCTAGCTCCCCAGATCATGCGCGGCATTGAAGATGCCGGCTTCGTGCAATGCACACCCATCCAAGAGAAGGCGCTGCCTTGGGCCCTCGACGGCCACGACGTCGCTGCTCAGGCCCAGACGGGCACCGGAAAGACCGCCACCTTTCTCCTCACCGTCTTCTCCCGCCTCCTCGAGAACGGGTTCAAGGCGCGGCCTAACCGCCCGAGGGCCATCTGCATCGCGCCGACTCGCGAGCTCGCGCTCCAGATCGCGTCCGATGCGGCCATCCTGGGTCGCCACACGGGCTTCTCGATGACGACCATCTACGGTGGCGTCGGCTTCGACAAGCAACGTCACTATCTCGAGAAGGGGCTCGACCTCTGCATCGCCACGCCGGGTCGGCTCATCGACTTCGTCAAGCGCGGCGAGTGTAAGCTCGATGACGTCGAAGTCATCGTCATCGACGAGGCGGATCGCCTCTTTGACATGGGCTTCTACCCGGACCTGCGTTACCTCCTCCGAAAGTGCCCGAGCAAGAACGAGCGTCAGATGATGGTGTTCTCGGCCACGCTCAGCTTCCGGGTCATCGAGCTCAGCTATGAGTTCATGCTCAACTCGAAGGAGATCACGGTCGAGCCGCAGCAGGTCGTCGTTCGCGACATCGAAGAGCGCATCTATCACGTCGGCGGAAAGGAGAAGATCCCGCTCCTCGTCGGTCTAATCCGAAACCTGGGCGTCGAACGCACCATCATCTTCTGCAACACGAAGGTGTCGGTCGACGTCGTCGCCCGGTCGCTCGTCAAGAACGGGATCCCAGCCGAAGGCATCAGCGGCGATCTCGCTCAAGCGAGCCGAGTGAAGGTGCTCGACCAGTTCAAGAGTGGTGAGCTCAAGGCGCTCGTGGCCTCCGACGTGGCCAGCCGTGGCCTTCACGTCGACGGCATCAGCCACGTCTTCAACTACGACGTCCCGCAGGATCCCGAGGACTACGTCCATCGCATCGGCCGCACGGCGCGCGCGGGCGCCACCGGCGTCGCTGTGACCTTCGCGTGCGAGGAGTTCGTCCTCAACCTGCCGGCGGTCGAACACTTCATCGGGCACAAGATCCCGGTCTACCGCATCGAAGCGGAGTCCATCGACGAAGACGCCATCCAAGAGCGCCGCAATCGACCCCGCCGCATCGGGGGGACGGGCGGTCCCGGTGGTCGTCCGCGGCCCGGCACGCGTTCCGGTTCCGGTGGCCCTCGCAATCGGGCCCGCCGCTGATGACCCCACTGCGCCGTCGCTCCGATGGGCGGTGGGGCGCGCCTTTGCCCTCCCTTTGTGCGGGGGCCGAACGTAGTCTTATTCGCATCGTGCTGATGGCGGCGTTGGCTAGCCCTTGGGGGTGCGGCGCTCAGCCCGTCCAGGTCGTCCGCGACGTCATCTTACCGGGCACGTCCGTCCCCTTCGGCTACATGGCGTTCGAAGTCGACCTCGGCGACACCCGCGCGGGACGGCTCCTCATGAAGGCACCTGGGTTCATCGACCGCGAGATCCCGCTCCCTTCGAGTGGCCCCTATACGGTTCGGCTCCAGCCGGGAGACTGGCGAATTCAGGTCCTCGGCCTCCCCGGCAGCGACGACGTCGTGCGCTTCGAGACCGGCGCTACGCCATCCGGTGCGCCCTTGGAAGAGGTCGGCTACCCCAAGGTGGCCGTACCCACACCCATCGGCGCCAATCGGCTCACCAACGGCGGTCGAATCTGCGCGCACCGCGCCTGCACGCTCCCCTGGCGCCCCTTCGACCACCCGAACCTCTCGGATTGGAAGCGCTTCAAGCGCTACCTCGAAGCGACCCCTGCACCGCAACCCGCGCCCCAAGAGTCGGAAACCCCCACGCCATGAGCGATTCAGCGGTTGGCAGCCCCGGTGCTCCGGACCTGACTAACGAGAGTTTGCGGCGTCGGCTTGCGGCCGTGGAGTGCCCCGGCGTCACCACGTTCTCGTCCCACTGGCCGATCTTTTGGGTGCGCGGCGATGGCGCGACGGTTTGGGACGCCGACGGTCGAGACTACATCGACCTGACGGCCGCCTTTGGCGTCGCCGCGCTTGGACACTCCCATCCGGCGGTGACTGCAGCCCTCTCAGCGCAGGCGGCGACGCTGCTGCACGGCATGGGGGACGTCCACCCACCGCTGCTCAAGGTCCTGTTGCTCGAGCGTCTCGCGGCGCTCGCGCCGGGCGACCTTCACCTCGGCATGCTTGGCCTCAACGGCGCCGACGCCGTCGAGACCGCGCTCCGGTGCGCCCACCTCGTTACCGGCAAGCCCGGCGTCATCGCCTTCGAAGGCGCTTACCACGGGCTCCTTGGTCGTTCGCTCGCCGTTACGGCCCGGCGTGACTTCCGTGATCCCTTCGGCGCTCCGGGACGGACGACGTTCGTGGAGTTTCCGCACGACAGCGTCTCGGGCGAGAGAGCGCTCTCCGAGCTCGCACGTAAGCTCCGCAGCAAGTCCTCAGGGTTGCCGCCCGTCGGTGCGCTCATCATCGAGCCCATCCAAGGGCGCGGAGGCTTCGTGGTTCCGCCGGACGGCTTCCTTCGTGAGGTCGCGAAGCTTTGTCGGCAGGCGGGCGTCATGGTCGTCGTCGACGAGATCCTGACGGGCTTTGGTCGCACTGGGACCCTCTTCGCCATCGACCGCGAGGGCGTCGTCCCCGACCTGCTGTGCCTCGGCAAGGCCCTCGGCGGCGGGATGCCCATCTCCTGCTGCATGGGTCATGAAGGCTCGCTCGGCCGCTGGCCCGCAGCGAGCGGCGAAGCGCTTCTGACGGCGACCTTCCAGGGTCACCCTGGAGCGGCTGCGGCCGCGCTCGCTACGCTCGACGTCATCGTCGGGACCGACCTCGCGGGCCGCGCTGAACGCCTCGGTCAGGCCGGCAGAGCGACAATCGAGGGCGCAGGTCTCCGTGTCCGCGGTCGTGGCCTCATGCTCGCCATCGAGGTTGGACGCGGGATGACGCCCGACGGGATCCCCGCGGGTGTCGCTGTGATGGAGAAGGCCCTCGCCGCGGGCGTGTTGGTGCTCTGCGAAGGCGCCGATGCCGAAGTCATCGCCATCACACCGCCCCTCACCATCGACGAGGCGCTCTTCGATTTGGCGCTGAGTCGCGTCATCGACGTGGTGAAGCGCGTCCTCCCCGGGCTCGCGCCGGAGGCCAACGCTCGGTCATGACGCCGCTCGATCGCGCCATCCACGCCCTCATCGCCGGCGACGGCGACTTCGACGAGGTGGCCCTGCGCGTGGCCGCGCACCAGCGGCAACACAGCCCGGTCTACCAACGCCTATGCGCGATGCGGCCAGTGCCGACGTGTGCCGCTGAGATCCCGGCCGTCCCAATCGAAGCGTTTCGCCGCTTGGATCTGCGCACCTTCCCGGCAGAACGGGCAGTCGCGGAGTTCCGTTCGAGCGGGACCACGGACGCGGCCCGAAGCCGCCACGTCTTCGACTCGCTCGAGCTCTACCGGCATGCGGCCATCGTCGGGTTTCAAAGGGCGCTTTGCCCGAGCGGCCGTGCACGCATCCTCTCTCTGATCCCGGACGCACGTCAGCGCCCGGACTCGAGCCTGTCGCGCATGGTGTCCTGGGCCCTTTCGGCGTTGGGTACCGAAAGTTGCCACGTGCTCCCAGAGGGTGTGCCGTCTGCTGCCGACTGGCTCTCCGAACGCCTCGAGGAGTCTGGCGACACCCCGCTCCTCCTCGGTACGGCCTTCGGGCTCGCCTCCCTCTTCGAGGATGCTCCGACGCTCCGGCTCCCTGAGGGGACCTGCCTCATGGAGACGGGTGGATTCAAAGGCATGCGTCGCGAGCTCAGCCGGGAGGAGTGCTTCGACCTCTACGCGCGGGCGGGGGTGCCGGCGTCGCACGTCGTCGGTGAGTACGGCATGGCCGAGCTGTCGAGCCAGTGGTACGACGCCGTTGTTGGGCAAGGCGTTCCGGCCGCTGCTCGCGTCTATGTCCCGCCGCCGTGGGCGAGGACCCGCGTCGTCGATCCCGTGACAGGGCAACTCGTCGCCCCCGGGGCCGACGGCCTCCTCCTCCACATCGACCCCGTGAACCGCGGGAGCGTCCTCGCCGTACTCACTCAGGACGTCGGCACGCGCGTCGTCGACGCCGGCCATAGCCCCACTCGCGACGGCTTCGTCTACCGCGGTCGGGCGTCGGACGCGCTCCTCAAGGGCTGTGGCCTCGTGGACGAGTCGTGACCGCAGAGCTGCCGGCGCTTTGCGTCGCGCGAGCCCATGACGCGGCGAGCTGGCTCTCGGCGCTAGTCCGAGCGGGGAGCGCTGAGAAC
>CANMLD010000049.1 GCA_947498315.1 Pseudomonadota bacterium | reverse complement strand
GAGCGTCGTGCCCGTGGGCCTGACGGTAACAGCGGTCTCGTCTTCGGCGGCGGCGATGGTCACGAACGCACGCGACGGTCCGGTGATGATCCCGAAGTTCCGGGCACCCAGCGTGAGCGGGAGCAGTCGAACGAGGCTCGTCGACCTCGCGCTGGCCAGCGGAGATGACATCAGTACAATGACTGGACGTTCACTTTCGACTGCAAACGCTGCGGTGACCTTCACGGTCCCGGTGAGGTTGCGGTTCGGGAGCGAGATTGTCGTCGTGCCGCCGGGCGGTAGGACCGCGCTGCCGCCCGCGATGGCCGCGCCACCGACGAGCGAGAGCACGTCGACCTTCACCGTGGAGTCAGCCCAGGGATTTCGGATGATGAGCCCGGCGGGGAGGTCGTCCGCCGACGTCCCGCCTCCGGAGTCCGGGTTCGTCGAGTTCGGGAGATCCACGGCCAGGTGAAAGCAGCCCATGCCGGTGAGCCCGGCGGCGTTCGGGTGACACTCCGGGACGCAGTCGCCGGCGGCGCAGTAGTGACGAACTGGGCAGTCTGAGTCGATCGAACACTCCGGTGCTCCAGCGTCCGTATCACTCGGCCCGTTCGGTACGTCGAACAGGTCCAACTCCAAAGCGTCAAGGAGCTCGACCGCATCAACGAGGGCATCAACCTCGGCCACGGGAGTGTCCGTGGGAGTGTCCGGCAGTGTCTCAACGGCGTCATCGGGGGCTGGGGCGTCATCGGGGGCTGGGGCGACATCGGGGGCAGACACGTCGTCCTCGGGGATTCCGATGACGGTCTCGGGTGAGCCGGCGGTGTCGGTGCCCGGCGCATCGTCGCGGCCGGTGCTCGAGCCGCCTTTGCGATCGGCCCCGGTACATGCCGTCGCCACGAGCGCCGCGAGCCAGAGCCCCACGAAAACTGGAGCCACGACAAAACGGCAGACCGGAGAAGTGTCAGCCCGAGACGAGCGGTTTTTGGGGCAGGGTCGCATGGCTGCAGAGTAGCCGGACGCGACGCCGCAGGATAGTGCAGGTCGCGAATCGTTGGACGTGAGCTCACCTGGCATGCGGGTCTCGCTCGTCGCGCGGATACTTTCGGACCCATTCGCTTTTTTGCCTCCTCCCCCCTTGTGCTAGGGTGATCTCGGTGCAACAGTGGGGCTAGAGGAGTCATCATGCGTAAACACACGTTCTCGGCCGTCGCGGCATCTGGAATCTGGGTAAAGAGCTGCCTGATTGGGTTCGGCGCCGCCGCCTGTGTCGAGGGCGGCACGGCGTCGCCGATGTCGACCGAGGGGCTGGCCGGTGACGATGGCCCTCGCACCACGTTGCCGGGCGGACGCGACCCCGGCAGCGAAGCGGTAGGGCTGCCCTCCACCGACCCGAACACGGACCCGAGCAGTGCAGCCGACGAACTGCCGATCGGTGAGTCCCCGGACGACGAGACCGCCGTCCAGCTCCCCGAAACGCCAAACGAGCCGGGTGAGGCCCTCCCAGATGGAGAAGCCGAAGAAAAAGTGAAGCCGCTCCCCTCGGGTGAGTCGCTCATAGACCCGAACGCCACCGCCGAGCTCCCGAAGGGCGACGACGACCCGGCCGGCTCCCAGGGGCTCCCCGGCCCCGACGGCACCGTCCCGGGTGACGGCTCCGCCTCGCCGCTCCTCGGTGGTTGGGTGTCGGCCACCGTCGCGCCTGCATGGACGGTTCAGAGCCTCGGCTTCTACCCGACGGAGCTCCCCCTCGCCCCCTCGGCGCTCACGGACCCGACCGAGCTCCCTACCTGGACGACCGGCCGCCGCATGGCTATCCACGGCGCGTCGCTGCTGGTGTGCGTCCCCGAACACGGCACCCTGGTCGAGCTCGACCGTGAGAGCGGCCAAGTCATCCGCTCTATCGCGGTGGGCGGCCGGCCCGAGCAGGTCGTGGTCGGCCCCGACGGCACGGCCTTCGTGACCCTTCGTCAATCCGGAATGATCGCGCGTATTGACCCGGGCGCAGCGACTGTCTCGGCCACGGCGATTGCTGGCACCGAACCCTTCGGCCTCGCGCTGTCCATCGCCGCGGACCGCCTCTACGTCAGCGCCTCGGCCGACGACTCGCTCGTGGTCCTCTCGGTACCAGACCTGGAGACCCTCGCAGTCATCCCCGTCACCTTCCGCCCGCGCACGGTGGCGGTCGGCCTCGACGGCGAGGTCATCGTCTCCGGCGAACGCGGCACCGCCAGCGTCGTGAAGGCCGACGTGGCATCACCTCCGATCGCGCTCCGCGTGCAGAACCCGGGCGACCTCACCATCCACAAGAAGCTGCTCCCGAACATCCCGGGCATCGCGAGCCGGGCCTTCGGCGTCGCCATCCACCCGGTCACCGGCTCGGCCTACCTGAGCCACCAGATCACGCGTTCGGGCACGCCTGAGAGCGAGTCGAGCAAGCTCGACCCGGCAAATACGCCCACCGGCAGCGTCTGTAAGCCGCCGACCTTCTGTCCCAACCCGGGCGGGTACGGCTCGGCGACCTGTAACCCCGTGTGTGAACAGGTGAACCTGGTGTTCCCGCGCACGCGCCGCCCGCTGGAGATGACGGTCACCTGGGTGCCGAAAGAGCAGAACTCGGCCAACGCCGTCATGCCGGCTCTCCCGGTGCAGCACGGCCCGTCCGGCGAGCCGATGACGGCCATCTGCGACAAGCCTATGGACGCCATCCACCACCCGTCACTCTCGCTCATGTTCGTGGCTTGCGAAGGCACGGACAACGTCGTCGTCCTCAATACGGCCGCGGGCGACCCCATGACGGCGGTCCTCGGCGAGATCCGCGTCGGCGCCGCGCCCCGTGCCATCGTCCTCAGCCCGGACGGCATGACGGCCTACGTGGCGAACGCCCAAGCCTTCTCGGTCGGTCGCTTCGACGTCGCCGCGTTCACGAGCGCGCTGGTGGAGACCAACCGCCCCTCGTCGACGTCCGACAACTTCTTCCCGCCGACCTTCCCACAAGGCCAGACGGTCGCTTCGGCCACCGTGAACATGGCCGTCGAGACCCACTACGCCGTCGACCCGATCACCAACGCCAGTGAGCGCATGGGCCGCCGCGCGTACACGTACGCCCGCTTCGAGGGCCTCTCGGCCAACGGCTTCTTCGCCTGCGCCACCTGCCATATCGAAGGCGGCGACGACGGCCTCACCTGGTTCGTGGTCGACGGCCCGCGCCAGACCCCGATGCTCGCTCAGCGGCTCTCGGGCACCGAGCCCTTCAATTGGAATGGTACGGCGCCGACGTTGCCTCTGAACATCCACAACACCGTCAGCCGCATGGGCGGCACGGGTATCGAGCAGGGTGTCGCCGAGGGCATCTCAGCCTACCTCATCGGCAAGAACGGCCCGGTCGCTCCGCAGAACAAGCACATCTCCGCCACCGGCCTCACGGCGGCGCAAAAGGCCGGCCAGGCGCTCTACTTCAACCCGATCGTCGGCTGCGCCACCTGCCACACGGGCGCCCCGCTGACGGACGCGAAGAACTGGGACGTCGGCACCTTCTCGCAGCTCGAGATGGACCTCCGCGAGAAGAATCAGTCGGACGCCCCGCTCGAGCTGAACACCCCGTCACTCCGCGGCCTCTACTACTCGGCCCCCTTCTTTCACGACGGCTCGGCCCCGACGCTCTACGACGTCCTGGCCTCGACCTCGACGACGATGGGCCACTCCTTCATGCTCACGAAGATCCAGCAGGATCAGCTCGTCGCGTACCTCCTCACGCTCTGAGCTTGGCCTCGGGCCCCGAGGTTACGCCCTGCCCACATGCGGCCCCGCTCCTTCCGGGCCGAACCCGAACCCGAGCTAACCCCCGGCGCTGGAACCACCGAGAACACAAAGTGTGTTGAGCTCGGGCGATGCGGGCCAGCTCGTTGGCAACGAGTTGGGCGACCTCCACAGTGGATTTGGTCTCGATCCACGCAGTGGGCAGGCTGGGGCGGTCGTTGATGAGGCCGATCTCGGCGTCGTCTTTGGCCCTGAGATACAAGAAAGCCCAGTCCTTTTGAGCGTAGCTGGCTAGCCACACGATCTCGGCGATGACGAGGTGCTCAAAGGCGTCTCCGAACGCCTAGGTCCTTTGGGCCACGGCCAGGTCGAGGCGTCTCGCGAGCGCCGCGCGGACGCCAAGGTCGGCGATATCTTGGGGGCTGTCCGCTGGCGGCGCCGCATCGCTTCGAGCTGGTCCGCGAGGGCCATCGGGCGACGCGACAGCTGCGACTCCGTGTCGACGTCGAGCAGATCGACCCACAACGCCTCGCGCTCCCTGAAGTGGCTTCGGAGGAGACTTCCCTGTGCCACGCTAGCCGATCAGGAAGAAGCTGCTGGAACCACTGGGATTCAGGGCTCGGGGAATCATGGATTCAGATCGCACGCCGGGCTTGAACCATGATCTACGAGTCCACCAACCCAGCGGCCGAACCTGTGGCTATCCACAGGTCGCATGGCATGCACGGACCTTGGCAATACGCCATCTGACCGTGACCTTCCGCTGTTGCGAAGGTGGTCGAACGGTTGCCGGGTGGGCACGGTACGCTGGGAGGTCTCGATGCGACGAATGAACTTCTGGGGCTTGATGGCAGCGGGACTCCTGAGCGTGGGCTGTGCCGCTGACGCGACCACTCCTGACGTTCCCGCGACGACGGGCTGCGCGGAACTGCGCTACCCCGAGGTCTCGGACAGCGCCATCCACGTCGCGGTCACCTGCGCGATCGAGGCGCCCGACGGCAGCGCCGCCTCCCCGTACTCGACCATGACGGCCGCCCTGGCCGCCGCCCCTGCCGGCGCCACCTTCGTCATCGCGCCGGGCGCCTATGCCGAGACGCTGGAGATCAGCCGGGACGTTCGAATCGTCGGTCTGGTCGACGGCAGCAAGGGCATCATCTTGCAGGCCCCGCGTGAAGGCGACGCCGCCATCATCTTGAAGCGGCCGGCACCGGAGTCCGCGGACATCATCCTGCAAGTCCCGTCACCGGACGCGCTCGGGATCATCCTCAAGAGCCCCGCGCCTGAGACCGCCGCTATCCGCGTGGTGAGCGGTGCCGCCTTGACCCTCGTCGGGGTCCACATCAGCGACGCCGCTCGGGCCGGGATCGAGGTCGACGCCGGGAGCCTCGTCCTCGAGTCCTCCCTCTACTTCAAGTACCCCCCACACCGGAGATCCCCATCGCCTACCTCGACCGCCGTGCCCGCCCCGCGCGGGAACGCGGCGCGGTCGCACAGCGCAGCGGCGATATCGAGGATCCACCGGCCCTGTTCGGCGCCGCCGAGGTCCTTCGGCACCTGTTCCTCCATCGAACTCCCGGGGTGGCCGGCGAGGACCTTGAACCAGCCTTCGTAGACCTTCTGGCGCATGAAGCCGCCGAGCGTGTACTCGCCGCCATCGAAGAGGAGGAGCGTCCCGTCGTCGCCGTGGCACGAGGCGCAGGCCTCGGCGTAATAGCGGCGGCCCCGCTTGGCGTCGCCCCCAGCGTCCAGGCGGTAGAAGTTCGGGGCCTTTTCGTCGAGCGTCCATACGTCGCCGGGCTGAGCAAGCCGGTGCGAGCGAACCGCGTCGATGAACTGCGCGATGGCGTCGAGCTCACGAGGGCCGAGGACGTCGCCGTAGGCCGGCAGTCCGTCGCCGCCATCTCGGAGCCAGTTGCGGAGCTCGGCCGTAGAACGCGGGTCTTCGAGGAGATTCACGGGGAGCGCCGTCTTCTTGTTCGCGTACTTCGCCCCGTAGTGGCCGGCCGTGCCGCGGAGGTCCCATCCGAAGAGGTTCTTGAGCCTCTCGTGCGCCGGTGCCCCCAGCTTTGTGGGAGTGATGGCCGCCCACTTGTCGAAGAGACGACCTCCCCAAAAGGGGTTCACCTCGGGTGAGAACGGTCGGGCGTCACTTCCGGATGTGTTACCGCTGGAGGTTGGCCCAGCGCTGGCGCAGGAGAGCAGGAGAGAAACAAACACCATGCGCGACGACTTCATCAATACTCCCATCGAAAATCGAGGCCTCCTTCGATAGCCAGTGGCTTGCCGGGGCGGGCGCCGTAGGGACGGCGAAACACGACCAGCCGTGATCCGGTGAGGTTCTCGCCGCGCACGACGGCGGCGAGCCAGGACAACGGTTTATACGAGAGACTGGCGTCCAGATACACTTGATGGGTAGTGGTGTAGCCGTCGCATCGTGTCCTCTATGAGCCCCGAAAATTCATGATGTTGATAATTCGTATCAAGATAAAAGCCCACAATGCAAGCCCACGCCGCGCGCCTAGTACACCTTTTCGCGAGCACACCGCTGCAATGGCGGCGACAACGGATTTCAGGGAGGCATCAGAGGGAGGCATCAGAGGGAGGCATCAGAGGGAGGCATCAGAGGGTGGGATCAGAGGGAGGGATCAGAGGGAGGAAGCGGGTCGCGAGATCAGTGGGTCTCGATCCAAGTGCGGATGTGCGGCCAGACCTCCTCCTTGGCCCGCCAACTGAGAATTGGGTCGATATGCCCGTAATCATGGGCACATCCGGTACTGCGCCCGGCGGCAAAGAAGCGCTTATCGCGGCTCGATATCTCGTCAAAGACGTGCTGCAGATCCCGAAGCGGCGTGATGACGTCCACGGGCCCCGCGACGATGAGCGCGGGCTCGGTGATGCGGTGAAGCTCGCCGGCGTAGGTACCCGCACCGCCGGTGAAGCCGCGCTCGGCGATCCAGTCCGCGAACTGCTTGATCAGCGTCGACGGGAGGTCTTGCGGCACGAGCGCGACGAGCTTCATGAGGTCGACGGTGCTCATGTTGCGCGGGTTGGCGAAGATCCGGCCCGCCGTCACCTTCACGAGCGGCATGATCGGCGCGAGCAGGTACGCGGGACCGCCGTAAGGAATGCGCGGGAGGACGTCGAGGAGGAAACGTAGCTTCACGAGCTGCTTCAGAAACCCGTACTCGGCGCGGGCGAAGCTGGGACTGCCGACCGCGGTCAATGTCCGCAGATGGCTCGACTGTCCGCGGCGCGACTGCTCGATCGCATAGGCATAAGCGACCATGCCGCCCATGCTGTGCCCGACCCAGTGCACCTGATCGACGCCGGTCTCACGGGCGACGAGCGCCAGCGCCGCGGGCACGTCTTTCTGTACGTAGTCATCGAAAGTCCAGTCGTAGCGCAGCTTGTTTCGGAGCTTCGGCTTCGACGACTCCCCAGCTCCCCGAAGCTCGACGATCCAGACGTCATACCCAAAGGACCGGAGCCAGAGCGCAAACGAGAGCCGACCGGGCGCATCGAGGTTGTACCGATTCGCGCCGAGGCCGTGGCACAGAAAGACCGGCGTTCGTCCGCGCACCTCGGTCTCCGGCCGGTAGCGATAGAGCGCGATGTCCCACCCGTCCGGGGTGTGAGCCGTGTAGCGCTCGGGACGGTCCTTCTTGGCGCGGAAGAGAGAGTGGGTGTCGGAGATCAACGACATCGGGTGAGGGGCCCTCCTGACACTGAGTATCGTGACGTGCGAGAACGGGTCAACCCGGCTTTCCCAGCGCAGCCTCGCCGGGGACACCTGAACCCAGCGACCCCGCGTGACCGCCCGGAAAAGTGTGACGTGGTGGGGTCTGCACCGGATTTTGCGAGGGCCCACTTTGGGGCCCTTGGGAGCAGATCGTAGCGCAGTACACCGTTTAGCTCCGGAGGGACTGCTCCGGCACGACACGTGCGATGGGGGAATTCACACACCCCGTCCGCGTCTCAAAGGCGCCGCTCGTTGGAGGTCCCCATGGTGAAGGTGTCTCGTCCGTTGAACCAGAGCCCCGTACAGCCCTCTCCCGCCGTCCGCGTTGCCCCTACGACGTCCCCACGCCCTCAGGGCTACCAGAGCGGCCAGGCCGCGCTCAGCCCGAAGAAGAAGCCGCAGTCGGCCGCAGACGACCTCCGACACCAGCAGGCGTGCACGTCAGCCAACGTAACCGTCGGCCGCAATCAATACCTCATGGAGCGAGGTGGCCTGATGCGCGTCGCTCGCGCCTACGGCCAGGCGCCAGAGCTCGCCCACCGACGTGACCTCGCATGCAGCCCACACGTGAGCCCCGACACCGCCGTCTTGCTCGCGTCTCTCTCAAAGCAAATGGTGGCTCCGGAGGAGCGCAGCTACGAGAAGGGGCAAGCCGAAGATCGCAAAGAAGCCGCCGACGCCATCAAGACGGCCCAGACCGTCGGCAAGGTCGCTGATGCGGCGGGCACGGTCGCCGAGGTCTTCCTGCCCGGCGCCGTCGGTTTGACGCGCTCCATGCTGGGCCGCTGCGCCGAAGAGATCTTCACGGGCGACGGACAGTGTTCGCTCGGCGACATGGCCGAGGCCGGCGCCATGAACCTTGCGGGAGACACCGCCAAGAAAGTCGGTGGCAAGGCGTTTGGTCACTTCGCCCCAGAGCGCGCCGCCAAGATCAAGGCGGGGCTCGATGCGCGCGGCCTGAAGTTCGGCGGAGGGGAGCAATGATGGGACCTCGAAGCCGTCGTGGACGCAGCGTGCGAGGAGGCGATTGGCGAGGTCTTGTCGGTGTCCCCCTCGAAGGCAGGGCCGAGGGATTACGAAGACAGCGAGAACGCGTTTCAGCCTTAGAAGCGGTGACACGGGGGCGATTGACCCCGGAGACCACCGCCGGCATATTCGCGCGCCGCTGTGGGGGCCTCCTGAAACGAAGCCCTCCCGGCTCAGCCACCGTGGCGCGCGGCCCTAGCGCCCCTGGACATGAGGCTCATCACGATGACTCGCCTGACCCTCCTCGCCCCTCTCTTCTCTATCGCACTCGTCGCCACAGCAGCGGCAGCGCCCCCTGACGTCAACGCGCTGAAGGCCAAGGGCGGCAGCGCCGTGCTCGAAGCCATCGACAAGCGCACCTACGACTACCCGACGCAGAAGTGGGTCTTCCGCATGACGGTCAAGGAGAAGGGCGGCCAGGGTCGGCAGGTCACCTTCTCCGTGTGGCAAAAGGGCAACAAGCGTCTCGTGCGCTTCCTCGAGCCGGGCGACGTGAAGGGCATGAGCATGCTCTCGGCTGGGGACGGCGACATGTACGTGTACTCGCCGCAGACGGACAACGTCCGCCGTGTCGCGAGCTCGGCTCGCCGTCAGACGCTCCTCGGTAGCAACATCACCTACGAAGACATGAACGCCGTCATGCTCGCGCCCGATTACGACGCCGCGTTCAGCGAAGACACGGCGACGCACCTCTGGCTCGACCTCACGCGTAAGGCCGGCGCCGACGCCAGCTGGGAGAAGCTCCGCCTCCGAGTGGACAAAAAGGCCGCGCTCGTTGACCGCATGGAGTACTGGGAGGCCGGCAAAAAGGTGCGCGAGCAGGTCCGTAACGTCTTCACCGAGGACGGCGGCGCTCCAACCTGGAAGTCGATCACGATGAACGAAGTCAGCACGGGCCTGAGCACGACGCTCGACATGCTCGAGCAGAAGATCGGCGACGACATCCCCGACAACATCTTCAGCAAGCGCAGCCTGGTTCGCGGCCAGTGATCCGAAGCGCCTTCCGCTCCGCGCTCGCGGCTCTGGCCACCCTGACGTGGACGGGCGTGGCCTCCGCTCAAACCGCCGATTTCCGTTGGAAAGCGGAGATCTACTCGGACCTGCGCGTCGAAGCGACCGAAGAGATGGCCTTCGAACGCTCGGAGTCGGGCGCGTCCGTCGAGGTGACGGGCCAGTACGGCACGAACATCCTGGGCAAGGGCCACCTCGAGCTGGTCTTCATCGAGCGCGGCACCGCCGACACCTTCGACGGGCTCTCTAACCGTCAAGCCATCGACCCCTTCCGCTTCGAGT
Source organism: Pseudomonadota bacterium (assembly GCA_947498315.1). Taxonomy (GTDB): domain Bacteria; phylum Myxococcota_A; class UBA9042; genus SXOO01. The sequence goes on along the minus strand of CANMLD010000049.1, from coordinate 15,589 downwards.
CGGACTCGCTGTTTGTGACCTTCATGGACGCGGGGCTCGACGGCCTCGATATCTCACTCGGGCGCAAAGTCCTCATCTGGGGTACGGCCGACAAGTTCCACCCCACAGCCAACACGAACGCACTCGACGTGGAAGACTCGCTGGCCTTCGGCGAGTCGATCGCGAACGAGATGATCCACATCCGCTACTCGCCGTACTTCAGCTTCGGCGACGAGGACGACCCCTGGTTCGACGAGTTCTTCCTCGAAGCGGCGTTCGTGCCCTTCTTCAAGCCGGCCCAACTCCCCGGAAGCGCGCGGAAGGCCTTCACCGACGTCGACGAGCAGATCCGGCTCGCGACGACCGACAACATCTCAGCCCTCGCGGCCCAGCAGAAGGCCTACCTCGCCGGTGGCGCCACCATCAACTACGACGTCTCCGTAGTGAAACCCGAAGCGACGATGGAGAACACCATGGTCGGCGCCCGGATGGGCTGGAAGCTCCTCGGCGTCGACATGTCGCTCAGCTACTTCCGCGGCTTCGACGACATCCCCCGTGCTGAGACGGCCATCGTGACCGGCGACTCGAGCGACGTGCTGACGACCCTCGACCTCACCTTCCCCAAGATGCAGGTCCTCGGAATCGACATGGCCACCAGCCTCGACTACCTCGACGGGCTCGGGCTCTGGACCGAAGTCGCCCTCGTCTTTCACGATGACCTCTACATCATCATCGACGGCACCGAGTTCGCCGGGAACGCCGCGGGCGACACCTTCCCGAACGGCCCGGAGCTCGAGCACGAAAAGGGCGCCTTCGTGAAAGCCACCGTCGGCATGGACTACACTCCCTTCCCCTGGTGGTACATCAACGTGCAGTACCTCCACGGCTTCGTGGACGAGTTCGGCGAGAAGAACCTCGACGACTACGTGGTCGCGGGCATGGACTTCAAGTTCCTCCATGACACGCTCGTTCTGCGCACCTTCGGCGTCGTGAACCTCCAGGACGCCTCATGGATCCTCTTCCCGCAGATCATCGGAAAGCCCTTTGACGGTGCGGAGATCACGCTTGGGGCCTTCCTCTACGGGGCGCAGTTCACTGGCGACACAGCCACCAAGTTCGGCTCGCCCGTCGCCGGCACCAGCACCGTCTTCCTGAAGGGCCGCATCTTCTTCTGAGCGGGGGGGCGCGGCGCGATGTGCGCACCCGACTCGAGCAGTTCGCCGAGAAACCCCGTTCAGAACACGTTCTAGCGCTCTCGACCCCTTCTGGCACGGACGTTGCTCAGCCCGCAGCCGGGCCCGCCGCACCGGGAGGCGCCCCAATCGTTCCATTCAGCCCGGTTTTCTGACAGGATGCCGCCGCCATGAAGCTAGCCATCCAGCTTACGCTCATTCTTCTCGCCACTGCTCCTCGTGTCGCGTTCGCGCAGGACGTGTCGTTCTTGCTCTGTTTCCCCGGTGGGCCGGGCTCTAGCACGGACGCCAAGCCCGTCGTCGACGCCTTCCTCGGTGCGCTCAAGCAGTCCGCCGGCTGGACCTCCGTGAAAGGCGACTACGTCAATGACGCCGCAACGTGCCAGGCCGCTATGGCTGCCGGCGGCGCGTCCGTAGTCGTGCTGCCACTCGACGTGTATCTCGAACGCAACACCGCCTGGAAGCTGCAGCCAGTGGCGACACTCGCCAACACCGAGACCGCGAGCCGCTATCACGTGCTGGCCAAGAAAGGCGTCACGCTCGAGGCGCTCAAGGGTCAGAAGATCGCGTCGGGCCTCGCCGCCTCGGCGGGCTTCCTCGGTCGTGTCGGCTTCGACGGCAAGGTCGACCTAAACGGTGGCGCCAGCTTCGTGAAGGCACGCACCGCGCTCAAGGCGCTGAAAGACCTGGACAAAGGCGAGGTTCAGGCGGCGATCATCGATGACGTACAACAAAAGGCGCTGCAAGGCCTCCCGCTTGCGCAGACGCTCGAGACGGTGCTCTCAGGCCCAGAGCTGCCCGGCGCCATCGTCTCGGCAGTCGGCGCGCCGGTGAAGGGGCTGAGTGAGGCGCTCGCGAGCGTCTGTGAGAAGTCCCCGAAGATCTGCGCTGACATGCGCGTAAACCGCTTCGCACCGGTGGACGGCGCGGTGCTAGCGGATCTGGCCAAGAAGCTGACCACCCCATGAGTGTCGGACGGCCATCGGACGAGGCGACCCCCGAGCGCAACAGCGCATCGAAAGCCGGCGACGCGAAGGCGAGCCCGGCGGCGATGACGCTCAAAGCGGCGAAGCAGCTCGAGAAGGCCGTGGCCGGCCTGATCGAGGCGCTAGGGAACGCGGGCGACCCTCATGACAGGCCGTTTCAGGTCCTCGGTGCCACTCAGGGCGCACTGTCGTCGCTGAAGCAGATCGGTGAGCTCGCGACGGCGCTGGGCTCAGCGAACGAGTGGCTGAAACCGCTCGACGCCGAGGCCCGCGGCGTCGCCGAGCGAAGCCGAGTCATCTTCGCTGGCGAGCTGGCCGAAGCGCTCGAACCCCTCGGGCTTCGGCTCCAAGGCCGGCTCCCGACCCTCGAAGTCGGTCCATTCACGATCGAGTTGGTCGAAGCCGATAGGCCCGAAGTTCGCCTCTATTACGGGCCTAAGATCGAGCTCTTCGAGACCATCCCGGTCGACGCAGCGCTGGTGCTCAAGGCCGTGCAGCGCGCCCGAGAGCTCATCGAGCCGGGCCCACTGAACGATCAGGCCTTCCTCGCCGAGCTACACGCCGCCTGGCGCACCGCCATGGCGCGCCGCGCGTACGGTCCGGCCGACAAGGTCCCCATCGCGGACGTGTACGCCGAGCTGGTCTTCGGCCGGCAGAGCGCGGCCTTCCGTGCAGCGCCACAGCGATCGGGCTTCATCGCGGTGCCGCGGGTGTCATTCGCCCACGATCTCGGCCGGTTGCGGCACCATCTCTGGCAGGGCAAAGAGCTCGTGCTGACGGTCGCGACACGCGACCAAACGAAGAAGGCGGCGGACCACCTCTGGGTTGCAGGCACGCACTACGCCTATCTCGGGTTCCGGGAGAATGAACGCGGATGAGTCTTTCCCCGGTCCTCGCGCGCCGCATCATCGAGACCTTAGGCTCCACGGGCACGCCGCCCGAATGGGGCTTTCAGCACTTCTCAGCCGGCATCGACGGCGTCCTCGACGTGCTCGAGGGCGACTACCTGCGGGACTTCCTGCCCGCAGGCGGCTCGTCCTTCAAGCTCCTCGTCGGCACCTACGGCGGCGGCAAGACGCACTTCCTCTACAGCCTCCGCGCCATCGCCTGGCAGCGCGGCTTCCCGGTCGCGTACGTGCCGCTCTCGTCCGACGAGTCGCCGTTTCATCAACTCGACCGCGTCTACGCCGCCATCGTGAAGCGTGTGGCGTTGCCGCCGTCGACCGAACGCCCCGACGTGCTCTCGCAGCCGGGTCTCCTGCCGCTGTTGAAATCGTGGCACGCGAGCATCATCGAGGACCTGCAGGCGCGCGACGTCCCGTCCACTGAGCTGGCGTCGGCCGCCTTCGAGGTCGCCCGCGCGGCGCTGTCGGGGCTCGACAGCCTGCAAATGCAGAAGGCGCTCTCGAAGGCCATCGAGGCCCTCGCGTCCGGCGACGACACGACGCTCGAAGCGCTCCTGACGTGGCTCTCGGCCGATGGCTTCTCCGCTGCCATACACCGGCCGCTCGGCCTCTTGCACGGCATCGACCGAAGCGTGGCGCTCTCGATGCTGCGCTCGCTCGTTCAGTGGCTGCAGGCGATGGGGCACCCGGGCCTCGTCATCCTCTTCGATGAGGCCGAGCAGCTCCCCAGCCTTTCCACTCGCCAACGCGACGCGTTGCTCTCGAACCTCCGTGAGCTCATCGACGAGTGCGGCCATCAGCACTTCGGCGGCGTCCTAATGATGTACGCCGTACCGGATCAGCGCTTCTTCGAGGGGCGGTCGAGCGTCTATGAGGCCCTCAATCAGCGCATCGCGACCATCTTCGACGTCTACAACCCGACCGGCGTGACCATACGGCTCGATGACGTCGTGAAGGAGCCGCTAGTGCTGCTCCAAACCATCGGTGAGAAGCTCGGGGTCGTCTTCGAGTCGGCCTACGGCTGCAAGCTCGAGAACAAGTCCGTGGCCGTGGGTGCGGTCGCGAAAGCGGCCTACGAGCAGCGTTTCGGCGACGTCGGCTACAAGCGCCTCTTCGTGCAGGGCTGCATCAAGGCCTTTCAGGCGATCCGTGCCGGGCAAGCGACCCCGCTCGACCTCGCGACGGCGCGAAAGCTGATGGCGCCTTCGTCATGAGCGCCGGTCTACGCACGGGTCGCAGTCCATGGCGGTGACCGCCGAGATCCCGGTCGGTAGCCGCGTCCGGCACCGCCTCATGGGGCCGGGCGACGTCCTCGCGACGCGTTATCGCGGCTACGAGTACTGGGTGCAGTTTAAAGCCGTGAAGGCCTGGGTTCGCGGCCCCGAGCTCATCTGGGATCCACCGGCAGGCGGCAAGATCGACCCGAGCCGGGTCGGCAGGCCGGTGTCGCGTTCGATGCCGGTCGATAGCGACGGACCATCGCACCGCATGGGGCTGCCGTCCACGGCGCGCAAGATCGAAGCGGGCCACGCGGAACGCGCCGTCATCGAATCCTTCCGCCTCGGGACCGTCCCAGACGCTTACGTGGAGCAGTGGACGGAAGGCCGCGACGACGAACTGGCGCATCTCAAGCACTGGCTCTCGGACCAAGCCGATGGCAGCCTCCTCATCGAAGGCGCGTACGGGAGTGGCAAGAGCCACCTGCTGCAAACGATCCGGGCGCGTGCGCTCAGCGAGGGGTGGGCCGTCAGCTACTCGCACCTCGACGCGGGCGAAGAGAGCGCCGCGTTCTCGAAGCGCCTCTACCGGCAAATCGCCCGCGGCCTCGACGTCCCGGGCATCGGTAAGCTGGAGCATGCGCTCCTAGCCGCAGTCGACGCCTCCCCCGAGAATCCGGCGCCCGACCACCCGATCCTCGGCAACGTGCTCGAACGGATCCGGCGTGGCACGATGCGCCCCGATGACTGGGAAGCGGTGCTCGGCACCGGCGAAGCGACCGCTGTGACGGGCTTCCTGCCGGACTTCACCACGTCGGCCAACGTCTACTGCAACCTGCTCTCGGGCCTTGGCTACCTGATGAGCGAGGTGCTCGGCAAGCGCGGCATGCTCATCTTGGTCGACGAGGTCGAGACCGCGAGCGCCTGCCTCTACCGCTTCCACTTCACCCGCGCGCAGTCCTTCTTCCGCGGGCTCACGCTCACGGCGAGCGACGACCCCGCGCTGCTCGACGAAGCGGTCGAGAAGGGCAAGACCAGCTACGTCGGCGCGACGACCGGCCTCATCTACGCCGGCCACCGTAAGATCCCGTATCTATACCGCATCCCGAGCGGCCTGAAGGTCGTGCTCGCCACGACGCCCGGCCCCATGCGCGGTCAATACAAGGAATGGCGCAGCGAGCAGTCCGTCCTCGAGATCGACACGCTGCGGCCGCGCGCGCTCCGAACCCTCATGGAGCGCCTGAACCAGACCTACGGCGCGCTCCACGGCGTGTCGTTCCCCGAACTGACGGTCACGGCGCTCACTGCCAAGCTCCTCGACCGCTTCGGCGGCCTCGCGACGCGCCGCGTCATCAAGGCCTTCGTAGAGTGCCTCGACTTCCGGCGCTTCAACCCGGGGCAGCCGCTCAAAGACATCCTGTAGAGCTCAGGGCGTCCGCCTCGGGCATGCACGAGGGCGTCCGCTTCGGGAGCCCGAACAGGCGGTGAGGACGAGGATGAGAGGCAGACGAGAGAGGCGGGTCAAAGCATTGCTCATCGTCTCTGCTGTAACGTGCCGACCGTGGTGCCGGTAGAGACAGAGTCAGCCGCACCTTCAGCGAATACCCCCTTGCCATCGCGGTGCGGCTGGAGGCGCTGCGGCGGGAGGGCTACCGCCGCACTTCTTCCACGAGCTGCGCTCCGGCTCCTTGGTGGACGCGCCCGAACTGGGTGAGAACGCAACGCCGTCAACCCACCCTCCTTTCGGCCCGGGACCCGAGTCGGACTCGGAATCGACGCATACGTCCCACCACACCCCGCCGTCCGTGTAAGTACCGCTCGCGACGATCTTGCCGTAACTACTTGGCATATCGGCCCCTGCTGCCCCGGCCACTAGAGCACGGGACAAGTCGTTCGACGCAACGAAGAAGCCGTCGCAGTCGAAGGCGGCCACCGTCAATTGGCTGGTGGTCGCGACATAGGACGTGCACGACAGCTTCGACGGCGCCGCGTAAGGGCCGTTCTCGGTCGCGGATTCCCAATGCAGTCCGCCCCACATGCCGGCTTGTTCCCAGGAGGTCCCAAGATGACGCCAGAATCCAGCCGCACCCCCACCGAAGGTCACGCCACTCAAGTCAGTCACGAGCGGTCAGCCCGGTGAGGACACGGAACACCCCGCCGTAGTAGACAAGCCGGTCGGCCGGGCGGCCGGAGCTGACGGCTGAAAGCTGAACGCTGAAAGCCAATGAGCAGCCCTGAGCGACCCGCCAGCACCGCCGGCAGTAGCCCCAGGTGTCGAGTCAATCACGAGGGCGTCCGCTTAGGGCATGCGCTAGGGCGTCCGCTTCGCGCACCCGTACGAGCTCGGAGACGCGCTCCCCCAGCCGTCGTGGGCGTCGCGCATCTGGCGTGCTCGGTCCACGCCGACCCGCTCCGTCAGCTCGCTCTCGATGCGGTCGCCCATCGAGGTGAGCAGGCGATAGACCGGTTCCAATGGGGGCAGCTCCACTGCCTCCGCCGGCGCCGGTTGGAGCCCACCCCGCTCCGCGGAGAGACGCTCGAAGGCCAGACGCTGATCGCGCGGCTCGAACTTGTCGTTGATCTCGGCGAGCATCGCCTCGGAGGCCAGGGTTGTCGACCTGATCGTCGCCCGTCACGAGCGTGTAGAGGCGGCGCAACTGGTTACTCGCAGGCACGTCCCCGTCACAGTCAGCACGCCGAGCGGGTTCGCCACCACGAAGGCAGCGCCGGGCTCGACGCGGTAGAAGACGTCGCCTCAGCCTGCCCGAGAGGGAGAGCGTCTGGGCGACGCTGGAGTCGCGACAAGGTCACTTCTTGCCGAGATCACTTAGTAACTTCGCTAGGGCGGCCTCGGCGGCCCTGGCACGTGCATCAGCTTCCGCGAGCGCGGCCTTCGTGTCGGAGTGCAGGCCAGTAGAATCGAGGAGACGCCCAAGGCGAGCCGGAAGGAGGCGGTGTTCATGCGAGCCTGAACCTGCAGCTTGGCTCTCAGAAAGTCCAAGCGACCTCAGGATTTGATAGATTGTGAAAGGTCGGAGGGGTCTCGGATGTGTAGAGAAAATCCCCACACGAGTCACTTCTCCCCACCTCTGGGCCGAGAGATGACGGTGGAACCTGCTCCTTCACTTGGCACGACCAGTGCATTGCGCGTATGCGATGACAACTACAACTCACCGACCTCGACGTCTCTTCAGCCCCAATCGGCGACTCTTTGGTCTCGTCGTCGCCTGGATCCTCGCGGCTGGGTGCGAGCAGCCGGCGGAGGTCAGTGAGGACTTCGGCGCCCCACTCGACGGTATGATCGCGGACGCTACGGACGCCGCCGAGGTCGGTGAACCGGACCTTCCGTTCGTGGACGTGGGCTGCAGTATGGGCGAACTCGAGCCTTTCGCCCGCTGTGAGCCCGAGTGGGCGGAACGTGGGTCGATCGTCGGGCTCGTCCCGGATGACGCTCAGGGGTTCTACGTCGTCTTCGTCCGGGAGGATCGGACGGTCTCCGTGGAGCGCCTCGACGCCAACGGCGTGCGCATCGCGGCGTTCGAAGGGCCCGTCGGCACGCTCCTCTCGCTCGCGGGGCCGTGCTCGGGGGGCGTGTGTTTTCTCGAGAGCCGTAATCAGCCGTCGCTGCTGCGCCTGCTTCCCCAGGCGGACGGCGGTCTCGTCCTTGACGAGCCGGAGCCCGGTGCCGCACGTTTCGACAGCGCCGACCGCACCCTTTTGGTGGACGGCGCCGTCGAGCCGACCCTGCTGCAAGTATCCGAGAGGGCGGGTGAAATTGCGGTTCGAGAGTGCTCATTCGGTCCCGATGCCGAGTGCGCGCTGCGTTCCCTCCCCGTGGAGTGCGGCCAGGGCCGACAGCTTCAGGTCATCGGAGCCATGGCGTGGGGTGGAGAGCTCCTCGTGAGCGGTCAATGCAGCACGCCGTGCGATCTGTCTTGCAGTGACTTCGACTCCTTCGTGCAGCCGCTCGGCAGCACGGGCGAGGGTTGGTTGCCGCTCGGGTATTTCCCCGATGGCACGGCACCGCTCCTGGTGCGCGCGCCACCCCCCATTGGCAGTGACGTCGAACGGCTCTGGGCCCTCACGCCGCTCGCGCCCTACGGTTTCACGGATGATGGCGGGCCAGGAGTCACGGGCTTCGATCTCGGCAGCTTCGATGGTGCCGGCGTCTACGAATCGCTCTGGCACGGCCCGGTCGTCCATGGCGCAGCCGACCCAACCTCCGCCGTGGCCTTGGGAATGGTCTCGGGCATCGTCTTCTTCAGCCTGCCGCGGTACGGCTACCCGGCCAGTCAGCTCGAGAGGCTCTCCGTCCCACTCGACCGGTATACCGCCAACGCGCGCACCCACCAGCTCGGGCAGAGCGTTGGCACGCCCTTCGTCGCGCCATTCGGCGTAAACATCGTCCTCGGATTCGGCTACCCCTCGCCGCCGACACTCATCCGCTTCGATGCCAACGGTCAGCCCGTCCTTTGGTGACTACGGCGACGTCGGCCGCGACGAGATGGTGTGGCTTCGCTTCCCATCGCGGAAGAGCTCGACGTCGACGGCGTACGGCGCGGGGAGCCCTGTGCAGAAGAGCGACTCGGACTTCATCCGGAGTGCGCCGTCGGTCGTCTTCGTGGTCTTCACGAGGAGGCCCGCTCGCCCTTTCGGGCACCGCTCGGTCGCGACGGCGACGGACTCCCGGATGGATCGGCGCTTGACGGGCGGCCCGTCCGGCATGGTCATCGTCTCGTCGAACTCGGCCCGCCACTCAGAGCCCGGGCGTGCGTCGCTCGGGAACGTCAGGACGGCCGGCTCGAAGGTCACCTTCATCCCGCCGTCGTTGGCCGTTCCCCGCGACCAGATCCCGCGCTCATCGAGAGTGGACTCGCTGCTCTGTTTGAAGGGCTTCCCGGTGACGGCTTCGATGATGCACTTCTCGACGACGCCATTGCGCGTGCAGGTCGTACGGCTCAGGGTCGTAGTCGACACGCCGTCCGGGCCCACGCTGGTCTCGATGGTCTCGAATCCGGAGGCTGCGGGGTATCGCTCCGAGACTGCCGGCGGGGCCGCGAGAGCCGGCGATCCCAGGAGTAGGATCGCGCCAATCGCTGCCCGCCACGAGTCAAAGCCCACGCAGAACCTCCAATGTTTCGGCCACCGACGTATGCAAGACACCAATCCCATGGCCGCGGGCCCGCCACTCGTCGATATTCGACACGCGGTCGTCGATCAGCACCTCGCCCGGCCGCGCATGCCGCCACTTGTCGTGGGAGAAGGGCCCGATTCGAAACTCCACGTGGGCGCCGAGGTGCCGGCGAACCCAAAGACGCTTGTCGCTTTCGGCCGTCGCCATCGTCGTCCGGCGCGGGATCGCGGTCAGGATGTACGGGTTCGGGCAACGCGACAGCACTGCATCCCAGAGTTCCAGGGCGTCCTGCATGAGCGCGAGGTCACGATAGAAGTGTGACACTTTCGAAAGGCGCGCCCATCCTTCGGCCTTCGCATCCCGAGTCGTCAGGTCGGCGAACGTATAGCCGAGCTGCTCTTGAACGCGGGCGTCGAAGTCGGCGAGGACGCCGTCGAGGTCGACGGCGATGCGATGTTCGGTCGGATCATAGCGCAGTGGGTCTCTGGAGTTCATCGCTCGCCAGCTTGACACGGCTCGTTTCGAGCTGCACTTCACAACTCGAAACCGCCCGAGTGAGATCGGTCTAGCCTGGAGTTCCGCTACTCCCATGGAAGCCATTGAAATCAATGGGGTTCTTTCTGGCTACAACGATGTCTCATCGCGTGATTTCAGGGACTTGGGCGCTCGACAACGGAACTTCGGTCTAGTAGAGAATTATCGCCGGTGCGCGAGTGGATGAGCTTCGGTGTTGAGAGGTTTTACCCGTGGCAGCTGGATATTGGCTCTTTACTCCCGCAAACGACGACCCGAATGACCTGGCGCTCCAGTTTGGCGGTCAGCTTATCCCCGGAGCCTTCGGCCTGCGGTCGAACCAAGTGACGTCCACCATTCCCGGGAGCAACGGATTGGCGAACGTCCACACGACGGATCCTGCGCTGCTCATCATCTTCGGGCACGGCAACCACGGGGCGGGCATCGGCTCGCACAAGACGCACTACGGCGCCGACCGGATGGTCAACCTGCTCAGTGACGAGGGGCTCAGCCCACAACAGATGAACCTCACCATCTTCCTGTGGGCGTGTAATACCGGCGTGGCGATGGGACGGGTGATCTTAAACAAGGACCCGTACGCGAAGCGCTTCGCCGAAAGACTCGCTGAATCCGGCTTTTCGCATACCCGGGTGATCGGCGTCGCCGGGTTCATCTCAGCCGGCGCCAAATGCACGGTCCTGAAGTACAACATGAAGACCAACAATATCGACAAAAACGCAAGTCCCAGGCCGCCAACCGATGTCACCCGGCAGATCGCCTACTCGGTCGAAAGCGGTAGTGCCGCACGTGTGAGCGGTGGTTCATGGAAGTCCTTTCTGAACCCGGTCTCGAAGATCTGCGAGATCACCGGTTCATAGCCAGACAGGGAGGAGTCCGGAGTAGACCGCCGCGACAGGCCCGGTCATATGGACCGACGAGAAGTCGCTCGCGACCTCCTTGACCTTCTCCGCGAGCCGTCGCGTCTTCGCGAGCCCCCGTTCGAGCGACGCCACCTTCGATTCGAGCTGCTCGCGCTGGGCGCGTGCGGAGTCCGCCTCAAGTGACGGCGCTGGCACAGGCACGGCCACGGTCGGCGCTTCTGCGGCTGAAACCTGAACCTCTTCAGCCACTCAGGGTGCCTGAACGACGGGAACCTCCGGAATCGGCTCGGCCCATTGCGTGAGCAGAGGCGCGCCGGTCTCGACGACCAGGAGAGTCCCATCGGGCTTCAGAGTCCCAGTCTGGCAGCATCGATTGTGGCCCTATCGGTAGGCGTGGCGGCATCCACGCGGCCTTCGAACTCAGTCACGAAGAGCACGGACGTCGCCGCCGCCCCGAGGAGCGCCGCCCCCGTGAGCTCCCGCACTGACCGTCCTGCCTTCCCCACCGCTCGCGTCTTCTCGTTCTGCATCGTCGTCTCTCTCTCGCCTGGATCGCTCATCATGGTTACTCGCAAGCACGTCCCCGGCACAGTCAGCGCGCCGAGCGGGGTCGCCACCACGAAGGCAGCGCCGGGCTCGACGCGGTAGAAGACGTCGCCTCGGCCCTGTTCCACGCGCATCGCGCCGTCCGGTTCCACGCGAAAGTGAAGTTCGCTGCCTTTTTCTGCGACGAGCACGCCGCACTCGCCGATCGCCGCCGTGACGCGGCCCTGAGCCTCGAGCCGCTGCTCGAAGACCTGTCCCCGCGGCCAGAGCCACAGCGCCAGGCCGGCAGCGAGCGCTAGGCCGGCAGCGAGCGCTAGCCCGGCCGCGGCCCACGTAAGCGCACCGCCCTGGCCGCCCGCGACGAATCGAGCCTGGACGTGAGCGCTGCTGCACCTGTTCCAGGGCGTCGAGCTTGCCCAGAACGTCGCTCGTGAGCCCGAGCGGCGGCGGCGGCGCCTCCCACGCCTCGAGCCCGAGCCTCTCCACGGGCGAAAAGTCGTCCGACGACGAATCTCGCGTCATGGTGCTCCTCCAACGGGGCGCTTCAGCACCTCCCGTGCGCGCCCGAGGCGCGACTTCACCGTCCCGACTGGGATCTCGAGCGCTACCGCGATCTCGTCGTAGTCGAGATCGTGTTAGGCCCGCAGGATGAGCACGGCGCGGTGGTCCGCCGGAAGGTCCGCCATCGCTGCGGTCACCCGTGCGCCGAGATCGAGCGCTTCGACGCGCCCTACCCCGCTCGGCCCGGCATGGTCATCGGCCTCCCCCGCCTCCATGAGCCGACGCTCGGTCCCCAGCCGCCGCAATCGGTCGAGGTTGAGCCGAGTCGCGACCGTCAGCGCCCACGTCGAAAGGCGCGCGGGCCCCGCTGGATCGAAGCGATGAAGCTCCGTCAGGAGCTTCAGAAGCACGTCCTGAACGGCGTCCTCGACCAGCTCGGACCGCCCGACGAGCAGCCGACTCACGAGCGCGGTTACCCGGCGCTCGTACATCGCGATGAACGCGCCGCGTGCCGCCCGCTCGCCCCGCTGGGCCGCCGCGAGCGTACGCGCGTCGAGCTCGGAGCTCGGTGCACCGGCTCTCGGGACCTCATCGAGTGGGCGAACAATCACGGGAGCATTGCACGAACGACCCAGGAAGTGGTTCCCGCGGCTTCGTCGGAAACTGGACTCACTTGGTAGAAGGAGCGAGACCCCGCGGTCCCTTGCTAACGTGCCGACCCATCACGAATAGGCGCCCTCGCCCCTCGCCCCAGGCCCCGCTTGTGCGCTATAAAGTGCCATGCAATCGAGTTCAGTAGCCGGCACCGACACAGGAAAGACTCGTTACAACAACGAGGACTCCTTCTTCGCCGACGACACGAGCGGCCTCTATGCTGTCGCGGACGGTGTCGGCGGCGCCAACGCGGGCGAGATGGCGTCGCGCCTCTTCTGCGACGTCGTCGGTGAGTTCCGCGAGCCCTTCTCGCAGGCGCTCTCGTCCCGGGGCGACGACTCGACCGTGCGCCGCGAGCTGCTCGCGCTCATGGACCAGCTCTTCCAGCGCGCCACCGATCGTATCTACCAGCTCTCGCAGAAGAACGCCGACTACCGGGGCATGGCCACGACCGGTATCGTCTTCGCCATCGGCCCGCGGGGCGCCGTCCTCGGCCACGTCGGCGACAGCCGCGCGTACCTGCTTCGCGCCGACGAGGCCCAACGCCTCACCGTCGACCACACGCTCGCGCAAGAGATGGTCAGCCAGGGCCTGCTCTTGCCGCAGGAGGTCGAGAACTTCGCTCACAAGAACGTGCTGGCCCGCGCGGTCGGCCAGCTCCCGACCGTCCGCGTCGACACGGCCTGGCTCGACATCGCCGAGGGAGACCGTGTCCTCCTCTGCTCCGACGGCCTCTATCGCTACTTCAACGACGTCGAGCTCGCCGGCGTCGTCTCCGAAGGGGTCTCGGCCGCCATCGACGCCGCCAACGCCGCCGGTGGGCTCGACAACGTCACCGCCGTCATCGTCTCGGCCGAGTCCGGCAGCGCGTCCCGCCGCCGCGACGTCGGGCTGCACACGCAGTCCAAGGTCATGGCCATCCAAAACCTCTTCTTGTTCAAGTACTTGAACTACCAGGAGATGGTCTCGGTCCTGAAGGTCGTCTACGAGCGCCACTTCGCGCCGGGCGAGGTCATCTGCCGCGAAGGCGACCGCGGCGACACGATGTTCATCGTCTTCGGCGGCGCCGTGGACGTGTCGCGCGGCGCCGTCCACCTCACCACCGTTGGACCCGGGGGCCACTTCGGCGAAGTCGCCTTCATGGACGGCCAACCGCGTTCGGCGACCGCCATCGCACGTGAGCCCACCACGGTCCTCGTCATCGACCGCAACGACTTCCACGCGCTCACCCGCACCGATCCGGCGGTGGCTTGCAAGCTCCTCTGGTGCTTCGTGCTGAACCTGTCGGACCGCGTGCGCGATCTCACGGACAGCCTCGCCCAGCGCCTGCCCGGAGCCCTCGACGGCACCCCGCCACAGTGACGTCGGCACGCCGCGCCACCGCCGTGACGCCCGAGCGGGCCGCCCTCCTCTATGGGGCGGTTCTGGCCGCCTTCGCCGTCCTCGTGAGCGACCCGGAGGCGGGCCTTCGGCTCTTCCGCGGGATCTTCATCCAAGACGGCGACGAGATCATCCGCGCCTGGTACGGCCGCTGCTCGTGGGACAACCCCGCGATCATCCCCTTCAGCCACCTCTCGATGCCCGGCTGGACCGGCCTGCTCGCGCTCGGGGAAGGCGTAGCGCGCCTGACGGGCCTCCCGCTCACCCTCCTCGGACGCTGGACCACCGCCGCCTTCGCGACCGTCGCTCTCCATGCCGCCGCCAGCCTGGCCCGCCGCGTCGCGCCCCAGAACGCGGAGCGCGCTGCCTGGCTCGCCGTCCTTCTCCTCGGCGCCTCGCCAGGCTTCTTCTTGCTCTCGCTCACGGTCTACCCCGAGGTCGCCCTCCTCGCGCTCATCCTCCTCGGTACCCGACTCCTGCTCGACGGACACCCGCTGCGCGCCATGCTCGCCTTCGGTCCGATGCCGCTCATCCGCTGGGAAGGCGCGCTGGTGCTCATCCCCGTCGTGCTCTACATCCTCTGGTCCGGGACCCCGTGGCGCGCACGGCTCAAAGGCCTCGCGATCCTGGTCGCCCCCTACGCGCTCTACCTCGCCGCCGTTGCCATCCGTTGGGGCAACCCATGGACGCCGCTCGCCTGGCGCACCACGAAAGCGATGGGCGCGTGGCGCCTCTGGAACCCGGAGGTCCCATCCGAGCTCCTGAGCGCCGCCGCGAACAGCCTCTTCACGCTCTACTCGCCCGGCGTCTGGCTCCTTGGGCTCGTCGCGGCCGCCAGCGCCGTCGGGGCCAGCCGCCATGCCGCGACTCGGGCCATCCTGATCCCTGCCCTGGCGTTCTTCGGCCTGACGGCCCTCCTCTTCTCGGTGCAGCACGACTTCATGGTCTGGCCGCTGCGCGTCTTCGTGGTCCCCGCCGGGCTCGCCGCCGTCCTCATCGCGGCCCGGTTCGGTCCCGCGCTGCAATCGGTGGCCGGTGTGGCCGTCGCGCTCTCAGTCGGCATGACCGCTAGCGCCATCGCGGACGTGAAGCTTCCCGCCCCCGGCCGCTCGGTCGACCACCTCGGCTTCCACGCGACGATAGGATGGGCCGACGCCGAAGACGCGCTGACGTGGACCCTGAACCAGCCCCCGGAGTCCGGCTGGGTCCTCATCAACCACATGAACGCAAACCTCCTGCGCGCCGACACCACCTGCCGCCTCTGGGACAAGGACCTCTGGATCGGCGGCCCACAACTCGCGCTCTCCCGCCGATTCGAGCCGACCTTCGGCCTGCCGCCCGGACCCGGCCTCGTGGTCTTCCACACCCTCGCCTTCAAGACCGACCACTGCGTGGAGGCCGCGCGCTTTCCGAGTGGCCAAACCGTGATGCGGTGCCCGGCTGGCGGAGGCGACAGCTCAGCCGCGACCGAGGCGCCGGTGCGGTAAGGTCTTCGCCGCATCATGAGCAAGCCCCGATCGACCCGCGTCCCGCTGCACTGCATCTGACACTCTGGACGATGCAGGTTGCTATCTCGATCGAGGGTCCTTGGCGATGGCCCCCCTCCCACCTGGACCCGGCCTCGTGGTCTTCCACACCCTCGCCTTCAAGACCGACCACTGCGTGGAGGCCGCGCGCTTTCCGAGTGGCCAAACCGTGAT
>CANMLD010000048.1 GCA_947498315.1 Pseudomonadota bacterium | reverse complement strand
CCGACGACGTGTGGGCGTGCGAGCGTCCTCGACACGTCGATACGCCCGGTGATTTTGGCGCTCGCGTCTTCTCGTCCGAGGATTGGGTAGCGGTCGAGTTCAATGCCGCCATCGAGCTCGATCCCGGCCGCGGTCAGCGACTTCACAGTGGCCGAAAAGCGTGCTCGGAGGTGGCGGTCATTCTGAACGAGGTGTAGGTCCGGGAAGAGCACGACGCGGCGGTCGCGAACGAGCACCGTCACGTCGACGTCGCGCTGGTCGAGCCCGGCGGGTCGGACCTGCAGCCGATCGAGGCGAACGCGCAGCCCCCCCTCGACGTCAGGCGTCGCGATGGTCCCTCGTAGGTTCAGATCAGCGTAGAGCTCGCCACCGCTCTCTCCGATGAGGTCTGGCATCACGCGCCGAAGCCGATTCAGCCGGAAGCCCTCCGACCGCACCCACGCGCTGAGTGGACGACGGTCGAGCGGCAAAGAGGGTCCTTCGAAGAGGAAAGACGACCCGATCGGCATCCGCGCGTGGATGAAGAGCGGCGGTCCACTCCCGCCGGCGCTGCCCGTCTTGGCGGCCGGTGCGCCGTCGTCTTCGGTGAGTGGCGTGGCCATGACGACGATGTCGGCCCGACTCTCCTGATGGGTGACCTCTACGAACACGGACGCGAAGTCGAGGAGCCGGGTCCCGCCCAAGTCAGCGACCTCGATCGCAGGTTCGGCTGCCGCCTTTGCACTAGAAGGGGCGTCTTCCGCGGAGGACGCGGCCACAGCGGCCGCTGCCGCGGAGGACGCGGCCACAGCGGCCGCTGCCGCGGAGGACGCGGCCACCGGGGCCTCGAGCTGACTCCCGACTCGAGCCGACAGCTGCACCGTGGGACCACCCGTCGCGCCGCGAATCACGGCCCGCGCGCTCAGCCCGGTCGCTCCGAACCACGTCTTCAGCGCGTCGGCGATCCCGGGGGCGAGCGGCGCGAGCGCCGCGACGTCGGACTGCGCGTAGTCGACGTCGAGGGAGAGACCGGGATCTTGAAGCAATGACGAGAAGTTACGAGCGAAGAGCCATGCGCCGAGCGTCCCGGGGATGCTGCCCCGGGCGGTAACCAGCTCCGAGCTCGCATGTTTGATGACCCCGTCGATGCGAGTGTTCGCATCAGGACGCGACAGCGCGATGGTGGCGTCGAAGCGTTCGCCTCCGAGGCGGAGCTCCACCACGGCGACATCCCCGGTGACGGCCAGATCGAGCAAGGTCCCGCGGGTCACGAGGCTTCCACTCGCCTCCGCGGGGCCGAAGTCGCCGACGATGGACCCATCGAGGAGGTCGCCGCCCCGGATGGGGCCGATGTCGATTCGGCCCGTCGTCTCCATCGCCGCCAAGAGCTCCGAGGCCGACTGTCCCTTCAGGAGACCATCGATGAGTCCGACGGGGGCACCAAGGCCGATCTCGATGACGCGTGCCGCTTTGCGACGGACGACGACCGACGCCGCTAAGCTGTCGGCCAGTGCTTCGAGGCCGACGTTCACATCGATGGCTCTGAGACCATGTCCGCGAAGGTCACGCCCGATGACGGCGATGCGTCCACGGGGCTTGCCGAGTGAGCCCGTGAGACCACCCTCGACGCGGACGAGGCCACGGTAGTCGGTCGCGCCGACGCCCCGAAGGACCGGGCCGAGCGCGATGTTCGACGTCTCGATGGTGAGCTGCGCGGAAGCGACGCGATCGATGGTCGGTCTCCGTCCGTCGAGGCGAAAGCCGATCGGGATGGCCCCCTCGACCAGGACGCGCTGCCCGACCACCTTCTCCTTCCCGCTGAGGCCCTCCCAGCGAGCTTCGATACGTCCGCTGAAGGATTTCGGGGTCGCCCGGATGGCCCCAGCGATGCTGAGGCCGGCGAGGCCTCGGAAGAGGCCATCCTGCAACTGAATGGTGACGATCCCCGTGGGCCTAGCCAGCGTCCCCGTGAGGGTCACGCCGAGGTCGAGGATCCCGCTCGCGGTAGGTCCCGAGTCCACCGTGGGAGCGGTGAGCTCGCTCGCGGGTTCGGTAGCGTCGGTAGGCGCGGGGGCGCCAACGGAAGGCGACGTGGCAACTGGGGTGCCGCCTACCGCAGCGTCAGTCGGCTCTTCCTCACGAGGCGCGGCACCACTCAGTTCAGGCACGGGAGGCGTCGCTTCGGGCGGTGTCGGGATCGTCGGGGCCTCCTGCAAGGACTCGACGAGCGTGAGCCACGGTGCGATCGCGATCTGGCGCGCCTGTACCGACGCCGAGAGCGCGCCGCGTCGTCCGGTGGTGGCCGCGATGGTGATGACGCCTGGGAAGAGGGGCCCGGTGCCGGGGCCAGCGCGGAGCTCGACACCCTCGAGGTCGATCCCATACGCATTCAGACGGACGACGGCGCCCGGCGCCATGTCGACGCGCGCCCGCTGTTCGGCGAGCGTCAGCTTCTCCAGAGTGATCACGATGGGGCCCGAGGGCGGTGGGACGTCGCTTGGGGCAAGCGCGCTGGGCGACGGCTTCGGGAGCATGACGCGCGCCTCGACGTCGGCGCGAACGCGTCCCCGGTAAGCGGTCGCCGCGACCTGAATTCGCCGCGGTGTCGGCATCGACACGCGAAGGTCGACGCTTCGGAGTCGCTGGCCGGCGGCGGTGACGGTTGGGGCGGTCACCCGCAGCGTCGCGCGAGCGGCTTTCGACTTAGACCTTTTCCACGTCGCCCTGACGGCGGCGGCGGGGACCTTCGTTGGGCCAGGGGCCTCCACGGCGGTCAGGTGCGTCGTGAGGGTCGCTGCGACCTTCTCGAAGGTGCCTGGCAGGCGCAGATCGTCGTGGCGCTTGCCGCCGAGCGCGACGTCGAGGTCTGCCGCGAGCGTGCGGAGGCGAGCGACGCCGACGGCCTCGGCGCCCGTGAGTGTCACGGGACCCGACACATGCAGACCGCCGTCCTCACGCGTGGAGAGTGCCATCGAGGCGCCGTCCAGCGACGCGAGTGGGCCGTCTGGTCCTGCGAAGGCGACGTCCGTGATAGCGACCTTCAGCTCCGTTGGACCCAGTGTGAGCCCCAGAGGCGCAGCGCTGAACTGGAGCGAGGCAAGCGAATCGACACGCGTGGTCAGGGCCGTGAGAGGACCCGCTGATAGGGCGCCACTGACGAGCGCCAGGCTCGTCGTCGTGTTTCCGTCCGTCGCCGGCTCGAGGCGCGCGTCCACGGACAGCGCGCCAGCGGAGAAGCCGGGGCTGGAGAAGGACCCCAACTCGCCGAGGAGACCGCCCGCGATGACGGGCCGTCCGTTCACGACGGTGAGCGAGAAGGCGCCGCCGAGGTCACCCTGCGCTTCGACGCCCCCCGGCAGCGGGCTGGTGCCGGGCGCGACCGAGACGACGAGCTGCATTCGCGCCTCCGATGGGAACCAAGCGGGGGCTGCGACGAGTGTGCTCGGCAGCCACGAGCCACCCAGCGAGGTGAGCAATCGAACCCCAGCTGTCGGCAGCGTCGCCGTCGCGCTGACTGCGAACGTCTGGATTGGGCCCGTAAGTGGCGGAAGCAGGGTTGGGAGCGCGGCAGAGAGCGTGCCCAAATCGAGGTCGTCGCCCGAGACCGTGGCGTCGACGAGGCGTTCGGGGGCCGTGAGCCCGTCGACCCGGAGGCCTATCGAGACGATCTGGGCCACCGCGCCGGTTGGTTTGGGAGAAGCGAGCGTGACGATAGTCTGCGCGACCGCCTTGTCGCCTCGAACCCCCGCCACCATCGACAGCGAGGTCGCGACGCCGTCGGCGACCGGGAGCCCACGAAGGGAGGACGCGTCGAGCCGTACGTCGGCGTCGAGGGCGCTGCCATCGCGGCGAGGCGCGTCGGAGTCAGCCGTGCCGAGGTCGAAGGCCGTCGTCAGGGTCAGATCTGCGCCGAGGCCGGGCATCGCGGCGACGAGAGGCCCGGCCGTGAGGGCGTCGCCGCGTAGCCACACGAGGCCGTAGAGGCCGCGCGCGGGGGCTGCCGTCGGCCCAATCCCATCCGACGGGAGTCGCACCGAGGCTGCGAGCTCGACGTCGCCGCGAGGTGACGTCACGAAGAGCGACGCGTCGGCGCGGCCGTGCGCGAGTGAAGCACCGCCCGTGACCGACATGGTCGCGTTCTCTGCGCTCGTCAGCGTCCCCGGATCGAGAGCCGTGATGGCCTCGAGGACAGAGGTGGCGGCCTCGAGTGACCGGAGCGCAACGGCGATCCCACCCGGGCCCAGGGCGAGGCCCGCCTCGAGGTGCAGGCCGTCTGCCCAGATGGAGGTCATCGGGAGCGTGAGCTCATCGCCGGCGTAGCGTCCCCCGGTGCTGACCGTCAGCCGGGCGGGAGACCAGTTCGGGACGAGGCCCGGGCGTGGGATGCCCGAGAGCGAGACCTCCGGGAAGTCCAGGGCGCCGCCGGCGATGCGAAGGCCGAGCGCGATTGAGAGCTCCGAGAGCATCGGGGACTCACTAGAGGCCATGCGGCATCCCGCGTCGCGGATGACGACGTCGTCGAGGTCGATTCGCCACGCCGAAGGCGGACCGTCCACGTCGACGCTGGGCACCATGGACTCAAAGACGCGCGTGATGAGGACTCTGGGCGCGAGTTCGTTCGAGAAGAGCGTGTAGTCGAGGCCTTCGATGACCACGCCGCTCAGGTGAACTCGCTGCTCGGCCAGCTGAAGAAGGTCGACGCGAACCTCGATACGCTTCGCGATGACCGCCGTCTCGCCGCGGTCGTCCACCAGACGGACGTCGAGCAGTACGAGGCGCCCGGCGATGGTGCCCTCCACGTCGCCGACCAAGATGTCGCCTTGGAAGAGGGTGTTCACCTGTTCGAGTGCGAACAGCGCGGCCCACCGGGTGCCCGCTTCGGTACCGATGAGGCTCAGGGCAAACCCGACCACGGCCAGGATCAGTAGGATCAGCCCTCCGAGAATACGGAAGGACCAACGGCGCCAGCGTGAACGCGGAGCGCGCTGGGTCGGAGGCGCGGGCGGCGGTGAGGGCGAGGCCGCCGGTGGGGGCGGCGGTGAGGGCGAGGCCGCCGGTGGGGGCGGCACCACAGGTGGGAGCGGAATCGGGCCGGGCGCGGTCATCAGAAGGCCTGCCCGATACTAATGTGGAAGGTGTACTCGAAGCCGCTCGGGTGGGTAAGGAGAAAGCCCACGTCGGCCGAAATGGGGCCCACGAGGGTGTAGTAGCGGAGGCCGGGGCCAAAGGCGAGCTCGATGTCGCCCCAGTCGATGTCGTCCCTGCGCGTCCAGATCTGCCCCGCATCGAGGAAGGCGACGACGCCGAAGTTGTACGGGAGGATGACGCGCGCCTCGAAGCCAGCGAGCGCCTTCACGTCGCCCCCGTCGGCGAAGGAGCTATCGGCGCCGTCGGGGCAGTCCGTGCCATCTCGGACGAAGCCCAAGAACTCATCTCCTTTCTGACACGTGCGAGGGCCCATGTCCTGGGATGCGAAGCCGCGCATGTCGGACGCGCCACCTCCCTTGAACCAGGCCTTCTCTGGGGCTGGCGTGTCGGTCAAGGCGATGTTCTCGGACCAGCCCACACGGAGGGCGAACACGAGCCACGAGGTCACGGGGATGTAGCCGCGAGCGTCGAACTCGACCCGGAAGAAGTCTTCGTCGGAGCCCAGAGCGGCGAGAGACTCCGCGACCCGGATGGACGAGTAGATGCCGCTGCGTGGGTCGAGGAGGTTGTCACGCCAGTCGAAGGTGACGCCTTGTTCGAGGTAGGTCAGGAAGTTGGACCGTCCGAAGTCCACTTCACCCGACCCCTCTTCGCCGTCGAGGACTGACTCGTAAGACAGCTTGTAGCCGACGTACGGGGTCAGCAGGTCGAAGAAGGTGCGGCTCAGGGCGGTCGCGGCGGTGGCAGCATGGACGAAGCCGCGGTCTTCGAGGCCGATGGTGTAGTCGGCGTTGAGCGAGAGGAGCAGGTACTCCTCGAGGAAAGCCGGCTGACGGAAGGCGAGGGCGGCGGCACCACCCGGGCCGTGCTGATCGACATCCCAGAATGCCGGCTGTACGAGGTAGGCGGGGCGGAGCGTGGCGTCGAAGTACCGCTGCCCGCCGAAGAGGCTACGGTTCTGGTAGCCGACGAGGACGTTGCCCTGGTTCTGCTTGTTGTCGAAGGCGATGCCGGCGCCGGCGCGGATCTCATGGATCGGCCGCTCTTGGACCGTGATGATGATGTCGACGACGCGTGGCCACTCGACCTTCTGAAGCCTCTCGACCGTCGATGCGTGATCGGTTGGCGATCCTTGCCCCACGGCGTCGGCGCCGACCGTCGCGTCCACCGTCGTGCGGTCGGGCTTCACCGAGACCGAGAAGAAGACGCCGAGCTCGAAGATGCGCCCCTCGATACGTTCGAAGCGGCCACGCTCCACGATGTCGCCCTCGGCGAGGTCGACGCGTCGCATCACGCGTTCGGCCGTCACCGCGCTGTTGCCGGCGACCCGGATGGCGGCGATGCGCGCCAGCGGCCCGGGGACGACGTCGAAACGAACCGTCGCGTCCCGTTGGCGCCGGTTGACCTCCGTCGTGGCGATCACGTCGGCGAAGATGAAGCCTTGATCGATGAGCGCTTCATGCACCGCGTTCCTCGTGGCGACGACCGCGGCCTCGGTCCATGTGTCGTCCTTCTCTAGCGTCACGAGCGCGTCCATCTTCAACTGAGTCGCTTTTAGACGAGCGATGGCTTCAGCGTCGGTCGTGGGGACCGGCGTGATCAGTGCCGGATCGGCGAGTGTCGGATCGGCGAGTGCCGGATCGGCGAGTGCCGGATCGGCGAGTGCCGGATCGGCCGATGCTGGGGGCGTATCGAGCGGGGTCGTGGGGACGTCCTCCGCTGGGCCGGTCGCGGGGAACCCGCCCAGGATGACCTCGGCCACGCGCGTTGCTTTGCCTTCGACCACCCTGAAGAAGACGCGGACTGAGACGTCGTCCACGGTCTCGACGCGATGGCCCGTGCAGCGCGCTTGGAAGTACCCCTGGGCAGCGTAAGCGCTCTCGATACGCCTCTCGTCGTCTCGGAGCACCGAGAGGTCGAGGAGCGGCTTGTTGTCGAGGGAGCCGAAGTTGTCGGACCAGGTCGCGAGGCGGTCCATGATGAGGTCGCTGTCGACGGTGAGCGACCCTTCGAGTCCAACGTGGACGACGATCATACGACCGGGGCCAGGCTCGTGCCGTCCCAGTCGTACGAGCCCCTGGCAGCCGACGAGCAGCACCAGGACCGCAGTCATGATTGGCGTCGGCCGAAGGAGAGGGGGCAGCCGTAGTCGTGACGACAAGATCACGGAAGCAGCGTGTTGAGTGGGATCGGCGGGTGGCGCTTCACGACGCGTTCAGCCGCTATGGCAACAAGACGGATGGACCGCAGGGCACTGCTGCGATGAGCTCGCCGAGCGTCGAACCGCGGGGTGCGTTGAGGAGACCTTCTGCGACGGCGGCGCCGGGGGCGAGCTCGAGCGTGGTCGTGAGCCCGGGGCTGGCGTCGTCGTGGCGACCTAGGCGGTAGAGAAGGCGTCCTCGTTCACAGTGTGCCTGCCAGAGCCCGAAGCGGTTCTGAGTCGCCTTTGCAAACGCCGCGAGCGAGGCGTCGGTCTTGCCGGCGGCCAGCTCCGCGACGCCGAGGTTGAACCACGCTTCCGGGACCGAGGGGTCGAGCGCGACGCTCCGCTGCAGAGATGCCTGCGCTCCCGCGTCGCCCGCGAGGAGCTGCGCTGCTCCAAGCGCGAACCAACCGCGAGCGTCCTCACCGTGGTCGGCCGTAAACGTGTTCAGGTAGGGCAGGGCCCCCGCATGGTCACCGCCCTTGAGCTTGACCCACCCGATAGCGAAGCGGACCTCACTCGGGTCGGTCGCTTGCTCGACACCACGCTCGAGGAGGGTCACCGCCTCACCGCCACGGCCGAGCCCGACCAGGGCGCGTGCGAGGCCCGCATAGGCCTTGCCGCTTTTTGGAGACAATGTCGCCGCACGTTCGAAAGCGTCGCGCGCCGCGGGGAAGCGGCTGAGAAGGAGCTTGACCTCGCCGAGCTCCAGCCAGGTGGCGACGTTCTCACCGTCGAGCTCAGCGGAGAGGCTGAGTGCGTCCGACGCCTCATCGAGGCGGCTCTCCCGCTTCAACGCCACGCCTCGGAAGAACTGAAGCACCGCGTCTGCACTGTGCGCCTCCGTGGCCTTCGTCACGACGGAGAGCGCGTCTGCGCTCAGCCCCGCGCTGAGGAGGCGTTCGGCGGCCCACCGCTGTACGGCAACGTCCCCCGTCGACATCTGCGCGGCGAGCATCGCTGAGGAGGCCGACTCCGGCTTTCGGTCCTTGGCCCAGTACGCATTCGACAGAAGCTGCTGGGCTTCACCGGACGTCGGCATGAGGCGGGTTGCGTCGAGCGCGGTCCGCAGCGCTTCGTCCCGACTCGGACCGCTCGCGGCCGTTCGAGCCGCATCGAGTGCGTCTGAACGCGTCGGAGTCGCGTCTGGGGCCGCCACGGCGGCGACCGTTTCGGTGTCCTTTCGGCTGTCCCACCACGCGTACCCAGCGAAGCCGATTAGGACAACTAAGATCAGCCATGCGGGACTGACGCCACTACTGATTGACGACGGAGCTGGCTCAGGTGCTGACCGCACTTGCAGCATGGGCGCTTCTCCCGTCGGGAGGGCGCGAAGCGGACGTGGGCCGCTCGTGCTTGCAGCGCCGCGGCCGGAGGCGCTCGTGGCGGGTGGTGGCGCTGACGGGAGATTCGGGATCGAGGGCATCGTGCGCTCGGGTGGCGCCTTGTTGGGTTCGACGAGCTCGAGGGGAGGCAACTCACCACGCGAGCTCGACGACTCTGGGGCGGCTCGGGCAGTCGTACTCGCAGCCGTACTCGCAGAGGAACCGGTCGATGCGCCACCGACCGGCGAGCGTCGCTGCATGAACGCGAGGCTCATACTCGCAATGCCCTCTTCGAGGGCGTCGTCGGGATCGACCCCAAGGGCTTTGCAGGCGGCGTCTATGGCAGCGCCGACGACGGCCAAGGACAAGGGTCGGTTCGATGGGTCTCGGGAAAGCGACGCGGCGATGACGGCCTGAAGCTCTGCCGGGGCTTTCGCGGGCAGCCCGCGTGATGGGCGCCGCCGCCGTTCTTCAGCCGCGCGTCGTGGGTCTGGTTCGTCGAAGGGCCAGGCGTCGGCGAGGAGCCACGTGGCTAGGGCACCGAACGCCCAGACATCGTCCTCCACCGTCGGCGTTGGGCTACCGTCAAGGCGCTCCGGGGCGATGAGGGGCACTGCGCCAAACCGCCCCGAGAGCCACTCTTCCGTGGTCAATGGGGCGGTGGTGACGCGAGCGAGCAACGCCGGATCGGTGAGCCGGAGCTCTCCGGAACGGCCGACGAGGACGTTGCCGAGCTTCAGGTTGCCGTGTGCGACGCCAGCCGCATGAAACGCAGAGAGGCCGCGCGCGACGCCGTCGAGCACACCGAGTGCGAAAGGCAGCGAGAAGTTCGGGACTGCGCGGCGTAGGGCATCGAGTGGCGCCCCGTTGACCAGCTCGCGGACGATGAACGACGCGCCGCTCGTGCTCGATGCAGCAGCGCTGCCCTGATCGGAAGCTCCAAGCATTCGGGCGACATAGGGTGAGGTGACCGAGAGGAGTGGTTCGACGGCGTCAAGGAGTCGTTCGGTGCCGGGGATTGGCTTCACGACGACGCTACGACCTTGAACCGGCTCGAGGGCGAGGTAGACCGGGCCGTGGGGGCCCTCCCCGAGCACCTCGATGAGGCTGTAGTTGCCGAGCTTATGCAATCGAGTCCCTTTGACGCATGTGGCCTGAGAGACGTGCCCGCCGATCAACGCCCAATTGCCAGCCGAGAGGTTCTACCGCACTAGACCATCCACGACTATCGCAGAAGCTCCTGATTGAGCCCACGAACCTTTAGCATGAGCCGGAGCGACGACACTGATTTCAAGGGAGTGGAGAAAGGGAACCCGTGGGCCTGGCGACGGTGTCATCGACAGGCCCACGGGTCCCTCCGCGGTGCGGTGTTACCCGCTCGGGAGTGCCCGCGGAGGGCATTGGTCGGGGCGACTGGATTCGAACCAGCGACCTTTCGGTCCCGAACCGAACGCGCTACCAGACTGCGCTACGCCCCGCCAAAGGCGGCATGGCCGCATTCTGAGGACTGGGAGCCACTTGAGGGTCGCGGAAGGTAGGGAAGGCATTCATGCCTCTGGTATCCCTACGCTGCGCTTGAACTGACCGATGGTGGCAGAATAATCACGCGTGCCGAAGATGGCTGTTCCCGCGACGAACCAGTCAGCGCCTGCGTCGTAGACGCGCGCCACGTTGTCGAGGGTGATGCCGCCGTCAACTTGAATCGAGAGGCTAGGGTGCCGCCGGTCAGCGAGCGCCCGTAGACTCCGGATCTTTGGGATGACGCCTTCGATGAAGCGTTGGCCACCAAAACCTGGGTTGACGGTCATCAAGAGGACGAAGTCGAGGTCTTCAAGGATGACTGACACGGCGTCGAGCGGCGTTGCGGGGTTGAGCGCGACTCCCGGCTTCATGCCGAGACCGCGAATCGCCTGCACCGTTCGATGTAAGTGGCGGCACGCTTCTGCGTGTACGGACAGTTTGTCAGCACCGGCGTCGGCGAAGTCCTTCAGCAAGGCGTCCGGGCTTTCGACCATCAAGTGGCAGTCGAGAGGGAGCCGGGTGGCTTTGCGAAGATCGCGAACGACCGGAGGTCCTATGGTCAGGTTGGGTACGAAGTGCCCATCCATGACGTCGACATGGACCATGTCGGCGCCACCAGCTTCAATGAGCGAGAGTTCGTCACCCAGCCGCGCGAAGTTGGCCGCGAGGATACTGGGGCAGATGAGGCTCCGAGGCCGAACCGGAGATCCGGCGGCGTCCAACGGGCTAAGCTGCAAAGTCGAACCGCTCACTGAAGTCAAGCTCCAGGGCCCTCAGGCCTCGGAAGTGGCGGGGAACTTACTCGGGAGGTGCGGGCCGGTCAATACGAAATTCGCGACGCCGGCCCGAAATGCGGCCGGAGATCGAACTCGGTCGTCGCAATCACTCAATGACGCCGCTATTATGGCGCGCATGACCGAGCCAGCGCTACACCGTGTCCCACGCCACCGCTACCGTCGATCTCGCCGTTCAGGCGCGAAGGGCTTCCTTGCGACGACTGTGGCGGCTTGGATCGCAGCGGTGTCCCCTGCCGTCCTTGCGTCCTGCACCGATACGGTCACGCGAGTCCCGACCGGCACCGACGACATCGCCGCCGTTGGTTTCGACGGAAGCGATGGGCAAGACGGCGTAGTCTTCGACGATGTGGTCACGGCTGAGACTGACGTCTTCGCCCAGACGGACGTCGACTGGGGTGACGGCGACGCAGACTCGGGAGCTCCTGACGTGGCGCTCACCGATGCGACCGACGGGGGAGATGGCGATGTGGTCGATTTCATGGACGGCGTGCTGGCCGGCGTGCTCGACACCGATGATGTTGTCGAGGGGGAGGACACCGGCGACGTGGACGCGGTTGAGCCGGATGCAGGCCCGACTCTGGAGCCGCTCGCGCCGCGCTCGTGCACGCAGCGCTTCGAACATCGGACCTTCGAGCCCCACCCTGCGACGGTCGCTCTCGCGGGCGAGTTCAACGGTTGGAATGTCGGCGCCGCGTCTCTGAGCCACGACGGCGCTGGTAGCTGGACCATCGACCTCGACACCACCGCAGTCGTGCCAGGCCCCTACGCCTACAAGTTCGTCGAGAACGAGACGAACTGGGTCATCGATGGAGGTCAGCCGCTGCGCCGTATCGTCGGTGGCGTCGAGAACAGCAAGGTCCTCGTCGACGACTGCAGCGTGCCCGCACTCGAGCTCGAGACCTTAACGGCCACCCCGGCGTCGCTCGAGGTCGTCGTGGCGGTTCGGGGCGGTGGTGGCGTGGCGGGCGCGGGGCTCACTCCGGGTACATCCGTGGTGTTGCGCGGTGGGGTTCCGTTCGAGAGCGGCTGGACGTGGGACGCGAACTCCCAACGATTCACGGTCTCCATCAAGAGTCCGCCTCCCGGCAAATATGGTCTGGAGCTCCGTATCGCTGGGCCGGGTGGTGCTGCGGTGCCGCTCTACCTCCCGATCTGGATCGAGGCAGTGCCCTTCGACTGGCGCGACTCGGTCCTCTACTTCGTGATGACTGACCGTTTCCTCGATGGCGACAAGGCGAACTCGGCGCCCTCGGGCTGTCTGCCTGACGGCAGCAAGGCCAACTGGCTGGGCGGTGATTGGGCCGGCATCACCCAGAAGATCGAGGCCGGCTATTTCGACGACCTCGGCGTGAACGCGCTCTGGCTCACCGCGGTGGTCGACAACCCCGACGGCTGTGAACCGGGCGCGGCCGACGGTCGCACCTACACCAGCTATCACGGGTACTTCCCGAGCGCGCAGCTCACGCCGGAGAGCCATCTTGGGACGCTCGCAGAGTTGCAGGCCCTGAGCGCCGCGGCCCACGCGCGGGGCATTCGCGTAATGGTCGACCTCGTCGCCAATCACCTGCATTCGTCACACCCCTATGTGGCCGAACACACTGACGACGGTTGGTTTTACCCTTACGGTGGCTGCCAGAATGGCGGCTTCGATAACGCGCCGCTCACGTGCTGGTTCGAGACCTACCTGCCCGACCTCAACTATGGCAACGATGCGGTCGTCGAAGCCATGACCGACATGGCGGTCGAGTGGGTGCGCCTCGCCGATCTGGACGGCTACCGCGTCGACGCGGTCAAGCACATGCACCCGAACTTCCTCCGGACGCTGGTCTGGAAGCTTCGCCGTCACGCCGAGACGGTCCCTGGGGCGCGCTTCTACACCGTGGGCGAGACCTTTACGGGCGAGTGGGGCGGCGGCTTCGGACCGAACGAGACGCTCATCAAGGCCTACGTCTCTCCAGAGCTCCTCGATGGGCAGTTCGACTTCCCGCTTTACTGGAACGTAGTCAAAGCCTTCGCGCGGGGCGAAACGGGGCTCTCGACGGTCGCCGACGTCGTGACTCAGTCGCAGGGTTATTACGGGGCAGGTTCGATCATGAGCGCCTTCCTCGGAAACCACGACGTACCGCGCTTCGTCAGCCATGCGGCCGGTCAAATCGGTGACGTCTGGGGCAACGGCAGCAAAGATCAAGGCTGGAATACGCCTCCGGGTCAGCCTGCGGGCAGCGACGCTTACGAGAAGCTCGGCGTTGCGTTCGCGTTCCTCTTCACGGCGCCGGGTATACCCCTCGTCTACTACGGCGACGAGATCGGGCTGGCCGGCTCAGGCGACCCGGACAACCGTCGGATGATGCCGTGGACTGGCTACGCCGACGGCCAGGTAGCGCTTCGAGATAAGGTTGGGCAGCTCGGCAAGGCGCGCGCGGCGCTCCCTGCGTTACGCCGGGGCGGCTGGAAGACGCTGAAGGCCGATGGTGACGTGCTGGTCTACGAACGCAGTGGAGCCGGCCTCGCTACCGTCGTCGTCGGGCTCAACCGCGGGGCAGGGAGCTCGACGGCGACCGTCTCCGCCCAGAACGGCACCTACACCGAGTTTCTGACGGGAGCCACGGCGACAGCGAGTGGAGGGAGCTTCAGCCTGGACCTCGCGCCGCGAAGCGCCGAGGTGTGGGTCGAGGGGAATTGACTCGGGTGCAGCGCGCAAGCGCAGCCTCTCGGGACGCTTCAAGTTTTATTCGGGACGGTAAGGCGCGCGCAACGCCCAGCTGCGTGGTAGGTTCCTGTAAGTCATGTTGGTTGGTGCCCGTCTGGCCGCCAACTCACATGCTCTTTTGAGCTTGCAGATGGTGACGAGCCCCGCGCCGCCGTCTGGTCCTTGGAGCTAGCCCATGCCTCTCTCGCAAGACAAGATCCGCATCAAGATCGACACGCCTCTCGGGCTGGACGTGGTGTGGATCGTGAAGTTCTACGGAGAGGAGTCCATCTCCACCCTCTTCCACTTCACGGCGGAGGTGGCGTCGGACAACTCGGACGTCGACTTCCAGCAGCTGCTCGGCAAGAACGTGACCGTGACGCTCGTGGCTGCCGACCAGACCGAGTGTTTCCTCGACGGCATCGTGAGCCGGGCGGTGCAGGGGCCGACTGAAGAGCGCGTCACCAACTACAACATCGAGCTGCGACCGTGGACGTGGCTGCTAACGTTGACGCAAGACAACCAGATCTTCCAAGAAAAGACCGCCGTCGAAATCATCGAGAAGGTCGTTACGGACGCCGGCTTCTCGTCCTTCCTGAAGGTCGAGTGCCAGGGCAACTTCGAAAAGCGCGTCTACTGCGTCCAGTTTCAGGAGACCGGCTTCGAGTTCATCAGCCGGCTCATGGAAGAAGAAGGCATCTACTATTTCTTCACTCACGTGAAGGGCAAGCACACCATGGTGCTTGCCGACAAGCCGAGCTCGCACCTGAAGGTCAAGGCGCTCACCAAGGCCGAGTTCAAGCCCACGACGTTTACTAGTGTGCAGAACGAAGACACCATCATCCGAGCGCAGTTCGAAGAGCAGGTGGTATCGACGTCGTACACGGCCATCGACTACAACATGGAGACGCCCGCGACCAAGCTCGAAGAGACGGTCAAGGGCAGCGACACCAAGTCAAAGCGTGAGCTACGCGAGTGGCCGGTCTTCGTCGCGAAGAAGGCCGAGCTTCAGCCGCTCGCCCGTCGCCGCATTGAAGAGCGCGAGCTGCCGGGCAAGGAACTGCGAGGCACCAGCCACATCCGCTCTTTCGTTACCGGCCAGTTCTTCGAGATGGACAAGCACCCTCGCAAGGACCTGAACGCCGAGTGGGTGCTGCGGTGGATCTCTCACGCTGCGGATCTGAGCACGTACAAGAACGATTTCCG
This sequence comes from Pseudomonadota bacterium, assembly GCA_947498315.1. Lineage (GTDB taxonomy): Bacteria > Myxococcota_A > UBA9042 > SXOO01. The sequence continues at coordinate 10,718 of CANMLD010000048.1, read as the reverse complement.
TGCGTTCCCGAAGACGGTACCTTTCCGGCCCATGCGCACGACTCGGAAGCCACTCATCATCGGGACCCAGACCGCCAAGGTGGTCGGGCCGGCGGGCGAAGAGATCTACACAGATAAGTACGGCCGTATCAAGCTGTGGTTCCACTGGGACCGCATCGGTAAGGGTGACGAGAAGACCTCCTGCTGGGTCCGCGTCGCGCAGCCGTGGGCCGGCAAGAAGTGGGGGGCGATGTTCATCCCCCGCATCGGCATGGAAGTGCTCGTAAGCTTCACGGACGGCGACCCAGATCGTCCGCTTGTGACCGGCGCTGTCTACAACGCCGACAACATGCCTCCCTACGATCTGCCAGCCAAGGCCACTCAAAGCACGCTGAAGTCCCGCAGCACGAAGAAGGGCACGGGCTTCAACGAGATCCGCTTCGAAGACAAGAAGGACTCCGAGGAGCTCTTCTTTCATGCCCAGAAGGACATGAAGGTGATGATCTTGAACGACCTCTACCGGGACACCGGCAAGGACGAGAAGATCACCATCAAGAACTCGCGAACGGTCCTCATCAAGGAGAGCGACGACAATCTCACCCTCGAGAAGGGCAATCGCTTCATCACCGTGTCGAAGGGCAACGAGACGCACGTCGTCAAGGGCACCCGCGACGTGAAGGTGACGAAGGACGAGAACCACAAGAACGAGAAGAACTTCACCCACAAGGTCATGAAGGACTACGTCCTGAACGTAGACGGTAACCTCAAGATCACGGTGAAGGGCGACATCATCATCAACGGCAAGAAAGACATCAAGATCGACGCCGGGATGAACTACATCACGAAGGCCAAGATGGACGCCAAACACGACGCGCTCCAGATGGCGTTCAAGGCGAAAGCCAAGTACGGTGTCGAAGCGTTGCAGGTCGAGTTGAAGGGCACGATGACCAAGATCGAAGGCAAAGCCATGCTGAAGCTCGAAGGTGCCATGTTCGACGCGAAGGGTAAGGCCATGGCCAAGGTCGAAGGCGGCGGCATGCTCATGCTCAAGGGTGGTCTCGTGAAGATCAACTGAGGAGGCAGCGCACCAGCCTCGATCTGGGTCGGTCGCCATAGGCCAGCTTGGATTACCTTCAGCGTAGACTCAGCTTGCAAGGAGAGACGTGTTGGCCGGCCAAGACGACGAAGCCAAACCGAAGAAGCCCAGTGCGCCTCCTCACGACGTGGCTCAGGGTAAGTCTGACGCCGACGCGCCCGAGGAGACCGAGGCGCCTCCCGATCCTAATGAGATCATTCAACATGTCGTCAAGGGCGATGACGGCCACGTCGTTCAGCGCTTCCGTACCAAAGGCGGGGACATCGACGGCGAGTACTTGACCTACGAAGAAGGCAAGCTGTCGACCCGTTCCTTCTACACGTGCGGCGAACTCGAGGGAGTCTTCGAGGTCTATAGCCCCGAAGGCAAGCTCACGAGCTCGATGAGCTATATCCGCGGTATCCTCGACGGGCCCGCGACCATACGCGACGATTCGGGCGAGCTTCTGCAGAAGCTGGAATACAAGAAGGGGCTCCTCGACGGCGTCGTGACCGTTTACGACAACGGCCTCGTGCAGAGCCGAACCACTTACGCCAAAGACAAGAAGACCGGCTCGTTCATCATGTATGGCCCTCAAAGCAAGCCGCAGATCGAGTCAATGTACATCAACGGTGAGCTCGAAGGCATGACCAAGGTCTTCGACGAGGAAGGGCAGCTCCTGATGGATGTGCCCTACCAGAAGGGCAAGCGCAGCGGTGTTGCCGTCGAGTACAACACGCTCAGCGGCGGGATACGGACGAAGACTGCCTTCAAGAACGACAAGAAACACGGGGACTTCCTCGAGTTCCACGAGGACGGTTCGGTCCGAAAGAAGATCGTCTTCGAAGACGGCAAGCCCGTGGGCGACCCGATCGAGTACGACACCAAGGGTCGTCGACTTGCAAAGAAGGACGACCACAAGGACCACAAACACTAGCCGCCAGCCCGCGTTGCAGCGGGCTGGCGGTAAGGAGCCCCGATCATGCCGACCGGACCTGCAGCACGCCTAGGCGACATGATGAAGCAGGATACGCCGCACTGCCATGCGCCGATCCACCCGCCGGCGCCGGTGCCAACGCCCGTCCCGCACCCAGGGCTCCCGCTCACCATCATCAAAGGCGAGCCGACCGTGCTCATCGGCAACATGCCGGCTGCTCGCATAATGGACATGTCTGCTCCTTGCATGCTGCCGGGGTGCGTTCCGGGTGGCCCCGGGCAGATCATGCTGGGTGCCTTCACCTGCCTCATCGGCAACATGCCGGCGGCCCGCATCAACGACATGACCATGCACTCGAGCTGCGTCGCTCCTATCCCGAGCCCCGTCGGCAAGATCATGCCGCCCGGTTGCCCCACGGTCATCATCGGCGGGTGAGTCGCCTGACGTGAAGCTCAGCCATTTTCACGCGTTCGAGCCGCTCTGCCCTCGGTGCTTGGTCGGCGGTGGGGGCGAGGTCCCACTCGTCATCGGGACGGTCGTCCGTGCTGTGACCCATGGTGGTGAGGAGGACATCGAGGAAGGCATCTTGCTCTGCGGCGCGTGCCGGATGGAGTTCCCGATCCTTGACGGGATCCCCATTGTTCTCAATGATCTCCGTACTTTCGTCCGGGACAACCTCTCCCATCTCTTGACGCGGACCGACGTCTCGCCCGTGCTCGAGAGTGTCCTCGCCGACGCATCCGGCCCGGGGACGGTCTTCGAAGCTGCACGCCAGTTCATCTCGAGTTACGCGAGCGACCACTATGGCGACCTCGCGCCCGACCTCGAGAGGCCGCTGATCGGTCCCGCCGCGCCGGGCGCCGTGGCACGTCACATCGCAGCGGGCTTCGAGCTCTTCGGTGATGCGCCCGCGCCTCAGGCCGCCCTCGCGCTCGATCTCGGCTGTTCTGTTGGGCGTTCGTCCTTCGAGCTCACCCGGCAGACACGAGGCCTCGTGCTCGGGCTCGATCTCAACATCCCGATGCTGCGACTCGGCCGACGTATCCTCACGAGTGGGCGCGTGAACTACCGTGAGCGCCGGGTCGGGCTCGTCTACGACAACCGAGACTTCGTCGCGGCGTTGCCCTCGCCGGAGCGCGTGGACTTTTGGGCGGCCAACGTCCTCGAAGCACCGTTCCGAGCTGCCCGAATGGGCCACGTCGCCGCGATGAACGTCATCGACTGCGTCCCAAGCCCCGCGACCTTCCTCCATGAGATTGAACGACTCCTCGCGCCGGGCGCGGGCGCCATTGTCTCGACGCCCTACGATTGGTCGGCGGCGGCGACACCCTACGAAGCCTGGATTGGCGGCCACTCCCAACGTGGCCCGATGGCGGGCGCCGCCGAGCCGCTCATAAGGTCGCTCATCGGTGGCGACCACGCCCACGCAGCGCGTGGCCTCGAGCTCGTGGGCGAACGCGAGATCGAATGGCACGTTCGCATGCACTCACGTTCCACGGTGCTCTATCAGTGTCATCTGATGGCGGTGCGGCGAAAGGCATAGCTTACCGAAGTGATGCTGAGCCGGCCGGCTAGGGTTCTCCCGTAAGGGCGCTGCGGCGAAGAGCCGGTGCTCCTGCTTGCCGCAAGTCGTGGGAGCGATGGTGTCAATCCGTTAGGCTCGACGGTGTGCGACGCACCTTCGGCTGGACCGCGGGCCGCAGGGCCCACCCGCTCTCCGCATGTTACTGACCCGTACAGACCTTCGAGCCGTCTGACGCCGTCCCGCTCGGCCCCCCTGCTGGGCAGGAGAAGGAGGACGTGACCTTGGCGCTCTTCAGGTAACCAAGGCGGCATTGGAGGGTGTCGGCGCTCTTGCTCGGATAGTCGAGGTTCACAGCGCTCTCATCGAGCGCGAAGCCCGCGCACTCGCTAAGGCACGTTTCGGTGTCTGCATAGAGCGGCGAGGGCGACGAGCAGTTCTCAGCGGAGATGGCGCAGTAGCTGGAACACCAAGACTCACATGCCGGCCAGCCCTTGGGCCCCCCGAGCGAACAGCCGTAGGAGGTCAGCTCCGCGTCCGCGTTCTTCGCATTGCCGGCTTGCCAAAGGACGCACTGCATCTGCTCGGCGACCCCCGATGGGCTCGGGATAGCCTTCGTGGACTTCTCGCAGAAGTCCACGCAGGCGTCTAGACTGGCGAAGCGGTCATCGCCACTGCCGGTGCCGCAGCTGCACGTCGCTTCCCGGCAGTATCGTTCGCACTCGGCGACACACTTACCGTCAAGCGTACAGCGCATGCCGTCTAGGCAGCTCCCGCAGCTCTTGCCACAGCTCCCAACACCGCAATCACGACCACCGCAGTCGGGGATGCAGTCGCCCTGGCAGATGGTGCTATTCTCTTTGGCGGCAGCGCACGCACCCTGCACATCGGCGGCGTTGAGGGCTGGCTCGCCCGGCGGCGTACCTGCCGGGGTGACGGCGGCGCGGGCGAGTTTGTTCAGACGACACCATTTCGAGTTTCCAGACGTGTCGAGGGCTCCACCGTCCGTGAAGTTGTTGCACGTCTTGGTGCATTGGCTGGTGCTCTCGAAAGCCGCGTTGTCGCCGGTACATCGTGATTGCGTAAGATGACAGAAGTTGTCGCAGGGGCTGCCGCAAACGCCGCCACCGGTGCGACCGGCAGCTCGACAGAAGCCGATGAGCGCCTCGACTTTCGCCGCTTGTTCAGCCTCGGAGGTGGTGCAGCTAGCAATGGTCTGCAGCAGCGCTTCCGCCTGAAGTGCGTGGTACAGTCGGCAACCGATGGTGTTGCCGAAGCTGTCGCTCGTGCTGCCCGCCGCGAGCTGGGCGTCGCTGGCGCAGAACGTCACACACTCCTTGAAGGCGGCCTCCGGATCTTCACTGGGTGTAAGGCCGAATTGGCGCTGTGCTTCGCCTGAGCACACGGTTGTAACCTTCTCGCAGTAGTCCGCGCACGTCGGCCCCCGAGTGACCTCGATGACGTAGATGCCCGACACTGTGGAGGCAGATAGGCCCCCCGTCGGGGCTTGGCCATCGACGAGGATGAAGACAGTGCCGGCCTTCGCTGCCGTAAACGAGAGGGTCCCCGGGTTGTTCTCGGTAGCGTCAGTTGACGCTTGAGCGCACTCGAGCGCGCCGCACGTGTTCTGCAGAACGGCCACGTGCGCTGGGAAGGTCGGTGACACGGTGATGGTGTAGGTCACTTTGGCTTCGGCGGTGAGCTCCCAGACGTGGTCCGGGGTACCTCCACTGGCAGCGGCTTCTTGTGCGCCGTCGCCCGCCGCGGCACATGGGCTGAGGTAGTCGCTGCGTGCGCCTTTCGTGCTCGCTTGCTCGAAGAAGGGGAAGCGGTCGATGCGCCGCGGGTTGAAGCAGGAGTCCCCCGGGATTTCCGTGTTGTTCTGGCATTGAGTCGTGCTTCCGATTGCGGCTTCTTTGCAGCTGGGGCCTGCGCTCTCGACGCCTGCGAGGCCCGCATAGTACGCACGGCACTGTATCGAATCGCCCGCGATGTCCCCTGGCTTGCCCATCGTGCTTACTGCCGGGCACTGCTCGAGGCACAGCTCAACGGTGTTGAAGAGGCTCGGGCAGTTCATCGCGGTCAAGTGGCAGTAGTTCTCGCACCAAGTCCCGCACAGGTTCCCGCCTGTCCCTCCCGCTCGAGGGCATAGCAGGACCTCGTCGGTTGCGGACATGGAGGCTGACTCGGCGTAATGCTGGCGACAGGAGATCGCGTCAGTGCCGCGAGCCTCGGACCCGGGGTCGGCGCCGACCTCGGGGCCAGAGGTAGGCGCGAGCCAATTGGCCCTGCAATACGCGTCACATTCGATTCGGCCCTGCTCGTCGGTGACGGCGTTGGCGACGTCTCCTGTTGCCCATTGCTGGTTCAGACCGGTGCAGTTCTCGGCCACCGTGTCGCAGTAGCGCTCGCACGGGTCGATGCAGAAGCGAGCAATGGTTCCGTCTTCGAGCTTCTGCGTCTCGGACTCGTAGCCCTCTTGTCCCGGGCGGAAAGTGAACTCTGTCGGCGCAATGGTGGGATCGCAGTGCTTGCATGCGTGTACGGGCGACGCATCGGCCGTCACGAAACATTGCCCATCGACATAGCACGAGCCTGGCTTTACGTCCTCCCGGCAGAGCTTGGTCTCGGTGTCGCAAACGCCGATGACGCAAGGCGCGTCGAAGACGCATTCCTTATCGATCCGGCACGGCTTCTCGCCCGAAGTCACTTCCTGGTCGACGACGGCGCCTGTGTCCTCGCTGCTGGAGTCCGGGCTGTCGCCCGAGACAGAGGACCCACAAGCCGACGAGATCGCCACCAGAGTCAGCATCGCAACGAACTGGGTTGAACGCCGCGTATGGCGCGTTATTAGCCCTCTGTAATTCAAGGTCTCGGGAATTGACGTGCTGCAGAACGCGAGCCCGTTCGCGGGCTCACGGTCTTTCGCGCGAGGAGAACATGGAGGATTGAGGAGGTGCACGCGCAGTAGTGTCCAGAGGGGGCGTTAGGGTGTCAAGGAAGCGAGGACTTCTCGTTCCCCGTGGGTGCGTCTTTGTTGCGCCGATGTGGATCGCGCCGATGTGGATCGCGCCGATGTGGATCGCGCCGATGTGGATACGGAGCGACAGCACGTTTACCCTTGGAGACGGACGCGGCAAGCCTCGACCTGCCCGTGAGGCTTGGCAAACAAACCTTGATTTTGGCTCATTGGGTGGTCATCGCCCGGGTACGGCGGTACCGTGCACACGGTGACGACACGACTACGAGTCCATGACATGCACTACGAGTTCCTTCCGGGGACATCGCCGATGCGCGCCGACCACGTTCACGTGGATTCGGTGTTTCGTGGCGAAGAACTCGCGAACGCATTGCTCTCCAACGGGAGTTGCCCGTCCGACTTGCGGGAGATGCTCGCCCAGCACGTCCCATGGACCCGGCCCTCGGTGCTCACGCCGCCGGAGTTCGTTCGGGCGTTCGCGTCGGCGCTCGTGAACGGGTATTTGAAAGTTCGCAGGGTCTCCATCCCGTGGTCGACGACGGCCGTCGCAGCGGAAGCCAAGCCATCGGCACCTCCTCCTCCGCCGCCGCCCGGGATCGAGGGAATCAATATCTCGCCGTTGACGCCGCCGACGCTTCCAGAGCTGGAGCTGCCGTCGCTCAGCGGCCCGACATTGCCCACGGTCCCTTCACTCGCTGAGCTCATCCCGCCGAACCCGCTCGACAAGCTCACGGAGCTCCTCGAGGCCATCGAGGCCGTGAAGGCGGAGTTCGAAGACGTTCGCCCCGATCTGGATCTAGCGCTCGTTCAGATTCAGTCGTTCAAGGTGAACTTCGATTTCGTCGTGGTGGCCCTCTCGGATGTGCCGCCGTCGCTCTCGGCGATTGCCACATCCATGACAGAGGCGGCCCAGAAGGCCTCGAAGATGATGGCGGACCTGTGAGCCTAGTTCGGAACTGCAGACTCGTCGGGCCCTCCGGGTCGCTACGATTCGTCATCACCCTCGGAGGCTCACGATGAAGGCTGTTGCCGAGGCCGCGAGCAGCTTCGCCAAACAGACCGCTGCCGTAGGTAAGACCGTCGCTGAGGCTGGTACGGTCTTGACGACGAAGATCGGGGAAGGCGTCGCGGGAGCTCAGAAAGCGGTGCTGTCGCTGCCGCCGAAGGCCACCGAAGCGGTCGCACTCGTTACCAAGGCAGGGAAGAGCCTCGGCGACTTCGAGAACCCGGCCGCCGGGATCTCCACGATGTTTGCCGACATCTCGACCAAAGTCGTGGAGTTTGGAAACGGCATCGGTGAGGTTCAAGGCAACGTCGCGTCCATGGGAACGCAGGCCCAGGCGCTCACGAAGGAGGTCACCCAGGTCGACGTCCGCAAAGAGCGCATCGAGACGGACTTCAAGGGGCTCCAGATCGACGTCTCGCCGGTCGACGTTCAGATCGATACGGCGACCGAGAAGACGCACGAGATTCGGCTGAAGGTCGACGACGTCAACGTCAAGATCGAGAAGCTGAAGGCTCTCTTCGACAAGCACAAGTCGAAGATCGGCATGGGGGACACCCCCTCCACGTTGACCCTTGGCGTCACCAGCGAGGTCTTCGGCGCACTCGATATCGCCGATCAGGGCATCCTCGAGACCAAAGGGGCCGTAGATAAGGTCCAGGCCGAGCTGAAGGCCCAGATCCAGATCGTCAAAGATCGCGTCAAGTCGAACGTCAGCGAAGTGACGAGTCGCCTAGACCGCATGCTCGGAGAGCTCGACGGCATGGCGATCGAGGTCAAGGGGCGCGTCGACGCGACCCTGGCCGAGGCCAAAAAGCCGGTCGATGATGCACAGCGCCGAATCGCGTCGCTGTGCGCGGCCGTGAACCGTCCCTTCCAAGAGGCTGGCAAGCAGTTCGATTCCCTCACCCTCAAGACGGCCGAAGTCACAGCCTTCATCGACTCGGTAGGAAACGAAGTCGACAAGCTCGTCGGGACCGTCAAAGCCGAGCTCGACAAAGGGCGTGCACTGCTGACGTCCGTCGCGACCGAGATTCAGAAGATTCAATCTCGCGTTGAAGCCGTCATCGCCGAAGTCGGAACCGAGATCGACAAGATCAAGGCAGAGCTGCAGAAAGCGGCAGACAAGCTAGACCAATTGACGGTGCTCTTCGACAAGGTCAAAGAGCAGATCGAGATGATCATCGCGCGCGTGACCGAAGTGCGCGGCAAGATCGACACCTACGTCATCGAGGCCAAGGCCAAGCTCTCCGCAGCCGATGCGCTTCTCGGGAGCTGCATCGCTAAGTGCGACTCCGCGATTGCGACCTGCGACAAGTACATCCCGAAAGTCCCGATGCTCGCGACGGCCAAAGCGTTAGTCGTCGGTGTCAACGAGTCGATCCCTCGCATGCGCGCGATCCTTCAAGGGCTCTTCCCTGGCGTCGAGAGTTCTTCGGCGTCGATGGGCGGTCTCCTCGGGCAGGCGCTGACGCTGATCAACAAAGTCAAACTAACGGTCGACGGCACGGTTAGCGATATCGAGCTCAAGATCGCGACCCTGAAAGGTATCGTCATAAAATCTCAGACGACGCTCGACCAGGGCAAGGTCCGTATTCAGGACACGGGCACGAAAGCGACGGCAGTCTCGACGACGGCGCAGACTCAGACCAACGCGCTCGAAGCCCGAATTGCGGCGCTCGAGATCCAGTTCATGGCCAATGTGAACCCGCTGCCGAAGTTCGAGGTCCTGAAAGCCACCATCACCGCCAAGATCGCGATTGTGCTCGCACTAAGGGCCCGAGTCGACGCCTCTCATCAGAAGGTCGAAGGCAACTGCGAGCTCATCAAAGCGCGCATCAACGACGCGTGGCTCAAAGTCGAAGCCGTCGCCACTCAGATCAAGGACACGCTCGATCGCGTAAAGGCGCTTCTCTCGGCACCGATGCTCGAACTGAAGCAAGTCATCGCCCAGGTTCAGGCCAAGATCGACGCGGCGATAGCGAAGGTCGAAGCTCCCATCGATCAGCTGTTGACGAGCTCGAAGAAGTTCATGGACGAACTCACGACGCTCCTGATCTCCCTCCGTAAGACGCTCACGCTGGTTCTTGGGCACCTCGGCAAAGCCGATGTAGCGAGCGCCAAGGGTCCCGGAGCCGAGAAGGCCGACCTCGACGGTGCAAAAGTCTCCATGACGACGGGGACGCCGGACATGGAAGCGGCCGTCGTAACCTCGAACACGGCAGCCGGGCAGATCGGCACTAAGTCGGGAGAGGTGACCACCCAACAAGGGGCGGCCAAGGATTCGACCAAGTCCGTGACGGGCGACGTTCAGGCGCCCCACGACGACATGGCGACGCAGATCGCCGAAGCGACGGCGGAGGTCGAGAAGGCAGAGCAGCAGACCCAGGAGCTCGAGAAGGCGATCGAAGAGGTTGAGGCCGAGTGTGAGAAGGCCGAGACCGAGCTCGCGACCGAGGTCGTGCCCGATGTGGACGCTTGTTCTGTTGAGTCGACTGCGGCCGTCGCCGACATGACGGCGACGGCGGTGGTCATGGAAGCCGAAGCCGCAGCGTCTCAAGAAGAGATGCTGGTCGAGGCGGACGCCATCAACACCGAGCTCGACGAGGTGACGGCCGAGCTCGATCAGTCGATGACCGAGATGGACGAAGAGGCCAAGGCCGTCGAAGACGAGGTCAACGCGGTCGCCGAAGAGGCGAAGCAGGCGACCGAAGACCTCCAGAACAGTGTGCTCGAAGCCGAACAGGTCGTGAACACCGAAGTCTCGGAGGTCCAGTCCGAGGTCGACTCGCTATGCGCCCAGGCTGAAGCAGTAGCCCTGTCGATGAACGAGCAGGTCGAAGTCGCCGAAGCCGACGTTGAAACGCAGCGCGCCGAGGCCACGACGGCCCTCGCGGTCGCTAACGCGGCCATTCAGTCCGTCGGCGGGGAACCGGTAGAGGACGAAAAGCCGTACCCCTCGACCGAAGCCGAAAAGATCGAAGAGGCTGGCCTCACCGAGAAGATCGAAGAGATCAAAGCGGATAGCGAGGCCTACAAGAACGACATCGCGGTCGGTCTCGGCCTCGAGGATGACGCCGACTCGGGTGACGAAGCCGGTTCGGGTGACGAGGCGGGCTCTGGCGACGAAGCCGGCTCTGGCGACGAAGCCGGGTCTGGCGACGAAGCCGGCTCTGGCGACGAAGCCGGCTCTGGCGACTAAGCCGGGTCTGGCGACGAAGC
>CANMLD010000047.1 GCA_947498315.1 Pseudomonadota bacterium | reverse complement strand
ACCTGACTGTCGAACAGCGCGTCGCCAACCGACACCTTGTCATCCGGGTAGCTGTCCATCTTCGACAGCTGCTCCGCCGTCGCCGTCACCAGGCCCACCAGCTTGCGCTGAACGAAGAGCCCGTCCTCGGCGCCAAACTCGCAGTTGTCGTTCGCGTCGCCATAGACCGGGTCCGCCGAGCAGGTCGGATCGAAGGCGCCGGAGCCGGCGACAAAAGCGCGAGGCGTCGGCGCGCCGATGGCGGTGGCAGCGTCCGCGCCGACCAGCTTCAAGAGAGTGCCACCCACCGAGGTCACGCCGTCGCCACCTTTCAGAGCGCGCATCTTGATGGTGAAGAGCTGAACGTCACCGTCATGGATAGCGCCCAACGCGACCGTGCCATTGACGCGTAGCTGCCCGGGCGTGCCGCGGGCGTCCCAGCTGAGGATGCCGCCCTTCAGGCTGTCGCCACGAACGATGTCGATGATCTCCACCACCTCGGGGTCGGTCTCGAGGACGAGATCGAAGGCCCCCAGCGCCACGTCGCCCGAGTTGACGAACACCGGGAGTTCGAAGAGCTCCGATGCCTCGCGGTCCTTCAAGGCCAGCCCGACGGCGTCGCCGATATCGACGTCGCCAACGTCGGCGATGAGGTTCACGTACAGCGGGAGCTCAGCGGTCTTGCCGCCGTGAGTAACGCGAACAATGGCTGCGCCATTGCCCCTTGCGTTGACGCCCTCGTCACCGACTTCAATGACTGCCGCATCGCTGCTAGTAACGACTGCGGAACCGGCGACATCGGCTGCAGCCGCAGCCTTCTCCGTAAGCAGTCTCACCGGGCCCGTCGTTCCATCGGAATACGTGGCTGTGACGGCAACAGGGACAGCGCGGCCCGCAACGACCGACACCGTCGCGCCGGTCTCTAGGTTGAAGGTCAGCGCGCTGACCGCGACGACCGTGTCGGCGACGTTGACATCCGCCTCCGCGCTAAAGCCGAGACCACGCACCGACAGCTTTCCAGGACCGAGTCGCCGGGCTTGAAGGGTCGCACCGTCCACGGCCACCGAGCCGCGGGCTGACAACACGACGTCTTGGCTGCCTGGCTGAATCGGATGCACTTGGCCATCCGACAAGCTGAGGCCCACCGATACGGTCCGACGCTGGTGGCCGCGAGTCGACTCGATGCGAGAGAGCGTCTCGTTGGCCTCGAGCGCGAGGCCGGTCGCGCGGACGACCTCAACCGTCTGCCGCAAGAGCGGCTGGCCGTGGAGCAGAGGTGTAACGACGAGCTCGACGGGGCCAACCGTCCCGGTAGCCGCGCACTCGAAGCCGTCACATCGCAGGCCCGGTCCCGACTCGACTTGCAGGAGCGACCGGGGGACCATGACTCGACGCTCGCCGATGAGCCACTCCGCCTCGACGGTGAAGGTCAGCGGGAGCCCAGCCGCCGTTGCCGCGGGGTCCGCCTTTGAGACGGCAATTCGGGAAGGGACGCGCAGAGCCATTGCCGGGACGTCAAACGCCGGCGCGATTACCTGGGCGGATTTCGACGCAAACTCAATGGCATGCGAGCCCGAGCGACGGAACCGACCATCGGCGTCGAGCAGCCCGACGGTGAGGTCGGTTGCGGATAGTCGATAGTTCCCACCATTCGAGAGCGCGGCAGTGGCCCTAACGGCACAGCCGCTCACATAAGCGTCTGTGTCTGGGCACAAGGCGTCCGCGGAGAGGCCGGTGACAGTCGCTACTTCAGCACCATCCACGTCGAGGTCTACGGTCGCGAGCGCGTTACCGTCGTGGCCAAGGGCTCGTATGGCGTAGCGGCCCGCTTTGGCGGCACGAATCACTCGTCCAGCGGATTGCCAGCTCAAGCCGTCAGGCAAGTCGAAGGTCACCACGTCGCTGACATCGGTTGCCGACTCGCCGTCGAAGGACGCGAGCGCGACGAGCGTCGCCGTCTCGTAGCGGGCCCCACCGTCATGAGCGTCAACCGCACGCAAGCGAGAAGCGGACAGTTTCAGCGTCACCGACGGCGTGGCCGCGACGGCGCGCGCGTCGGCACCGAGGGTCTCAGTGACCCGACCTGCGTCGTCGAGCGTCAAGCCTGCCACAGTCGCGCGGCCCGTCGTGAGGATCTCCGGGTGCGACGCGAGATCGCCGCCCCAGGCCGTAAGGAGCTCCCCTCGTCGGAGCGGCTCGTCCACCTCGATCCGGGACGTCAGTTCGTCGCCGCCCGCGCGGCTCACCATGGCGCCGTCCCAGGCATCACGCAGCTGCATGGTGACGTCGAAGCTCGTCGCTGAACTCGGCACGAGTGTTAGCGCCATCGTCGTCAGCGATGCGTCACGGACGCCGCGGGACGAGTCCACCCAAGTCACGCGACGCAACCCGTCGGCGGACGGAGCTGAAGCGACGACCCCGGGAGCGGCCTCGACGAGCTCCGCGCGCGCGAATTCGGTGCTGCGAAGATCGAGGTCGAAAGCAGCGACGCCAGGCTCTACATCCACATGGAAGCGCGCCGATTGACCCGCGACCAGCGCAGTTGGACCGCGTAAGCAGACGCCGCTCTGGCACAGGGACAATCCAGCGTCCACATCGAGTGCAGCGCTCGCCGAGCGGACAGCACCGTCTGCCGTCGTCGCGACGACGGAGGAAGGACCGACGATCGACGCCCGGAGCGACACAGAGCAGAGGCCGCGCTCGTCGAGCGTGCATTCGCCACGACCACCCGCCGCTTCCACGGTGACTTTGCCAACGGCGGGTCCTAACTCCGCATCGACCCCGCGGACTACGACGGAGAAGGGCTGGCCGATCGCCACGGCGCTGGACTGCGCCAGCAGGTCGAGGCGTGCCGCGACCTGGGCTCGTCGAGCTGCCGGGGCGGCCGCTTCGGGGTCGGTGGGGGCGTGCAGGCGCATGCTAGACGGCACGACGACTACCGCGGCCGAGGCGCTCGGTCCGGGCTCGCGTGCGACGGCCGGCAGGTCGATGACCGATCTCGAGCAGGTCCCCAAGGCGCAGTCGCATGAGTCGATCGTGTTTGCTTGGCCGTCGTCACATTGCGCCGCGACGAGCTGGGGAGCGGAGCAATCACAACATGACTTTGACGTTCGATCGAATTCGCACTGGCCATTTAAACAAATATCAGACGTGCATGAATTCCCATCTGCACAGTGCTTGTTGAGCGAGCATTGCACACATTTATTAAGCACAGGATCGCATTGTTGGAGCGATGGGCAATCAAAGCTAGTGGCGCAGCAGCGTTCCTTCGAAGAAGGAGCGAAAGCGCATTGGCGAACCGAGCCGACGGTCGCGCACGAGGTGACGTTGCAGGAGAACGAGTCGTCGCACTCGGAATCGGTCTCGCACGCCCGAGTGACGAGCACGCGCGCCGCACAACGAGCTCCAACAGCATCGAGCAGTGAGCCGGTCTGATCGACGATTTGGAGGACGACTCGATGTTCGCCGTAGCCGAGCGCGAGCTGAATCGGCTCCCCTGCGCCCACGGTCATGAGCGGCTCGACGGCACCGGAATGAATCGCGACGCGGTAGCCGGCGGTGCGGAAGGCATCGAGCCCGTCGACCGCCCAGGCGATATCAACGTCAACGCGCTCTCCATCGAGGAACAGGGCATCCCCGGGTCCTGAACACGTGAGCGCGATGGCAGCGGGCGCGTAGCTCCGTTGACGAATCTCGCCTGGGAGCTCGGAGAGTACGTCTGGGGAAGACGCCGTCTCGGCACACGAGGCGAGCCCCATAGCCATGACCACTGCGACGCTGACGGAACGGGCGACCTGCAGGGTGGTTGAGCGCTGGAGTCCGCTCGGCAAATCTGAAGCACGCATGCGAATCTTATCCCCCTCGTCATGGCGTCAGAGACCGGCATCTCTCGCCAATGACCACGGACCTTCTCGGAAGAGCGGATGCCAGCGACACGGGAAGAGGTGCAAAGACTTGGACGCCGGTCTTTAGACCACGGCGAAGACGTCCGCTTCTCACCTACGTGCGATGGCCTGGAACCGGCCTTCCCCCTGTGCAGTATAGCGGGGTCGGATCAAGCTTCACACGTGAAATTCCCAGCTTGTTGAACTATCGAGGAGAAGCCTCGAAGAAAGCCCATAACTCCGTAGGGAGTTGCATGTTCTTCTCCAGAGGATGGCTCCGATTCGTTCATCGAGCAGTGCCTCTCGACGCTCTGTCAGTTCAGTGCAAGGACGAGCTCCGAGAGCGCGTTTCGAGCGATGGGAGGGACGGTGTGCCCCCCTTCGAAAGGCACGAAGGTCACCCTCGCACCCTGCCCTTCGAGAGAGAGGCGCACGGCTCTCGCGACGTCCATCGGCACGACCGTGTCCTTCGTCCCGTGCGTGACGAGAGCGACCAAAGGGGCGATTCGGCCCTTTGAGAGGCTCAGACAAAACTCCGATTGGCGTTCGCCGGCAATTTTCTAGCATCGAGTTGCTCTCGCTCCTAGAAGGGCTTTGAGCCCGTCTTCGTCGCTCAAGTACGCGCCTATCGGCGCCCAGTCGAAGCAAGAGGGCGGCTGCGTCGAAAATTGCTCGGCGTACACTCAAGCTCCATTTTGTCTGACCCTCTGAAAAGCCCGGAAATTGGAGCTGGTTCATGCTCCCTCCCGACAGGATGCCTACCGCGCGTACGTGGCACCCCCGGGGCGCGGCCGCGGCCCGCTCGATCGCGAAACGGCCCCCCTGTGAGAACCCGGCGATGACGATACGATCGCACTGGGCCGGCGTGCCGAGACGTGGCGTCACGTGGCCCACAGTCGACGCGCCGAGTCGTCCGCGGCGGCGAGGAGCAGCGACTGAGCGGCGCCCGGGCCCGACAAATCGGAAGGAATCCAAGCTCTGCCTCGCGCAAACGGATGAGGCGCGGCGGGGACGAGGACGGCGGCGTTCGGATGATCCCGGAGGAGCTCTTGACCAAGACCGACGAGATCGTCGCCGGAGGCGCCGCGGCCATGGAGCAGTACCACGACGGTCTTAGCCGCCGCCGCGTCCGCGCCAAGGGCACGAAGCAGGAGAGGCTCATGGACCCGTTCGAGGGTCCCGGCGAGGTTTAGGAGGAGCGTGAGGAGGAGAGTCGGCACCAGAAGACGGGCCGGCCCCAGGTCCCCCGGAGGAGAGTTGGGGCCGCGCGGTCCTTACTCGGCGTCCGGGGTGAGCGTGCCCGCTTCCGCGGTCTCGAGTCCGACGACGATCGAGCAGAGCTTGTCGGCATCCGAGTTACCGACGCAGGACGCCTTGATGAGGCTGAGCGCGATGGGCTTGAACGAGCAGAGCTGCTGGGTCGGGTCTTTCGTGCAGACGTTGTCGAAGGCGGCCTGGAGGGCCGGGTACGGGATCTGGCCGCAGAGACGTCCGTTGGTCATGCGGAACGCGCCCGTCGCTTCCCCTTGGACCTGACCAGCCTTGATGGCGACATCGAGCGTCAGCTCACCGAGCGGAAGGCTGAAATTGAAGTCGGCGGGGCCGGCCTGAACCTTGCCGCCCGCGATGGCCGAGTTGGCGATCGCGATAACGGGGCAGCCGTCAGCCGCGAACGACGTCGGGTCGATGCCGTAGTCGCACTTGCTGGTGCCGTCCCACGTGGTCGCGGTGACGTCATCGATTTTCGTGTAGTTCTCGGGGGTGGTCGCGATGTCGAAGCACGGGCCCGCCGGGTCGATCTTGGACCCGAGGTACATGTTCATCCACGTTCCGTTCAGGTCAGCGAGGAGGGCGATGTCACCCTCGGCGATGTTCTGAGCGAGGAGCGCGTTCACGTCGAAGAGGCTGGCGAGCGAGGGGTTCGCGAGGACGCCGTTGAGGTTGCCGTCCTTCTTGTCTTGGGCGCCGTCGCCGTTGGCGTCGCACTTGTAGTCGGCCTCCGCCGACGGGATGGTGATCGACACGATACGGGTCCTGTTCTCGCCGAAGACCGGCGGGGAGTTGCAGGCGCCGTTGTCCGCGCCGTCCGAACCGTCGACCGAGTCGGTGGTGCCGTCTACGCCGTCCGTTCCTTCCATGCCGTCCGTCGAGTCGACCGTCCCGTCCGTGCCGTCGGTCGCGTCCGTCGTGCCGTCGGTCGCGTCCGTCGTGCCGTCGGTCGAGTCCGTCGTGCCGTCGGTCGCGTCCGTCGTGCCGTCGGTCGCGTCGGTCGCGCCGTCGCCCGCGTCGGGGGTGGTGTCCGTGCTGCCGTCGGTCGCGTCGGTCGCGTCGGACGAACCGTCCGCCGAGTCGGTGCCGGTGGTGGCGGCATCCGAGCCGGAATCCGACTCACAGCCAATGATTACGGGGGAGAGCGCCATTGCGCCCGTGAGCATGAATCGAGACAGTCGTCGCATTCTTTCGTCCACTCCTTCGAACCCATCGCCCAGGGGTTTCGCCCTGCGCCTACTACCCATCGCCAACGTTGGCGCTGGCTCCACTCGACCGACCGGCACACGCGGGACGGCGAGCGGGGTCGCATATTCCACGGGGTATTGGGCCAAGTCAAACCCGCCCGTCACTCAGAAGTGAAGGACATGGCATGATGTCTCGATGAGTTTAGGGAGCCCCATCGATTTCACGCCGATTGCAGTCATCCGGACGCCCTTCCGAGAGCGCATCGATGCGCCACATCAGTCGGTGGTGGGCGCCGAGCCCGGTGGTGATGAACGTGGGGTAAAGGAGGCTGCGGGCGTAGGCGTGAGGGTGCCCACGCTCGCCACCATCGAGTTCGCAGACTGGATCCCGGCCGAGAGCCTCCAAGACCTCGAGGGCTTCGACCGGGTGTGGCTCATCTATCATCTCCATCGCAGCGATGGTTGGAAGGCCCGAGTGAAACCTCCGAGAGGGCCACGGCGTGCACGCGGGCTCTTCGCGACCCGGTCGCCCCATCGGCCGAACGCCATTGGGCTCTCTTGTGTGCGGCTCGTCTCAGTAGACGCGGCCTCGCGCTCGGTCGTCGTAGCAGACGTGGACCTCCTCGACCGCACGCCCATCCTCGACATGAAGCCCTATGTCCCGTACGCGGACGCCTTCCCGGACGC
The DNA here is from genome assembly GCA_947498315.1 of Pseudomonadota bacterium. Classification (GTDB taxonomy): domain Bacteria; phylum Myxococcota_A; class UBA9042; genus SXOO01. The sequence continues at coordinate 19,163 of CANMLD010000047.1, read as the reverse complement.
TCGAGCGGGCTGGGTCGATGAGGTCGACGCTTCTCTCGGGCGCTTCACGGCTCCCGGACCAAAGCGCCCGATGCGGGCGCGTTCTGGGCCGACGCCGCTTCCGTGATGAGGTCGCCACGATCGAGCCGCTTCGGATGACCGAGCGCTCGACGCGGCGCTTGTGCTCGACGATGAGCGCGAACGTCGGCACGAGGCACCGCCGGTGAAGGTCGAGAAGTGGCCCCGTCGTCAACGAGAAGTCCTCAATGACGGGCCGGACGTCCGGTTCGAGGACGAGTGACCACGCGCTCGTCAGCACCGACGCGCCGTCGGCGAAGAACATGGAGGGGTCCGGCTTGACGCCGAACTCGAAGGTGGCAGGGACCTCGTACGCAGTGCCGGGTCGGCTGATGTCGCGGACATAGATCGCATCGAGATCGTGAATGGCACGAGCCCACTCTGCTGCGACGGACAAAACGGCGGAGGGTTCGGAGGAGAAGGGGGGTGGCGGCCTGACCGGACAGGACGATTGACGCGACCGTGGGCCACATTTCGCTGTGACGCAGGGCACCGGCGAGGCCCGTCAGAGACGCATGCAGCGTCGGCATTGGCTAACCTGCATGTTCGAAATCAGCCCGTACGCGTCGCCATGCAGCGGAACAGCGGTTGGCGGGGGCGTCCCCAAGGACAAGCTCGAGATGATCCATAGGGAGCTAGGCCTTCATCCCGTGGCAGCGTTCTGGCGTGCGCGGTCCAGTCCAGCGTCCCCCTCGCCCTCCTCGCCGGGCGCTTCCACGCGGCGCTCTGCCGACCCGCGGCCGAGACGACGACGGGCACGGACGCGCCCACGCCGGGCGGGATCGTACAGGTGATGACGTCGCCGATGTGCGACGTCGTCGTGCAGGTCTTGCCACCCAGGTGATCGCCGAAGGCTAGAGGCCCGCGGGCGACTTCTCAACCGGCGACTGCTCAGCGGGGGCGTTTGAGGGCGGCTCGGCGGGGGGCATTGAGGGCAACTCCGCTGGGGTCGGCATGCTGAACAGGGAGCCGCGACCTGCCAGGGTACGTTCTATCGCTGGCGTCGTAAGCGCCAAGTCCGCCAGCGCTGGCGGGACCGAGCAGGCCTTTGGGCAGGAGCAGTCGAGCTCACGCCCGCCGGAGAACACGACAGTGATCCCCTCACCGCGCGAGCTCCACCGTACGTCCCAGAGCGCCGTCTGCTTCCACGAGGTCGCGCTGCCACAGCCGCGGCGCTGCCAACTGAGCAGCTCACCGTGTCGATGGGTAACGATGGTCCCGGTTCCGCCCGCGTCTAGCGCCATCTCAGTCTCGTTTCCAGGCTCGCCGGGCCAGACGACGGGGCGCCAAGTCCCTACGAGCTCGGCTTCATTCAGTGGTCGGCGCGGTTCCGCGGGCAGGTCCGGCCGCTCACGAACCAGGATGAGCTCTTCGCTCACGGCGCCGTCGAATCGGGGCGCCCGCAGGATGGGCGTCTCGACGCGTTCGAGGACACGGCAGAAGGGGTCGCACGAGCAGCTCTCGAAGCGGCCGTTCGAAAGGACCAGCGACGCGTCATCGCCTCCGGAGAGCGCCACGTCATGGACCAGCGTCCACCGGAGGGTCTTCTCGCCCTTGCAGTGGGGCACGCGCCACGACTCGAGCGCTCTTTCGCTCGGCCGTTCCAGACGCCCGATGCCAGAGGCGTCGAGGACAATGACGGCGCGATCGAGCGATGCCGCCAGTGGCGTGATGGCCAAGACCACGTAGCGGCCAGACCAATCGCCATAGGTCAGTGCGGGTGGAGGCGTCGGGGGCTGTTCGCTCGGTGACGGCTGCAGATCGAGGACGGCTTCACCGCCGGGCGGGACCCTGAGTGTCTCTTCGCGGATGGCGCCCGAGGCGAACGTGACCGCGATACGGTAGCGACCCGGAGCGAGCTCCTTCTCGAGGCGAGGCCCCTTCCCGAGCACGACGCCTCCAACGGCGATGATGGCTCCTTCCGATGTGTTCACGACGAGCCGACCGCGGGCCTCCGTCTGAAGGCGCGTTCGAAGAGTCGCGAGCCGCGCGCTGGCCAAGGCTCTGTCGGCCTCGGGCGGATCCATCCCGAAGTATCGTTCAAACAGCGCAATGGCGTCCTTGAGACGCCCAAGCTCCTCGTGCGCGCGGGCGATGTTCCAGATGAGGTCGTGATGCGACTGCAGGGCGAGCGCCGCCGTGTATTCCGCGATGGCTTCTTCGAACTTGCGCCCTTCGAAGAGCTGGTCGCCCCGATCGATGTGCCCCTGCGCTCGCGCTCGCGGGTCGTCTTTGGCGGTAGCGACCGCGGCCGTGAGCAGGGTCAAACTCAGCCCAATGAACGCGAGGCGACGGCGCCGCACTGCGAAAGACATTCTGGTCACTTCTTGTCGACCCGAAGCGGGGGAGACTCGACGGGCCGCACCTTCGGGCGAGGCCGGGTGCCCTTGGGCTTGCCGACCAGCGGCGCCCTGAACACGAAGTCGTCGATGGGTAGTCGAGCGCGAAGCCCGACTTCGACCTCGGGGTCCCGGAGAAGCACTTGCGCTTCAGCAGGGACCTGTAGCGGCGTCCCCGAGCGGGGTGCCGGCTCGGACGTGCGCGCCGCGACGGGCTTCGCCACGGCATCGATCCATTGCTTTGGCGCGGGCGTCAGGGCGGGCTCTCCGGGCTGCTCGCCTCCACGATTGAGGACGACCAACGTCAGTGTGCCGATTACTAGTAGCAGAAAGACGACGCTGAAGACCACCCGCTTCGTCCCTGTCGGCGGGAGCAGCGTGGCGTCTTCTGTCACCGAAAAGAACGGGATGGGTAGCGGCGTCGGGAGGGGCGTTACATCGGAGGGCCGTTGATCGGAGAGGTTCAGCGCCGCCTCGAGCTCGAGCCGCAGTTCTTCGGCAGTGGCGGGGCGGTCGTCCGCCGCTTTCGCGAGGCAACGCCGAACGACGGCTTCGATCGCCTTCGATCGAGGCGACGAGCCGAGCCCCATGAGCGGGACGGGCTCCTGAACGTGCGCCATCATGATGTCGACGGGGGACTCGGCCATGAAGGGCGGCGAGCCGACCAACAGCTCGAAGAGCATCGCGCCGACGGCGTAGACATCGCTTCGAGGGTCGGTGTCGAGACCGCGCGCCTGCTCGGGCGACATGTAGAGCGGCGTCCCGACGATAGTCCCAGCCGCCGTGAGGCGCCGCCAGTCCTTCCCGGACGGCGCGAGCTTGGCGACGCCAAAGTCGAGCACTTTGACGAAGTCCGTTTCGCCGTGGACGGCCTGAAGGAAGATGTTCTCGGGCTTGAGATCGCGGTGGATGATCCCGTGCGCGTGTGCCTCAGCGAGCGCCCTGAGGAGCTGAGAGACGATGTTCACCACGCGCGTGATGGGCAGGTGTCCGCGTCGTTTGAGGAGCTCACTGAGCGGTTCGCCATCGAGGATCTCTGTGACGATGAAGAGTTGCCCATCATCGGTGTCTCCCGAGTCGAAGAGCCGAATGGTGTTCGGGTGTTCGAGCATGCCGGCCGCACGCGCTTCGTTGTGGAAGCGGCGGATGACCTCCGGCTGGGCGGCGACGGCTGGCCTCAGCACCTTCAGCGCGACCGGGCGGTCTGTTCGCAACTGCCTTGCTCGATAGACCGTGCCCATTCCGCCCTGTCCGAGGACTGCGTCGACGCGATAGCGGCCATCGAAGATGCGGCCGACGAGCGCCGCCGGATCGTCCTCGCGCTCTCTGGGAGACAGAGTACGGCTGCCGTCACGGGGGCACACCCTGGCGGTCGTCGACTCATCGCAGTTGGGACATCGCCGAAGAACCGGCTCGGCGCTCATGGACGGGTTGTAGGGTAACGCCAGTGCCATGGTCAAATCGCCTGTAGCCTCCCGTCGATGATTCTTGCGGGCCCCTTGAGCGCACGCCCTTCGCTTCGTTGCCTTAGAGGTCCGTCTCGATCTCGAAATGGCGAAATCGGAGCGGGTTTGCGCTCGGCGTCGCCGTGGTCGAAGATGAAGCGATGAGTAAGGCTCGCTTCTTCCCGTTGATCATTTTCGTTACGGCTCCCGCGCTCTCGCTCGCGGGCCCGCCGAAGGCGATAGGGGAGACCACAGAAAAGACTGCAGGGGAGACCACAGAAAAGACTACAAAGGAGAAGACTGCCCCCCCAGTAGCGACACCCGCCGAACAGCGCCCCAAGGCAACGACGAATGACGTCGATGGCGGTGCGGTCATCATCGAGCCGGTCGAGAGCGTGATCTTCCGGTCACACGCGGCGCTCGAAGACGAGAGATATCGTGACGCAACGGAGCTCCTGTCCAAGGCAGCGGGATCGAATCCGGACGACCCCGATCTCCAGAACGAGCTCGGCGTGGCGCTCTTTCAGCAGCGAGCCTTCAAGGCCGCGGCATTGGCGTTCTCGAAGTCGACGAAGCTCCGGCCACAATCGTCGAACCCCTGGATGAACCTCGCGACGGCGTTGCGCCTCTCGGGTGAGGCAAAGCGCGCTGCCGCCGCGTACCACACCTACCTTCAGTTGCGTCCCACGGACGTCCACGCCATCTACGGGCTCGCGCTGGCGTTCCTCGACTTTGGTGACATCGAAAAGGCCGAGAAGACCCTCCTGGTCGCAGAGCGCCTCTGCGAGGACGATGACGTCACTGAAGGCCTACCGGGCGGAAATGAGGCAGCGGAAGCGCTCCTGCCGCGGATATCGCGAGCTCGCGAGCGGATCGCGCTCGAGCGATCCGAGGTGGGTAAGCCGGTTGCCGAACGCGCGGAGGCACGCCGGCTTCGAGGAGACCTGCAGGGGGCGCTCGTCCTCTTCGATCAGGCCGTGATGGAAGCCCCGAAGAACCTCGAGGTGCTCGTGCGACGCGGCCTCACGCGAGCGGGCATGCAGGAGCTCGAGGGGGCTCGCATGGACTTCGAGTCGGCCCTGGCCATCGATCCACGTCACGCGGGGGCCCTCGCCGCGCTAAAGGCGCTACGCGCCGAGTGAGCCTCTCGGCGTGCGGTTACGACTTCCCACGACGCCACTCCTGTAGCATCGAGAACAACACGAGCCCTCCGGCCACCCAAGCGGCATCGAGCGCCGCATCGCGCGCCGAGACGTCATTGTGAATGTGGAAGAGGGTCGCGATGACCGCAGCGGAGATGCCTACCAGCGTAAAGAGCAGCTGATGGCCGAGCGCGTACATGCGGCGGGCACCGGACTCGAGCGCTACGGAGCGGACTTCGAGGCGACCTGCATTGGCGCGGACGATCAGCTTGTGGAGCTCTGCCGGGAGCCCGATGGCCCGGAAGAGCGCGTCTTTGCCCGTCTCTACGGCGAATGCGGACCAGTCAGGCTCTTCACCGAGGACGAAGTCGCGCAAGTAGGGGCGCAGCAGCTCCATCGGCCGAATGGCGGGGTCGAGGTGGGTGCAAAGGCCCGTCAGGAGCAGCACGGTGCGTTCGAGCAGGATCCACTGACGCGGGATGCGGAAAACGGTCGAGAGTTCACCAAGCCCAATGTTCATCTGGCGGAGGGCCAGCAGGTGCTCCATACCGCGTTCAGGGTCGATCTTGATGTCGTTCAGGTTGAACGACTCGAGCGTGACCGACTCGCGGAAGCGATCGTGGAAGTAGGCGACCACGCGGTCGAAGATCTCCGGGTCGGCCGTGTTCGCGATGAAGCCCATCTCCTTGAGTGCCTGGGCGATCTTGGTCGTATCCTGATTGAGCACGCCCTGGAGGAAGTGGGCGATGCCGCGCCGCATCTCGGCGCTCACGGACGCTACCGCACCGAAATCGAGGAGCGTGATGGTTCCGTCAGACTCGACCAGCAGGTTCCCGGGGTGAGGATCGGCGTGGTAGAAGCCGTCGGTGAAGATCTGCCGGCAGTAGACAGCAACGATGCGACGCGCCAGATCAGTACGGTCTAGCCCCAGCGCGTCGAGCTTCTCACGGCTCGATATCTTCATCCCGTCGACGAACTCGAGCGTCAGCACCGTCTTCGTGCTGAGAGACGCGAAGACCTTGGGCACGCGAACCCGCGTCTCGGGCATGGTGACGATGGACTTTCCAATCGTCTCCATGTGACGAGCTTCCGCTTCGAAGTCGAGCTCTGCGGTCAGCATGTCGGCGACTTCGCGGTGAACGGTCTCGAGCCCCTGGGTTGGGTAGAAGAAGGAGACGATGCGCAGGATGCGGCGGAAGGTCCTGAGATCCTGACGCATCATCACGTCAATCTCGGGGTGCTGCACCTTCACGGCGACCTTCTCGCCAGCGAGGGTCACGGCGAGGTGAACCTGTGCGATGGAGGCCGCGGCGATGGGGGTGCGCTGGAAGGACGCAAAGACCTCATCGGGCTCTTTGCCGAAATCGGCCCGAAAACGCGCGCGAGTCGCCTCCCACGGGCGCGCCGGGACCGCGTCCTGAAGCGCTTCGAGCTCAGCGCGAAACTCGGGAGGCAAGAAGTTCGTGAGGATGGAGAACGTCTGACCGACTTTGATGAAGACGCCCTGCAGGTGGACGATGGCTCGGCGGATGCGACGCGCGTTGCGAATGTGTAGCTCTTCGTAAGCGAGGCGCGCTCCCTGTTCAGTGCGCAACGTCGCGAAGAGGCGCGCGAACAGGTAGCTGCCGATGACGGTCAGCGTCACTGCGTAGGCGCGGACCTCACGGAAACGAGTCATCTTCGTCACGCGCGCGTTGTAACACGGCCCACGGGAGTTCGCCGCCAGGGTTGTCCAATCCCCACTCTTGCACCCGGTATTTTCAAAGAGAGCCGCTTTGGCGCTATGGTGGTGGGATGATCAAAGACCCTCGAGACGATCACGATGACGACGACAACCTCCTAGCCGACGTGGTCAAGCGTGCCTTTCAGGCAGGCAAGCGAACCGTCAAGAACGGACAGGAGTCGATCAAGAACATCGCGAGCGAGATCCTGAACAACGACGCCGTCGAAGCCGTCGGCGACGCCCTGCACGGGGTCCGCGAAGACGCGGTGAAGCTCTTCGGAAAGGAGGTCACCCGGTACTTCGATCGCCTCGATCTCACCGACGCGATCGTGAAGGTGTTGACCATGATCAGCCTCGAAGTGAAGACAGAGATCCGCTTCATCCCGAACGACAAGAAGTTCGTAAAGCCCGACGTCAAGGGCTCAGTGACTGTGAAGACGATCGACGACCAGGAATAGACGCGCCGTCAGCGGACGCCGGTGATCTCCCCATCATCGGTGACGTCGATACCCAGCGCCGCCGGCGACTTCGGGAGTGCTGGCATGGTCAGGATCTCGCCTGTGAGCGCGAGCAGGAAGCCGGCACCGGCCCGAATCCGGGCTTCGCGGACGTTCAGGGTGAAAGGCGGTGGATCGCCGCCGAGGGCCGGATCGTCGGAAGGCGACAGGTGCGTCTTGGCGACGCAGACGGGCAAGTCGCCGAGCCCAAGGGCCACCGCACGCTTGAACTCCTTGAGAGCCGCCGGCGCGAAAGTCACCGCCTCAGCGCCATAGACTCGCGTGGCGATCGCCGTGATCTTGGTCTCATAGTCCGCGTCGAGTTCGTAGGAGAACTGAGGCAGCGGAGCGGGCGACTCGAGCGCCTTCTGCACCGCGTCCGCGAGGGCGAGCCCGCCTTCGGTTCCATGAGCGAAGCCAGTGTGGTGGGCGACGGTGAGTCCCCGCGAACGGCAGGCCGCTTCGATGGCGTCGAGCTCGCCGGCCGTGTCGCGATCGAAGGTGTTGATGGCGATGACCGGATCGAAGCCAAAGCTGCGAATGGCGCGTACGTGGCGGTCGACGTTCGCCATCCCTCGCTCAATCGCCTCGATGGCGCCCGTCGTGTCTGCCTCGAGCTCGGCGTCGCCGCCGTGCGCCCTGAGTGCCCGGGCCGTCACCACCAGCACCACCGCGGACGGCCAGAGCCCCGACTGTCTGCACTTGATGTCGAAGAACTTCTCGCCTCCGAGGTCGAACGCGAAGCCAGCTTCAGTCACGACAACGTCGGCCAGGGCGAGCGCCGCTCTCGACCCAATCACGCTGCTGCAGCCATGCGCGATGTTCGCAAAGGGTCCGCCATGGACGAAGGCGGGTGTGCCATCGGAGGTCTGGACGAGGTTTGGAAGGACGGCGTCGGCAAGGATGGCCGCCATCGGTCCGGTCGCGCCGAGGCTCTGTGCCGTCACCGGCCGGTCTTGGCCGTCGTAGCCCACGATGAGCTTCGCGAGACGCACCTTGAGATCCGCAAGGCTCCCAGCGAGACAGACCGCCGCCATCACCTCGGAGGCTGCGGTGATGTCGAAGGCGGTCTCGGAGAGCGCCCCGTCGAGCCCAGTGACGATATGGCGGAGCGCTCGCTCGTTCATGTCCATGACGCGCCGCCACGTGACGCGCCGCGCATCCGGAGCGCCCGGCGAACGAAAGTGGATGGCGTTGTCCGTGAGCGCGGCGAGGAGGTTGTTGGCGGCGGTGATCGCGTGCAGATCTCCGGTGCAGTGGAGGTTTATCTGCGCAGACGGCTCGAGACACGAACGTCCGCCGCCCGTGCCGCCGCCCTTCGCTCCGAAGATCGGTCCCATCGACGCTTCACGCAGGGCGACGAGCGTCGAGACGCCACGCGCCCTGAGCCCCTGGCCGAGTGTGATCGAGGTCGTGGTCTTGCCCTCGCCATACTTGGTCGGGGTGATGGCCGACACGAGCACGAGCCTCCCTCGCGGCGTGGCGGCCAAGAGCCTATTGACCGTGCCGTGGGTCAGCTTGGCCATGTTGCGGCCCTGGAGCGACACGTCTTCGGCACTGAGAGCGAGGTCATGAGCGACGTCAAGGATGGGGCGCAGACTTCGGGGAGAGGTGGTCATCGCGGGCTCCAAGCTCGAGCGGGCCGGGTCCCGAGCGGCTGGAGGCTACCGCCCCGGCAAAGCGACGACAATCGTGCAGAACGACCGATCAGGAGGCTCGGAGCGCGAAGGGCTGAAATAGTTGCGCTTGGCTCGCAGCCCCTGCGCCGGCGCCGCCGGCTTCAGCCGGAGCTGACGCTGGGCTATCAGCGGTCAGCCCCAGCGCCGGCGCCGCCGGCCTCAGCCGGAGCTGACGCCGGGCCATCAGCGCTCAGCGCTCAGCGGTCAGCCCGGCGAGGCCAAGGAAGCGCCGCGCAGTCCGAGACACGCCGGCCGGCCGGCTGGCCGGAGCTGACCGCTGATCGCTGACCGCTCGGGAGCAGCACTGAGCGCCGCGCCGGCACCGCCGGCAGCAGCCCCGGACATCGAGTCAGTCACGAGCGACCTTGAGGAGCGCGGTGATGGTCAGCACGCTCCTACGGCGCCGCTAGTGCATAGAGCGTCGTGTGCGCTGAACCTCGAGCGCCGCTTCGAGGAGCGGCATGACTGCGCGGTCTTTTGGGCGGTCAGCGGCTCGCTTCATCGCGATGACGTCGGCGAGGCTGGCCACGAGCGCTACTTCGCTTCCCACGGCGATCGGCTCAGCTCGAGATGCGACGGATTCGAACCGAAAACGATCAGACGGAGCGCGCATTACGTCGATCGGCAGCGCGAACCCCTGAAGACGTCTCACACTCGAAAGCGGCTCGAAGGGAGTGGTCACGACCGCGCCCAATCGCGCCGCGAGGTCCAGGACTTTACGGTCCGTCACCTTCGAGTCCCGCACGAGCAAATCGGCGTCGAGTGTCGTCACCGGTACGCCGTGCAGAATAGCCGCCGTATTACCGATGACGACCGCTTCGAGCTTGGCTGCCCGAAGCGCCTTCAAGAGCGCCTCGAGAAGCGAGTCATCAATAGACAAAGCCCCCTCCTGCGTTGACCCGAAGCAGCCAATGCCTGGGCACTTCCGGAGGTCTCAACATGCTAGTCAGGATGAGGTGCAGGTCATGCGGGTCGATGTGTGGAAGGAGTGGCCTCAGTCGCTCGAACTCCGCGCTGACGTCCGCGATCCACCGGTCTCGCACCTCGAGAGGGACTATCTGGTCGTGACTCGATGTCTGCACTGGCAGCGCTGTGCCGCCTTGGTTGCCGGTTCTGAGGCGAGTGACCATGTCGTGATGCTACCCGCGGAACGCCATGACGCCAATCCGCAGTGCCGGCCGCAGAATCACACCCAGGACGCGAGCCGCGACCCCTCGCATTCGGGCTGGGTGGGGTTGCGTCGTGGAATTCGGAACCCGTCCGAGGATCGGTGCTCCAGGCAAGGTCCGCCACATGCCGAAGGGCGTTCAGAACAACGACGTCGGCTGGGAGTGTTGATCCTGCAGAAATGAAATAGTTGCGCTCGGCTCCCAGCGACCTTAATGAACGCGGTGATGGTCAGCACGCTCCTCCCGCACGATCCGTCGGAACTCGGACTCTTGGCACTCCGGGACAGCGAGAGCCTCGGGCAGGCGTCCTCGCAGCACGTCCCGCTGACGGACGCCGACGATACCCCAGGCGACGCGGGCTCCATCGCCACCGTTGCCTGCCACTGGGCCCGTCGTCGCGGCGAAGCGCCCGAACTCCTGAGCACCCTGCAGTCAGTCGGGGCCGATGTCGCCGACCTCATCGCAGAAGGGATCTTCGGCGCGGAGGCGCTCTCGAAAGACGACGGCTGGGAGAAGGCAGTCGGTCGCCTCGTCGACCTCTGGTGGCTCGACCTGCGAGGTGGGCTCTCGACCGCCAACGCGGTGGGGAGCCGTCTCTCAGCCGAACAACTCGACATTCTCGAGAAGGCGGCGTTTTCAGTCCTCGAAGCCCGGGACCGATTCGACCGCCCTTCGGGTCATCTCGACCTTCAGAGCCGCTTCATCGCGCTCGTGGAACCGCGCGACCTGCCGGACGCTGACGTAGAGACCGCGGCGGTCCTCGCCCGAGGCCTGGCGTGGGTCCTGGGACTTCGCATGGACGATCCCGGACCCGCCGTCGCGTGGGTCCGGTCGGATCTGTCGATCGACGTCGGCCGGGCCATCGCTCGGGACCTCGTCCTCCTCAAGAACGCGCGCTTCATCGGCGCGTTGCTCTTCCGCGGCGACACCCGAGGCCGCGCGCTCGCCGCGGCGAGCCTCTACTTCGCCGGAAAGCCGACCATCGAGGCCATCCGCAACGACGCGTCCATCGCGCCCGTATCGGACCTCCTCCGCCTCGCCGAGACCTACGGCCTGCTCGGCCTTGCCGCCGACGGCTCAGCGACAGACGCTGCGGCTGCGGTCCGTAGCGCACTCCGAGGCGCGCTCCTGGTGCATGTCTTCTGCGGAGACGCCCTCGGCGGAATGCCGTGGTGGCGAGTATTTCGTGGTGAAGAGGCGCTCGCCGCGAGCTTGAATGAGCTCGGTGCGTCGCGCGACTCGTTGGCTCGCGACATCGCTGCTGGTATGCCGATGCGCCTCGAAGGCCGTGGTCTCCGTGACAGCGTCGTACGAGAGGCCATCGCGCTTTGCCTCTGCGACGTCCTCAGCCGCGACGTCGTCTACAGCGCTCCCCTTCGCCTCGCCGAGTCCCGTCTCAAGGAGTGGCGTCACGACGGCGAGACCGAACGCGCCCAGGACGGACTCCGAGACTACGCACGCACGCTCGTCGTGGCGGCGCGTCGGCTCATCGACTACGGCAAAAAGCCCATCGCGGAGGCCCTGTACGCTCGCGTCATCCGTCTCCGCGGCGAGTACCCCGGCGTGTTGATGCCGGATATCTTCCCGGACCGCCTCGAGCGTGCCATCGAGCTCGGGGAGACCGATGGTCTCGCCCGGCGCCTGCGGGTGGAGCACCAACACGGGGGCTCTGGGACCCAGCGTCCGTCGGCGCGGCGTGCTCCAGAAGATCCGCTCAGCCAACCGGCCGACATCGTCGCAGCCGTCTCTGGGACGGAGCCGTTGCCCATCGCCACGGCCGTCTGGGCCGGCGCTATCGCGTGGACCCCGATCCGCCTCCTCGACGGCCTCATGCCGCTGCCGCTGAGGCGCATCACGACGCGCTTCTTCCGGTTCATGGGAGCGACCCCGTCGTCGCGGCTCCTGCTCTCCGCAGAAGGCGACGGCGTCCTTCACGTCACGCAGCGCCTCTTCGGCGTGCCGGTCTACCGAGAGCGTCACACGGTGCCGGCGCACCGCGTCTTCGTCTTCCCGACCGACAGCCCACGGGCCGACCGGCTCCTCGGGCGCTGGGCCGCACTCCTCGTCGCGCTGTCAACCATCGGGACCTGGCTCTTTCTGAAAGCATCAGATGACGCCGGCCGAGTCCTCGCCGGTTGCCTGATCGGTGGCTCGCTTCTGGGCTACATCGGCGCGCTGAGCCTTCACCGGGTAGTGTCGCGCGGCCTCGCGATGGTGGTGCTCGACGAAAAGGACCGTCCGTCAGTCTGGTCATTGCGCCCCGAAGACCGAGGCCTACTCGTTCAATACGCCGAGCGCGCCATCGTCGAGACCGTCGCCAAGGTGGTGCCGCACGATCCCGCCAGCCCGCTCCCGAGGGCTCAGGTCCCCTCGTCCCTGCCCCGCTGAGCAGATCGGGGCTCGTTAGATCCTGGCATCTTCACATGCGTTGGAGGTGATCTCGTCGTGACCGGCTTGGCTGCGATCTCTCGCCGTAGGAGTGAACATGCCTGGTCCCGCGATGTCGTCTTGGCCGTTAGCGCTTCGTATCGCTTCACTGGCTGCCATCGTGGGCGTCACTGGATGGCTCATCTGGCAGACACAGCAACAGTCGAACCCGCGGGCTCCGAAGGCGCCGAGTGAGGTGGCCGTTCCTCCCCCTGCAGCACCGACCTCGGCGAGTGAGGCGGCAGCGGCGCTCACCCCGGCCTCGCCCGCCGCAGCGCCCCCCCCGCCAGCCGTGCCGGCGCCTCTGCCAGCCCCGGAGACCGAGCCTGCCAAGGTAGCCGCGGAAGCTCAGCCTGAACCCGAGGTCAAACCGGGCGGCAGCGCCAAGTCGACCTACTTCCACTCCAGCAAGGCCATGGTGTTGACGCCAGAGACGCTCCTCGGGCCCAAAGAGCCGGAGGTCGCACCCCCGCCGGAGTTGATCGGTCGCAACCCCGTCTTCTTGCACTCGTCGAAGGCGATGATGCCATCGACGTTGCCGTCGCTCGTCGCGCCCGACGCTGGCAGTGCTTATGACGGCAGTGATTCTGACGCTGCCGCGCCGCCGAACGAGCCACACGAGCCCATCTTCATCCCCTCGTCGAAGTTCGCCGATCCCGCGCTGTATAGACGCCTCGTCGAGGACGAGCCACCCCCGGTTCAGCAGAAGCGTATCGAGGGGTTGGGGGTAGCCCCGCGTCGGCAGGCGCCTTGACTATGGGGGTTGCCGCCCTCTTCTTCGTGGTGATGGGCGCCCTCTTCTGGGCGCTCGAGCGTTCGTTTCCGGCGCGGCAGGAGCGTGTTCTTCGGCCCGAATGGGGCACTGACCTGCTCTTCTATTTGGGGCAGGCCGTTCTCTGGAATGGCGCCGTCGTCAGCGGGCTCGTCTTCATCGCGGGGGTGCTCGAGACGCTGCCGCTCGGAGGCCTGCGAGAGTCAGTGCGGTCATTGCCGCTCTGGGCGCAGATCGCGCTCGTCATCGTGCTCTGCGACGTCGCCATCTACTGGTTTCACCGGGCGAGCCACGCGCTCCCATCGCTATGGCGATTCCACCGGGTGCACCACACGACAGTTCACCTCGACTGGCTCGCTGCTTACCGCGAGCACCCCGTCGATGGTCTCTTCACTCGCCTCGTCGAGAACCTTCCTGCCATCGTCCTTGGGTTCCCACTCCAGGTCATCGCCGGCTTCGTCGCATTCCGGGGCCTCTGGGGCCTGTTCATTCACAGCAACGTCTCTCTCCGGCTCGGGCCCCTCGAGTGGCTCGTCGGCGCCCCTCGACTCCACCACTGGCACCATGAAGCGTCGGCGAATAGCCACTGCAACTTCGCCAACTTGAGCCCGCTGATGGACCACCTCTTCGGGACCTTTCATGATCCCGCCGCCGCCCCAGCGCGCTTCGGGATCGAGGAGCCGAGCCCTCGCAGCTACGTGGGCCAGCTCGTGGCCCCTCTCCTGCCGGCCTGGCTGCTGAGAAGACTCGGCTCATCGCGGAGCGCAGACGCGCTGGTGACTCACGTGGAGTTGGCGGCAGCGGAAGCCGTCGCGGGGGCGTTCGCGCGACGGCGGCCCAGTCCCGAAGAAGTACACGCCCCGTCGCCACCAATGCGCGAACCATGCCTGGGAGCCTGCGGTTTTTCGGACCGAACAGGCCGAAGCGATGCCGCACGGGAGCAAGGAAGGCTGTTCTTGCGCTTGCCGGCGGGGGACACCCCCGCGCCCCCCGAGGGAGAAACGCCCGAGTGTACCCATGGGTACGTGAGGACGTATCGCAGACATCTGACGCCGCTCCCGTGCGGCAGCGCGAAGGCATGCGACGGGAGAAAAGCCGCAGGCTCCTAGACAGACGGGGGGGCGCGGACTAGCTTTCGGGCCCCCAGGGGAACCCGTGGCCCAGGAGTCTAGCGTTGTCCGCCGAATCACCCGGTTTCTTCTCGCGCATCGGTATCGCCTTCAGCCTCTTCTTCAAGGTGCTCTTCGACGCCGTCTTCGCAGGTCGAGCGGCGGCCCAACTCACGGGAGCGCCCGCGCCGGAACTTCAAAAGGACGAGCCCGCCCCGAAGGCGAAGCTCGAGGCCCTGCCGCCCGCACGGCCACCCGAGACCGCTGCACTTCAGCTACTGTCGGCCCTTCAACGCGAAGGGCGCTTCGTAGACTTCGTTCAAGAGGACGTGACGGGTGTCTCGGACGCCGACCTCGGCGCTGCCGCCCGGCTCGTGCATCAGGGCGCCCGCAAAGTGGTCGGCGGCTGGTTCACCATCGAGGCGATCTGGCCCGGTGACGAGGGCGCTGCCGCGGTGGTTCAGCCGGGCTTCGACGCTCGTCGTATACGGCTCGTGGGCAACGTCACGGGCGAGCCGCCTTTCCGCGGCACTCTCAGCCACCACGGATGGAGGGCCAGCGACGCCCGCCTCCCGAGCCTCTCCACGAACGCCGACGCTACCGTCCTCGCCCCGGCGGAGGTGGAGCTGTGAGCGCCGCGGACACGGCCGCCGGCGCGACTCGCATGGCGCAGTATGTGGTTGGCATCGACCTCGGGACGTCCAATTGCGCCGTTGCCGTCGCGCCGATCGGTGACGCGAAGCTCCCGGTCGCCATCTTCGCGATCCCGCAAGTCGTCGACGCGGGCGTCATCGAAGCGAAGCGGCTGCTGCCGTCCTTTCTCTATATCCCCGCTGACGCTGAGTTCGCCGAAGGTGCGCTGACGCTCCCATGGGACTCAGCCCCGAAGCTCTTGGCAGGCGCGTTCGCTCGGGACCACGGCGCCAAGGTCCCTGATCGTCAGGTCAGCTCGTCCAAGAGCTGGCTTTGCCATCCCGGCGTGGACCGACGCGGCCCCATCCTGCCGTGGGGCAAGACCGACGACCCGACGCTGCGAAAGGTCTCGCCGCTCGAAACGGCGGCCCGACTCCTCATGCATATCCGCAAGGCGTTCGACCGCGAGCACCCGGACACCCCCATCGGCGAACAACAGGTCGTGCTCACGGTCCCCGCGTCTTTCGATCCGGCCGCACGCGACCTCACTGCCGAAGCCGCAAAAGCGGCAGGACTCAAGAACCTGGTCCTCCTCGAAGAGCCGCAGGCGGCGCTCTACGCGTGGCTCGACAGCAAGGGAGACGCCTGGCGGAAGGAGCTGTCGGTCGGCGACCGAGTGTTGGTCGTGGACGTCGGCGGCGGCACGACCGACTTCTCGCTCATCGAAGTCGCGGCGGACGGCGACCAATTGGGGCTCCGTCGCGTGGCGGTCGGCGATCACATCCTCCTCGGCGGCGACAACATGGACTACGCCCTCGCCTACGCGCTGAAGAAGGAAGTCCAAGGCGATGGGGACGAGCTCGACGCTTGGCAGATGCACGTCCTCGTGCAGTCGGCCCGCGTCGCGAAAGAGGCGCTGCTGTCGAGTGAGAAGCTCGAACGCCACTCGGTCATCGTCCCGAGCCGCGGGTCGCGCCTGTTCAAGAAGACGCTGAAGGCCGAGCTCTCGCGCGAGCGCCTGACGCAGATGGTCATCGACGGCTTCTTCCCGGATTGCGCGCCGAGCGCAGTCCCCGCGCAGCGCCGCGCGGGCCTCGCTCAGGTTGGCCTCCCCTACGCGGCCGACCCCGGGATCACGCGTCATCTCGCGCACTTCCTCACTCGGAACGCACGGCCCGGTGAAGCCTTCGCCATGCCCACGGCCATCCTGTTCAACGGGGGCGTTTTGCAGTCGAAGGCGATCGAGGATCGGGTCGTCGCGATCCTGAACGGCTGGCTCACGAACGCCGGCGCAGAGAAGCTCAAAGTGCTGCTCGGAGCCGAGCTCGACGTCGCCGTCGCGCGGGGCGCCGCCGCGTATGGCCTCGTGCGCGCCGGGCGAGGCCTTCGTATTCGGGGCGGGATCGCACGGTCCTACTACATCGGCGTAGAGCAGCCGATGCCGGCCGTCCCTGGTTACGAGCCGCCGGTCTCGGCCGTCTGCATCGCGCCCTTCGGCATGGAAGAAGGGACTGAGCTCCACCTCGAAGGGGCGACCTTTGGACTCTCCGTGGGCGACTCGGCGCGTTTCCGATTCTTCTCGTCGGCGACCCGTCGAGCCGACACCATCGGGGTCGAGCTGGCCAGCTGGAAGCCCGACGAGCTCGAAGAGCTACCCACAATCGAGACCACCCTCGAAGGCGACGTGGCGACGTCGTCGGTAGGCTGGCAAGCACCGGTGGAAGTCGGGCTCTTCAGCTCGGTCACACCACTCGGGACCCTGCTGCTCGAGTGCGTCGAGCTGAAGCCCATCGGCGACGAACACCGTCGCTGGAAGCTGGAGTTCGATGTGCGGGAGAAGGCATGACCACGCAAGCAGGTGCCTCGGAGAACAGAGCTAGAGCCGCTCGTTTCGTGGTCGGCATCGACCTCGGTACGACGAACAGCGCCGTGGCGTACGCGGAACTCTCGCAAGCCCAACGTCAGGGGCTCCGGGCAGTGAAGCCCTTCGCCATCCCGCAACTCACGGGTCAGTCCGTCACCGAGAGCCGCCCTCTACTCCCCTCCGCCATCTTCATCCCCACGGGCACTGACCGAGCCGGGATCGCTCTGCCCTTCGACCCAGACGCTTGCGACGCGGTTGGACAGTACGCACGCGAGATGGGCGCGAAAGTGCCGGGCCGGCTCGTGGTCTCTGCCAAGTCGTGGCTGTGTCACGCGGCCGTCGATCGACGCAGCGCCATCTTGCCCGTCAGCGCGCCAGCCGACGTGGAACGGCGTTCGCCCGTGGACGCCTCGGCTCGTATCCTCGACCACATCCGCCGAGCATGGGACGCGGCCCACCCTGAAGCGCCCCTCGCCGAGCAGAACGTCGTCTTGGCCGTCCCTGCGTCGTTCGACGCGGCCGCTCGTGCGTTGACGCTCGAGGCGGCCACGCGCGCCGGGATCGCCTCGAAGCTCGTGCTCGTCGAAGAGCCGCAAGCGGCGTTCTACGACTACTACGCCGGCAGCGAGGACGCCCTTCGCCTCGAACGCAAGACGCGGCTCGTGCTTGTGGTCGACGTCGGTGGTGGCACGACGGACTTGACCCTCATTCGGGTCGGCTTCGACGCCGCGACGGGTGGGGACGACCCTGATCCGTCAGCGCCCCCCGTCCTGCAGCGGCTGGCGGTGGGGGATCACATCCTCCTCGGCGGCGACAACATGGACATGGCCCTCGCACGGCTCGTCGAGGACAAGCTGGGCACCGAGAAGCTCGGTGGCGGCCGCCTCGAACCCGCGCGGTGGGCGCTTCTGGTCGAGGCGTGTCGCTCGGCAAAAGAGACTCTGCTGGGTGAAGGCGCGCCTGAGCGTGTGCGCGTCGTGATCCCGGGCCGCGGTAGCCGCCTCATCGGTGGGTCCATCTCCTGTGATCTCGAGCGCAGTGAGGTGCTCTCGGTGGTCGTGGGCGGCTTCTTCCCGGATAGCCACCTCGGCGACGCAGTGAAGCGGACGGTGCGCTCGGGGCTCGCGCAGCTCGGCCTGCCCTACGAGAGCGATCCGGCCCTCACGAGGCACGTGATGGCCTTCCTCGGCCGCCACTCGAAGAGCCAGGGGGAGACGGGCGATTCAGATGACGCTGACGACCGCAGCGGCTTCGCGCTGCCAGACGCTCTCCTCCTGAACGGCGGCGTCTTCCAGAGCGCTACGCTCACAGCCCGACTCCAGGATGCCCTGCGCGGGGCCGGCGTCTCGCTAGAGCTACTCACTCATGGCTCGCTCGATCTCGCGGTCGCCCGCGGCGCCGCTACTTACGGCCTGGTTCGCGAGGGCCACGGGACTCGGATCGGCGGCGGTTCACCGCGCAGCGTCTACGTCGAAGTGGGGGCCGAGGTCGGCAAGGCCCATGATGGGCGGCGAGCGGTGTGCCTCATCCCGCGGGGCCACGACGATCTAGAGCCGCTTCGGCTGGGCTCGCGCACTTTCCAACTCCGCGTCGGCAGACCGGTGGAGTTTCGCCTGCTCACGACCTCGAGCACGTCGCGGCGCGATCAGCCAGGAGACCTCGTCCGGGTGAACGGAGACGACTTCCTTGCGCTCCCATCAGTCCAAATGATGTTGCCAGGCGATGGGGGACGCGCCGAGATCCCGGTTCAGCTCGAAGCGACGCTCACGGACGTCGGGGTGCTCGAGGTCGCTTGCGTCGCCATCGACCGCGACCGGCGCTGGCGGCTGGAGTTCGAGCTGAGAGCCCAATCGGCGATCGCTGCAGACCTTGCCGGTGGCGACGTCACCGCGCCCGCACGCGGGCGGCAGCCGCTCACGCCCACGCAAGAAGCGCGCGCCGCCGAGGCGATCGAGAAGATCTTCGGGAAGTCACCGGCCGCGGACACGAAGCCAAAAGACATCCGGCAGTTACGCGAGACGCTCCGCTCATGTCTCGGCCTCCCGAGAGAGGACTGGACCGTCCCGATGTTGCGAGGGCTCTGGGAGCTGATGGCGCCACACACGAAGCGCAGGCGCCGCACCGCCGACCACGAGGCCGTCTTCCTCAATCTGGCAGGGTACTTCCTACGCCCTGGCTTCGGATTCCCGCTCGACGAATGGCGCATCAAGGAGCTCTGGCAGCTCTTCGAGCAAGACGTGCAGTACCACCAGGACGATCCGGTGTGGCACGCGTGGTGGGTGCTCTGGCGGCGTGTGGTCGGCGGGC
>CANMLD010000046.1 GCA_947498315.1 Pseudomonadota bacterium | reverse complement strand
AGTGTCAAATAGAAATAACGTCAATAAATCAGGCGCTTGGGTGCTGAGAGCCGGGCGGGACCCCACCAGCCCCGCCGAGCCGAACGAAGAGTCGCTCTGGCCCGGCGACGGGCCCCGCGGCCCGGTGCCCCGCGGCCGGGACACCACCCTGAAAGGGACACGACCGAAAATTGCCCGTGGACGCCGATCGGAGTTTTATCTGACCCACTCGAGCCCGACGAGTTCGAGCCCCACCCACGTCATGGCGCGGACGGGGCCTTTCTGATACACGTTCGCGTGTGACGTTCCTGCACGCCGTCTGGTCCATCGTCGTCTGGCTATCCGGGTTCGTCCTTCAGATCAGCGTCGCGCTCGTTTGCCTGCCGCTCATGCTCTTCGTCCCCTTCGAGAAGCTGCAAGGCGGCTGGCCGAGCACGGTCGTCGGGTTCATCCCCCTTCTCACGCGGTCCAAGCGCACGATCCACTGGGACCAGGGCTTCGAGCCGAAGCGCATATCGGTCTTCGTGGCCAACCACACGTCCATGCTCGACGGGCACATCGCTATTCACGCCCTGCCTCACCCGTTCTGCGGGGTCGAGAACGCGTCCCACCTCGCCATCCCCGGCTATGGCTGGCTCATGCGCATGGCTAACGCGATCCCCATCCCCAAAGGCGTGGGACGCATCGACGCCGTCAAGGACGCCGCCCGAGAACGCGCATCACGCGGAATCTCGGTGCTCGCCTTCCCCGAAGCGCACCGCACGATGAACGGCCAATTGCGGCCCTTCCGACGCGGCGCCTTCATCATGGCGCGCGACGCCGGACTGCCGGTAGTCCCCTTCGCCATCGCGGGGATGTATCAGGTTTTCCCGAAGGGGACTTGGATCGTGAGACCCGGCCACTTCGAGGTCTACATCGGCCCCACGCTGGAGACGGCGGGCAAGACCGACGACGAGCTCGAAGTCCTCGCTGCCGAATGTAGCCGCATCATCACCGAGTGGTGTGAGCGACGAGAGACCGTGAACCCCGATCCGCTGCTGCAGACCTCACGTCCAGGTAATCGGGACGCGCTCCCCAATCACCGGGCCGGGCTCGCGCCCGTCACTCCCGAGAGCTGAACCCTGGCCTGCTCACGCCGACGCCAGGCTCACCCAGTCTCGCGGCCGTAAGTAGTCCTGAAGGCGCGCCTCAGCGCTGCCGGCAGGCGCGTGATAGTCGTAGGTCCAACGCGCCAGCGGCGGCATGGACATGAGGATGGATTCGACCCGGCCGTTGGTGCGCAGACCGAACTGCGTGCCGCGGTCGTAGAGCAGGTTGAACTCCGCGTATCGACCGCGCCGATAGAGCTGGAACTCGCGCTCTGCCTCAGTCCAGGGCTCCATCTTGCGGCTCTCGACCAGCGGCACGTAGGCCGCGAGGAAGGTGCGGCCAACGTCCTGAGTGAAGTCCCACGCGGCGTGCATGGACACGCGCTGTTCGAGCGCGAAGGGCGTGCGCCGACGGATGGCAGCGGGAAGCTCCGCCGCCTCGACGCCGACGTAGTCGTAGAAGATGCCCCCAATGCCACGGGTCTCGCCGCGATGCGGCAAGAAGAAGTACGCGTCGCACCACTGCTTGAACCGCGCGTAGTAGCCGCTGCCGTGCGCGTCACAAACGCCGCGCAGAGTGCGGTGGAAGTGCATGCAATCTTGATCCTTTGGGTAGTATGGCGTCAGATCGGTGCCACCGCCCGTCCACACCGTGTCTCCGCGCCGTACGAGGCGGACGTTGGCGTGAACGGCCGGGACCTTCGGGCTGCGCGGGTGGAAGACCAGCGAGAGACCCGTCGCCGCGAAGTCGGCACCGTCCCCGGGGAGCTGGTCGGCGAAGGCTGGATCGAGCTTACCGTGCACATGGCTGACGGCAACGCCGGCCTTCTCGAACACGGACCCGCCCGCCAGAACGCACGTGTGACCACCGCCACCACCCTCACGAGTCCAATCGTCTTCGACGAAGGACGCGTCGCCGTCGATCGCCGAGATCGCGGAACAGATCGCGTCCTGGAGTTTTCGTAGCCAATCGTGAGCGACATCGAATGAGAGCGACTGCATGCACTCCTTGCTAACCGCGCGAGGCGCGCCACGTCAAGCGAAGTAGAGCGCGACTGTCGGGGCGATTCGACATCCGCCACCGGGTCATCGCTCACCCACCCTGTCCTTTCAACCCCAGGGGTGAGTCCCCTCTCGATCTCCTAGGATGGCGTGGTGGTCTCCTTCTCGACCATCAAGAGGCAACGGCACGACTCTCGCATTGCATTGAGGCAGCCCGCTCACCTCGCGGGCAAAGGGGTACCCCATGAAGACCGCCACCTCCCTGCTCTCCCTCGCTGCCGGCGTTCTGCTCTCGAGCACGGCTCAGGCGAACAGCGACTCGCTCTTCACGGTCGGCGTCGGCACGGCGCTCGGCGTGAACCGGTCGTCGTCGCTCGGTGGCGACGCGGAGACCAGCTTCACGAGCGAGGTGTCGATCAAGTTCAAGGCGCTGCATGTACTCGGCGCCGAGTTCGCGTACGCGCCGACCGCCTCCGACGACGAAGGGCAGCCCCTCGTGTTCGACGGTGCCTTCAGGGCCAGCGGCCTGCTCTACCTCGTGCCGACCTACCCAGTGACCTTCTACCTGAAAGGCGGCCTGAGCTCGGGCAAGATCACGGAGCTCTTCGACGTCGACGCCCCCTCCGTCAGCTACCACACCGGCGCAGGGCTCGACGTCCACATCGGCGACAACCTCGTGATGGGGCTCGAGTATCTGCTGCTCATCCCCGGCCTGAACGGCGTCAAGCAGACCTTCACGACGTACGCCAATGAAGAGATCAAGCGCTTTCAGCGCCGCGGCGTCGGCGAGGAGGTGGCGGCAGCCGCGACCCCCGAGGTCTCCGACTACATCTCTGCCGACAACTTCCGCATCACGGTGTCGGCTCGCTGGTACTTCTGAACGCAGGCGTCCCCGAGCCGGCCTCACCCAGCGCTTCCAGCCAGCGATAGACTTGCTTCCGCGACCGGCTATGGCGTTGGGCCAACTCCGCGACCGAGAGCCCCTCCGCAAGCCCCTGCTTCACTAGCTCGATATCCACTGGGACCACGTGCCGACGCCGGGGTAGCTCACCCACGCCAGGTACCTTCAGCGCCGCTCGGACGTCATCCGAGTTCACCGCTCTCATGGTGGGCGTAGCCTGCCAGCGGAGCGCGAGCCGCTTCAGTCGAAGGTCGAAGAGCCGCTCGTCCCAGCCGACCAGAAGGAGCCGATGGAGGGCCGTCGCTCTAAAGGGGACATGGCAGCCCACTCGCGCGAGGCCTGCACGGAGGCGCCGATAGAGCTCGTCCCGGCGGTCGCCCATGGCCGGCAGGACGACGACCCGCGACTCGCCCACGGCGCGGACCTGCACGTCGGTGGGTCGCTCGCTGAGGATGACCACGCGAAGACCACGACGCGACGCCCGCTCGAGCAGCTCACCGAGGTTCGGGTGACGTGGGTCGGTCAGCACGAGCCAACTCCCACCGGGCGCTCGCTCCACGGCGGCAGCGACCTCATCGTCGCTGTTCCAGCCGAGTGACCAGACCGTCACCGACGACGCCTGTGTCAAGCGCGCGAGGCGCTCAGCAAACGCCGGTGCCGTCGTCGTCAAGAGGACTGCGTCATCGATCGCAGCGACCCGTGCCGCAGTGTACAAGAGAGCGACATCATCGAGTTCAAGGGGATCGACCGCCGCCGGCAGGGCTCTCCCCACGTGGAGTACCGTCTGCCCTGCCAGGATGACCACGTCGGGGCCGCCCGACCACGCATCTGAGCGTAGACGGCGGCGTTCCACTCGCGTCCCGTTACGGCTCCCGAGATCTTCGACGAGCACATCGTCGCCTTCGAGCAGCGTCACCCGGCCGTGGCGACGGCTCAGCTCGGGGTCACCAATGACATAGTCGGCAGCCCGACCAAACTCGATGGCTTCGTAAAGCTGAAGCGGCAAGGGAGCCGGGCGCTCCACGGATGAGGTGGATAGCACGGTGAGGCGCCACTCCCATGGCAGCCGGAACGCTGGGGTCATGGACAAAAGCCCGTCATCGAAATCAATCGGAGCTCGTCAGTCGATGCGGAGTCGGCCCGGCATGAGCATGAGCGGCTCACCAGCCTGAAATCCACTGAGGAAGGGCCACACGTCCGACAGCGCGTCTCCGAGCCCCGGCACGGCCGCGAGCGCCGTCTCGATCTCGACCCCAAGGGACGTCCTGAGCTGATCGACGAGGCTTTGTTCCGGGTAAAACGCCAGCTCGATGTCATCCCCTTCGCCGACGCCGGCGAGCGCCTTCGCGCGGCCAATGGCGGTGATGACGCCGCCCTTTCCGTCAACTAACTTCCGCTCGCGCGCTTCGATGCCGAGCCAGACCCGCCCACGCGCCGACTCGCGCACGACGGTGCGATCGAGCTTTCTCGCCGTAGCGACTCGATCGAGGAAGATCCCGTAGAGCGCTTCGAGCTTTTGCCCGATGACCGCGAGCTCCTCCTCGGTCCAGGGCTGGTCGAGCCCGAACAGATCCGCACGTTTGCCGCGTACGAGCGTGTCGCGTCCGACGCCCAGCCAGTCGAGGAGCCCATTGATGACCGGCTTGCCCGTGAAGATCCCAATGCTGCCCGTAACCGACGCGTCCGGCGCCCAGACTTCCCGAGCGCCCATCGCGAGGTAGTAGCCGCCAGACGCGGCGGTGTCACCGAACGAGGCGATGACCGGCTTCTTCTCGGATGCCTTCTGCAGCGCCCGGTGCATCTTGTCGGACGCGAGGCTCGACCCACCCGGGCTGTCGACGCGGACGACGATGCCGACGACGCGCGGGTCCTTCACGGCGGCTTCGACGGCGCGCACGATGGTGTCCCCGCCAACGTTCTTGGTGCCGAGGAGCGGGCTGCCGCTACTACCCCCATCGACGATGCTGCCTTCGATCGGGATGATCGCGATGACAGGGCGGATCGGCCACACCTCGCGGCCGGACGGCTGCGCGAAGGCTGGCCCCGCGATCTGCACTGGACGGCCCGTCTGTTGTCGAATCCAGTCGTTGAGTTCGTCGTAGAAAAGGACGCCGTCCACGAGCTTGTTGTCGAGCGCCTCGGCAGCCACGTAAGGACCGCCGTCGATGAGCGCGGCCGCCGTGCCGGGAGGCAAGCCGCGACCCCGGTCAATAGCGGAGACGATGGCAGCCCAGAGCGTGTCGAGCATCTGATTGCGTGCTGCTTGCGCTGGCGCCGATGGCCCCATTCGCGTGAACTGCTCGGGGAAAGACTTATACTCCTCGAACTGCACGAACTGCGCGGTTACCTTGAGCTTGCCGAGCACATCTTTGAGATAGGTCGCGGTGCTGCGCAGCCCCAGCAGGACGAGGCCGCCCGCTGGGTTGAGCGCGATCCGGTTCGCGGAGGCGTAGGCGAAGAGCTGCTTGGTGTCTCCCTGATCGAGGTAGACGGTCACGTCCTTGCCGTGGGCTCTCAGGTCGTCGACGGACTCTCGGATCTCTTCCGCCTGCGCCCAGCCCGGGGACGCGCCGCGGTCTCTCAGGATGACGCCCTCGACGGTCTCGTCGCGCGCGATTCGGTAGAGATGCAGCAGTATCTGCGTGAACGCCGCGCGGCCGCCACCGAGGAGGCCCCGGCTCGGGGTCTCCGGGAGCGCGGCGAGCTCGACGACGACCGTTCGGCCGGTGCGTTCGTAGATCTTGGGGTACGCGGCGCCCGAGATGCGCGCACCGATCGTGAAGCCGTCGTAGCCGAGGTCGCCGTCAATCGGCTGATTGAAGGTGGTCGCCCCTTCAATCCCGCCGAGGCCGAAATGAACGGCGAGGGAGGTACCTAGCTCGTAGGCCAGCCCGGCATCCCGCGGGTGTAATGTGGCGTGGACGCCGAGCTCGAGACCGGGGACGATCGCGCCTCGAATGCGCGCCAGAACGTCCGCATCGCCATTGTTTTCGTGCACTTCGGCGCCGACCTCGAGGCTGACGCGGTCCGTCCCCGGCTGAACGGCGAGCCCGAGCCCATAGCGGCGCGGCACGATCCCGACGCCAAGGTCCGGTGTGTTGAGGTTCGCGGCAGTGATACCGAGGCTGAGCCAGCCGGTTGGGCGGAAGAGCAGCGAGAGGTCGACCGACGTCGCGTCCTCGAGGGCGCTGTCGTGGTCGGACCAGAAGAAGCGTCCGGCGACGCCGATGCGGAAGGCGTGCTGCACCTCCCACGCCGCGCCCAGTGTGACGCTCCCGAACGAGTCCTGGTCGGCAGGCCGTAAGAAGTCGAGGCCCAAGCCGAGGCTGAGCCCGCCCCAGACCGGCGCACCGAATGTGACCGAGGTGCCCTGGCCGTCGAGGTCATCGAGCTGCGAGCTGTAGAGCCGAAGCTCCCAGTCACCGAGAGCCGACAGCGCGGCGGCGTTCTGAGAGAGCGCGTTCGTGCCGTCCGGGTCGGCGATGGACGGGAACGGGAGCGCCACCGCACGGCTTCGATCGGCCGAGGCCATCGGCGCAGCGCTCAGCATCACGCCAAGGATCAGGCCCAGGGGGCGTGACGGCAGAGCGCAAAGATTCAATGTCATGGAGCAACACACGCTTTGAACACACCGCTACCGCCCGGGAGCGCGCAGGTGTCGTAACCCGGGTCGACGTCGAGGCAGTCCGCGACCGTCTGGCAGCGAGGGAGGACGTACTTGAGCTTACCTTGACTACCCGGGGGCCCGACGTAACAGAGGAAGTCCACCTTCTCTTCGTCGGTCAGACGCGAGTCCGTGTCCTCATTGCAGTCGCAGCCGCGTGTGCAGAACCCGAACTTCGAGTTGATGGCGTCTTCGCCGGGTGCATTTCCGAGGTCCCCCGGCTCCATACACACACCAAACTGGCAGTCCGAGTCGACCGAACACCCCTGTCCGAGGGTCTTGCCTTCGGGGTTCAGCAGCTCGAAGCCGTAGGTGCACGTCGTGAGGGGCGGATCGGTGTCGATGACGTCAGCGCAGCCATCGCACGAGTCATTGGAGGTTTCAGTAGAGGCGTCCTCGGCACTGACGACGTCTCCCGTTGCCGAGGTGTCCTCATCAACTGCGCTCGCGACATCATCGACCGCCGTCACGTCCTCTCCTCCTGCGGTCCCGTCCTGGGCTTCACTAACGGCATCCTGACCACGGCTGCTTCGGCCGCTACTACAAGACGCAACCGACGCCAAAGCGAGAAGGGCGAGGAGAGACAGCGTAGCTGTCGTCCGCCCGAAAGGGGACCGAACGCGATGATTCATGCGAGCTCCTGTCGAGAGAGCGTGGAGGGTTCGGGACGGAACGCGGTCAGAGCGCGAGGCAGGTCTTGAACACACCCGACCCACGGGGGAGCGCGCAGGATGAGTAACCCGAGTCGAAGCTCGCGCAGTCGTCGACCGTCGCGCACCGCGGGAGGACGAACTTGAGCTTGCCCTCGGAGCCGAGGGGTCCGTTGTAGCAAACGAAGTTCACCTTCTCTTCGTCCGTCAGGCGTGAATCGGTGTCGTTGTTGCAGTCGCACCCTCGGGTGCAGAACCCGAACTGTGTGTTGACGGCTTCGCTCGTCCCGGGATTGCCCGGATCACCTGGCATCAAGCAGACGTCAAACTCACACTCGGCATCCGCGGTACACGACTGGCCCATCGACTTCCCGCCCGGGTTGACGGCGACGAACCCGTATTGGCACACGGAGAGCGGCGGATCCCCACCAGTGGAACCTCCCTGAGTATCCCCGCCTGATCCACTCACGTTGCAGCCAAGGAGGATGACCGCCAGTGAACTGGGGACGACGGACGAGAGGACACGAGTCATGAGCAGCTCCTGAAGCAAGCAGCGCGGGGCGCGGGGCGCGGGGGCCTGTCCCGCCGGATCGGACAACGGCCACAATCTGAGGACGCTACAGGCCAGGGCCATCTGGAGCAAGCTCCAGCTCCACGGCGCCGGCCAGACCGCCGGACGCGGCGGTCCCCGGATCGCAGGGGAGGACGAGCCACGTCACGCCGCCCGGTGCCAGCGTTGTGCCCGCCGGGAGCAGTCCCCGGGCAACCGACACTTTCGCGGGCAGGGCTTCGTAGGGCCCACGAGCCCAATACCGCGCGTATTTGGCCGCCTTCACGTTCACGGTCCCGGACGCCGCGGAGGTCGCCGGCACGCAGACCTCCCAAGACGACGCGCCGAGCTTCACTCGCACGGGCGCCCCCTGGGCTACCGTGTTCGGCGGCATGCGACTGACGATGGTCGATGCAGCCGCCCCGATCGCCCCGAGATCGGGTGCCGACTGACGGCAGAAGGCGACAGCGGCCGGACGCCGCAATACCTCGACCGTTCCATCGGGTGGCGCCGAGTTACAACGGGGATCGATGATCACTGACTTGGGGGGCGGCGCGGCGACAGGCCGACGTCGGGACTCGAGGTGATCCTCAGGCCTCGGAAAACCCGGCGCGACCGCCGCGAAGTAAATGTCTTTCGACGGCGCGGGCTCTTCGAAACGGCAACCGGAGGTGAGCACCACGATGGCGATGCTACCAAGGAGAGCTCGTCGTTCCGGAGACGATCGCATCTCAGTGCCGCTCGCTCCCAGACGGGACCGGTAGGGTGCGCGCGCGACGTTCGAAGCGCCACTGTTCGACCCCACGCGCGCTCTCGCGGACGGACTCATGAAGCCGCGCGTCGCTTCCGACTTCGAGCAGGTGATTGGAACGGAGGAACGGGAGATACGAGACCGCGACCGCGGGCGGTGAGTAGGGGTTGAGTACCAACGCTCGCTGAACCTCGTATCGGATGGACCAACGTGGGTGCGCGGCCACTTTCAAGAGCACGGCTCCGAGCGTCGGCCGGCGTGCAGCCATGCTCACGAGATCACGCTCGATGACCTTCGGGTTGTCGAGGATGATCTCGACGATGTGCGGGTGGGGATCGAGCAGCAGTCGCACCAACGCGTCACGGTTCTGGCCACGGGCCATCGCCTTGCGTCGTCCGAGTGGGATGTCTAGCAGCTCGAGATCAGGGAGCACCTCGTCGGGTCTCGCGACCAGGCGTGGTGGCGGGTTCAACAACAGATAGCGAACGGGGACGTAGCCCGCCCCATAGGCCGCACGATACAGCTCCCCGACCCGCGAGTACGCGACGCGGCCCGGCTCGGCGAGCTTGGTCACGATCCCGTGATAGGCCTCGCGAAAGCCCTCGCCATCGATGTCCGTCATCAGGTGGCGCAGGCTCTCGACCACCTCACCGGCGAGCCCTTCATCGAGGAAGCGCTGCACTGCGGGCTCGACGAGCCCCGACTCACGGATCGCCAGGACGCGACGGACGAGCGACCGTAGTGCCGGAGGATGTGGGTCTTCCTGCGAGACGTCAGTCATGCGTCACCGAAGGTCCAAGTGAAGGATGGTGGTCATGCCGGGGTCGACGCGGATCGAGTGTTCGCGCTCCCAGCCCTTCGCAGCCGGATCGGCGGAGACGACCTTGAGCGTGTGTGGGCCCTGAGAGAGTTCGAGCCCATAGACCGGGGTCTCGAGCCCCGTGTCACGCCCGTCCACGAAGAGCCGGGTGACTGGAACCGAGGTCAGATTCAGGAAGCCGAACGACCCCGCGTCGAAGAACGCGTTGCGAAAGGGTAACTCGCCCACGACGCTCAGCACCGCGCTCCGAACTCGGCCGATCGCCCGGGCGTACCGAGGGTCGGCGAGGCCGTCCGGTTCGCTGACCTTGATGATGGCCTTCTTGTCACCCCGGCGCACCTCGAGCTCGAAGCGTTGTGCCCCAACGGGGCTCCCGCCTGCAGGCGCTGCGGAGAGCTCGAAGACGTGGTCCTGCTGCTCCAATGCGTCGAGGAGCGCCTCGAACTCGACGGTCTGAAGCAGCTTCATGTCGTGTAACGCCTCGTCCACGTTCACGAAAGAGCGGTAGTGGCCGGCGACGGCGACCCGACGTCGCCAGAGCACCTCGTAGCTGACTAGCCGGTAGGGCATGAAGCCCCCGGTGATGCGGAGGCTGATGAGCGCCCCCGCGTTCGGATCAGGCCCCGACAGCGGCGGGGCGTCGGGTGGCAGCAAGCTCTCCTTGGTCGGTGGCGAGCTCACGGTCGGTGGCGAGCTCACGGTCGGTGGCGAGCTCACGGTCGGTGGCGAGCTCACGGTCGGCGGCGAGCTCACGGTCGGTGGCGAGCTCACGGTCGGCGGCGAGCTCACGGTCGGCGGCGAGCTCACGGTCGGCGGCGCCTCGGCCATGACGGGCGTCGCCCGTGCCGCGAGGATGTACCCCAGCGCGAGCAGCACGTGGAGAGCACGAGCAAGCCGGAGCGGGATTGGGCCTTGTCGACGGAGGCGAGGCATCGACCCTTAGGCTAAGCGGCAATCTGACGGCGAGCAAGGCGAGTTGGTCACCGCCGACCTATGCCGTCTCAGAGGGTCGGACAAAACTCCGATTGGCGTCCACCGGCAAGTTTCTAGCACCGAGTTGCTCTCGCTCAAAGGCGGGCGATGCAGCCCGCCTTCGTCACTCGAGTACGCGCCTAGCGGCGCCCAGTCGAAGCAAGAGGGCGGCTGCGTCGGTAGTGCATGCGCTTGCGGGTGGGGGACGGCCCAAGCGCCCCCGGCGTGTGCAGCGATCGCTCAATCTCCATTTTGTCCGACCCACTCAGTGAGCCCTACGCATCACCAGTAGGCTCGGCAAAGCGTTGTCTCCCACGCGCGAAAGGCGCATACTGCGACGCTACGAGCTTCGCGCCTAGCGGCCAGCCCTCTCGGAAGCTCAGGGAGCGACGGTATGCGGTCTTCTCAGATGAAATCAACTTCGGCGCGCCTCGACCGCCATCTCGTACTCTTCGTCGGCGTCGTCGCGCTTGCGTCCTGCAGCAGCGGCCGTCGCGGTGGTAGCAGCGATGGCGACGGGAGTGACAGTACCGACGGCAATGTTGGCTTCGATCCGACCGGCGGGGACCCAGGCTCCGATGGCGTCATCGGCTCGGATGGCTCAGACGGCACCGAAACGTCGGACGGTACCGACGGCACCGTCAGCACGGAGGGAAATGACGGCACCGGCGAAGGCTGCCAAGCCGACAAAGACTGCCAAGGGATCAATGACCGTTGCGACGCGGAGGGACAGTGCGTCGAATGCCTCGCCGACCCCGAGTGTCCAGTGACCGGGCAGACCTGCTTTCAAGGTTTCTGCACCGCCTGCGCGCCTGGCGTCCGAACCTGCAGCGGCATGGACGTCGTCGAGTGCGTGGACGGGAGCCCGAAGGTGGTGGAGACCTGCCCCGCCGGCGGCCTTTGCAACGCGGGGCTGTGCTATCAGTGTTACCCGGGTGTGAAGAAATGCGACGAACAGGGGCGCGCCGTTGAGTGCGCGCAGGACGGCACCGGCTTCGTCGTGAAGCAGGACTGCGCCGCCGACACGCTCGAGTGCGCGAACGGGCTCTGTAAGGGCGGGTGCGGCAACGACTCCAAGGCCGGCACGAACGCGGGATGTGAGTTCTGGGCGATCGACCTCGACAACGCCATCGACCCGGGCGGCGGCGCGGACGCCTGGAACGCCACGTTCGCCGTCATCCTCTCGAACACCTCCGCGACCAACTCCGCGAAGGTCAAATTGGAGCGCCCCGACGGGACGCTCGATGAGCGTACACTCGCGCCGCTCTCGCTCGAGATCTTCCAGCTCGACAAGAAGTGGGGAGTCCAGGGCGGTGGGCTCTCCTACTCCGGCGTCCACATCACGAGCAACCAGCCCGTCACGGCGTATCAGTTCAACCCGCTCGAGAACGAACAGGTCTACTCAAACGACGCTTCGGTTCTGTTCCCTACGAGCGCCTTTGGGACCGAGTACCGTATCGTGAGCCTCAAGGACATCGGCACCTTCCACGCCTTTGCGACCATCCTGGCCCCCAAGGCGGATACGACGGTCACCGTCACCACCACCGCAGCAGCCTCTGCGGGGGCAGCGGGCAACCTGACGGCAGGCTCAGCCAAGACGTTCGGGCTGTCTGCGGGGCAGGTGCTGAACATTGAGTCGACGATTGAAGGCAGCGATCTCAGCGGGACTCTCATCACGTCGGACAAGCCCATTGTCGTGTTTGCCGGACACGAAGCGGCCGTCACGGGTGACAAGTGCTGCGCCGACCACCTCGAGCAACAGATGGCGCCCGTCCCCGCGTGGGGCAAGTCGTACGTCATCGCCCGCAGCAAGCGCCGCTTCAAGGAGCCGGAATACGTTCGCGTCGTCGCTCACAAGGACGGCACCCAGGTTACGGTGAACCCGGCCGTCGTCTCGCCGCCGTCCTTCACGCTCAACGCGGGTCAAATGAAGGAGCTCATCGTCGACGGGGACTTCCAAATCACCGCCACTCAACCAGTCATGGTCGCGCAGTTCCTCGCCAGCTCTTTCGAAGTCGTCGGCCCGGGGCTCGACTCGTGCAGCTCGAACGCCCAGTGTCCTCAGAACTGGACCTGTTCGGGCACCTGCGTGACGGGCCCCTGTATCAACGACGCCACCTGCGGCGCCGGCTTTACCTGCGAGACTTTCAACGACCCACTATTTGGCGAGATGGGCTCCGAGTGCGCCCCTATCGGCGACCCGACTCTGATCTTGGTCGCTCCGGCCGAGCAGTGGCTCGCGGACTACGTCTTCCTCACGCCCCCGAAGTACGCAGAGAACTACATCACCATCGTCGCCGAGCCCAACACGGTGGTGACGATGGACGGCGCGACCGTACCGGACGCGTCCTTCAGCGCGATCCCGGGCACCACCTATCGGGTCTATCGCGGTCCGGTGAGTGAAGGCGTCCACGTCCTGTCCGCCACCAAAGCGGTCTCGGTCATCGCGTATGGCTACGATGACGACGTGAGCTACGGCTATCCTGCCGGCCTCGGGGTCAAGACGCTCCCGTGACGAGTAGACGCACGACGGAGCCCGCTCAACGAGTCGCGCTCGTGGCTGCTTCGAGCGCAACCTCCCCTGCCGCCCAGCTCCTCGCGTCGAAGATCGCCGCCCGCACCGCGACGGTCGCCGTCGTCGGCATGGGCTATGTCGGCATGCCGCTCGCCGTCACGGTCGCCGACGCCGGGTTTGCAGTCCTGGCGGTAGACATTGACGACGCCCGCGTGGCCGCGATCGCGAGAGGCGAGAGCTACATCGGTGACGTCCCATCAGCGCGCCTCGGCCCCTTGGTCGAGTCCGGAAAGATCCGGAGCACCGTACGATTCCGGGAGCTTCAGGACGCCGACGCCATCATCATCTGCGTCCCAACGCCGCTGAACAAGACGAAGGAGCCCGACCTCAGCTACGTCGTCAGCGCGCTCCGAGAGATCAAGGCCTATCTCCGCCGCGGACAGCTCATCATCTTGGAGTCGACGACCTACCCAGGCTTCACTCGCGAGGTGGGGTTGCCCATGCTCGAGGAGGTCGGCTACCGCTGCGGGGACGAGTTCTTCCTGACCTTCTCGCCAGAGCGCACCGATCCGGGCAACCCTCGCTACGACGTGAGCAACACGACCAAGGTCCTCGGTGGCGTCACGGCCACGTGTACCGAGATGGGCGCCGCGCTCTACCGCCAAGTCATCGAGACCGTGCACGTCGTCTCGTCGACGGACGCGGCCGAGATGGCGAAGCTGCTCGAGAACACCTTTAGAGCGGTGAACATCGGCCTCGTCAACGAGGTCGCGCTCATGTGCAACACCCTCGGCATCGACACCTGGGAGGTCATCGCCGCGGCCAGCACGAAGCCCTTCGGCTTCATGCCCTTCTACCCTGGGCCTGGGCTCGGCGGGCACTGCCTGCCGATTGACCCTCTCTATCTCTCGTGGAAGCTCCGCTCTCACAACTACACCGCACGCTTCATCGAGCTCGCACAGACCATCAACGCGTCAATGCCCGGCTTCGTCGTTCAGCTCGCTGCGGACACCTTGAACGACCACAGCCGCGCGGTTCGCGGGTCGCGCATCTGCATCTACGGCGTCGCCTACAAGCCAAACATCGACGATGTGCGCGAGTCCCCTGCCCTCGAGATCATCGAGCTGCTGCACCGCAAGGGTGCGAACGTGGTCTACACCGATCCACACGTGGCGGAGATCGAGGTCGAGGGCCGGCGCTATGTGGGCGTGACAGAGGCCGAAGCGCGTTCGTCGGACCTCGCCATCATCACGACCGACCACGCCGCGTTCGATCTCGTCGCGCTCGCACGTGACGGTAACCTCATACTGGACACTCGCAACGCCACTCGACGGGCAGCTGTCCCTGCGGAGTACCTTCACAAGGTCGTTCGGCTATGAGCCTTGCCCTCAAGTGGCTGCTCGGGCTCCTGGTCGGGGGCGTGTTCATCTGGCTCGGCGCGGCGGATTGGCCGCTCGCCAAGATCTTCGAGCATGGTCTTCAACTCGACGGTCACTACGTTCACTCTGGCGCCAACTGGTCTTTCGACCTCCTCTACCTCGCGCCGTACTGTGCCGTGTTGACGGTCATCCACTTCCTCCGTGTGATTCGCTGGTACCCGCTGCTCAGACCACTCGGCCACGTCGACTTCGGCATCCTCAACCGCGTGAGCGGGCTCGGGAACATGTACCTGTTCCTATTACCTTTTCGCCTAGGTGAGCTCGCGAGACCGCTGCTGCTGGCGAGAGAGACCAACATCCGTATGAGCGCGTCCCTCGCGACCATCGTCGTGGAGCGGGTGGTTGACGGACTCATCGTCAGCTTCGTCCTCTCGGTCGTCTTGCTCTTCCTACCCGGACAGGAGCAAGCCGCGTTCTCCGAGATCCGAATCGGCGCCTACGCGGCCCTCGGTATCTTCACGAGCGCCCTCATCGTCCTCAGCGCGACGGCGCTGCGCCCCGAGACGACCCTTCGCTTCCTCGAGAGGCTCGGCAACCTCGTCTCGGCCAGCCTCACCACGAAGGTCCTCAGCCTCATCCGCACCTTCATGGACGGCCTCGCCGCGTTGCCCTCGCGCCGACACTTCGTCGACTTCCTCGGGTGGTCGGCGCTCTATTGGGCGCTCAACGGCTACGGCTACTACGTCCTGTCGCTGGGCTTCCCATCGCTGCACATCCCGCTCATCGCCGCCTACGCGATGATGTGTTGTGTCGTCGTCGGCATGATGTTGCCAAACCCACCCGCCAACGTCGGCGTGTATTGGTACTTTCTGCTGAAGCCGCTCACGCTCTACGGCATCGCGACAGGCGATGTGGCCGCGACCGTCTTCGGCCTCGTCGCCTGGCTCGGGCAGCTCGTTCAACAGACCCTCTTCGGCGTCTGGTTCGCGGCGAAGGACCCGGGGCGATCGTCGCTGCGGTCTCATGATGACTTGACCGCGGCCTCGGGGCGATGAGCCCTCTCGTAACGCGAGCGGATGTGGCGCCCTCACACTCGCCCGTGTAGGCTCCCCAGTCCATGAGCAGCCAGCCCAAATTTCCAGAAGACCCAAACTCCCATTCGACTGACGCAGACGCCGTCCCCATCATGAATCCAGAGGCGCACGGCGTCTTCCGGCCCATGCACAAAACGGGCGTTATCTACGTCATGACGGAAGCCGCCAAGCTCGGCTTTCACTACGGCCACCCGGATTGGGCCAACCTCGGCCAGGGGGCGCCCGAGACCGGCCCCCTCCCCGGCTCACCGAATCGAATCGAGCGCATTGAGGTCGACCCCGGCTCGAACGAGTACGCGCCAGTGCAGGGTCTGCTCGAAGTGCGTGAGGCCGTCGCGGAGCTCTATAACGCCCGCTACCGGGCCGGTATGGCCTCGAAGTTCACGGCCAAGAACGTCGCCATCTCGTCGGGTGGCCGCCTCGCGCTCACCCGCATCGCGGCGACCCTCGGGAACGTGAACCTCGGTCACTTCTTGCCCGATTACACGGCCTATGAAGAGCTGCTCGATCTCTTCCGTGCCTTCGTGCCGCTCCCGATCCTGCTCGAAGGCGAGCTGGGCTTCGACCTCGCCCCGGAACGGCTTCGCAAAGAGATCGTCGGCAAGGGCCTGTCCGCACTCTTGATCTCGAACCCGTGCAACCCCACGGGCCACGTCATCCGGGGCGGCGCCCTGCGGGCGTGGGTGGACATCTGCCGCGAGCTGGGCTGCGTCCTCATCATCGACGAGTTCTACGCCCATTATCTGTACGGCGGCGCTGCCCGTCAGGACGGACCGTCGCTCTCAGCGATGCGCTATGTGCAGGACGTCAACAAAGACCCTGTCGTCATCGTCGACGGCCTCACGAAGAACTGGCGCTATCCAGGTTGGCGTCTGGCCTGGACGGTCGGGCCTGAGTGGGTCATCGAGCGCATCACGTCGGCCGGCTCGTTCATCGACGGGGGCCCGTCCCACCCCGTACAGCGCGCCGCGCTCCCGCTCATCACGAAAGAGCACGCGGACGCCGAAGCCCGCTCGATTCAGGCCACGTTCGACGAGAAGCGCCGCCTCGTGGTCGAGCGCCTACGTGCCATGGGGATGCACCTCGACGCCGAACCCCAGGGCGCCTTCTACTGCTTCGCGAGCCTCGAGAACCTGCCCCCGTCACTTCGAGACGGCATGGCCTTCTTCCGCAAGGCGCTCGAGAGAAAGGTCGTCGTCGTGCCGGGTCAGTTCTTTGACGTGAACCCAGGCAAACGCCGCGAGCACATCCCGTCGCGCCTGCGACGGTATGTGCGGATCAGCTTCGGCCCCAACAAGGACCAGCTCGAGCTCGGCCTCGACCGCCTCGACGCGATGATTCGCGAGAGCTGATGACTGACTCGATGTCCGGGGCTGCTGCCGGTGATGCCGGCGCGACGCTCAGTGCTGCTCCTGAGCGGTCAGCGGTCAGCGTTCGGCGGTCAGCTTCGGTCGGCCGGCCGGGTTACTGCTGCTCCTGAGCGGTCAGCGGTCAGCGTTCGGCGGTCAGCTTCGGTCGGCCGGCCGGGTTACATGTCTCGCACGGCGCGGCGCTTCTCTGGCCTCGCCGGGCTGACCGCTGAACGCTGATCGCTGTTAGCCCGGCGTCAGCTCCGGCTGAGGCCGGCAGCGCCGGCGCTGGGGCTGATCCCCGCTACTTGCAGCAGACCGCACACTTCACATGGCGGTAACCCGTCACATTGCCAATCATGTAGCCAGGGTCGCCCGTGCTCGCGGCGAAGACCTGGTTCAGGTTCGCGTTCTGCGTCTGGGGTGCGGCGTTGTTGAGCTCGTAGCAGAACGCGTCGAGGTTGCCGCCGTGGTTGTAGTAGCCCCCCACGAGCTCGCCCGAATATAGCGTGCTCCAACCCCCGGCGCAGGTTGCGCTGCCGTCGACTTGGTAACACGTCTTCGGCGTCGCGCACTTGGCACACGGGATGGACCGTCGGTCGGTGACGCCCGCGGGCTGATGGGACGCGTCGTTGCCAGAATAGTACGTGCCGAGCGCGACGAGATAGCTGCCGTGGTTGGCGCCGTTGTAGGCCACGCCGGGGTCGCCTTCCTTCATGCAGGTTGGCTTCGGGGAGCCGCCGCCGTGTGAGTACCAGGTGCCGAAGGCGTAACCCGCGTAGAGAAGCTCGTCGCCCGCACCGCAGGTCGCGACGCCCCACTTCGTGTAGGTGTCGTTGACGGACGGAGTGCCCGGCGGCCCCTGAATACCCTGAACTCCTTGGACGCCCTGGTCGCCCTTGGCCCCCGTCTCGCCCTTATCTCCCTTGGGTCCAGGGTCCCCCTTCACGCCCGGATCTCCTTGAGGCCCCGGCGCACCCGCTGGACCCGGGTCGCCTTTCAAGAGCACGGGTTTGTCGCCGAGAGCGAGGTAGCTGCCCGACGTCGCGACCGGGTGAAGCGTGAGCGCCGCCTGAAACGCAGCCGCCACGGATGGGCTGAGCTGCTCCGTCGTAACGCAGCCGGAACACTCGAGGCCGGAAGCGACCCGAGCCCGAGCCGCGTACGGCACTTCGCCAATGGGGACGCGCGCCATCTCTGGCTCATTACCAAGCTTGATGCCCACCCAACGCGGGGTCCCCTGAAGAAAAGGCGTCGGCGACGGCGGGACGATGTTGAAGCTGAAGACGCCGTCGCTGATGGAGAGCGCGATCCCAGTGATCTGCGACTGCGGGAGCGGATCCGAGAGCTGCGCGTAGAAGCTGATGCTGGCAGCGTAGACGCCATCGGTCGCTGGCAGACCCGCTTGTGTCAAGGCACGCCCTTGCACCTGGAAGGCGAGCGGCGGATCAGCCGCGAGAGCCGATCGGACAGCCACGGGCGAGTGGGCGAGGACCAGCAGGAAGAGCGTGTTCTGAAAGCGGCGTCGCATGAAGACCTCGGGCCCGACGTCGCGGCGAAGGGCGCTGTGCCCAGGCGAGTCACACGGGTCCTCGCACGGTACATGCGCGCACCACGTAGTCGCAACTACCGCAATTGCAACTCAACGGGCGGAGCTCGGCTCGATGTAGCGGCACCGATATCCCTCGGCGTCGGGCGTCCGGTTGCGGATCTCCCAGAAGCTGACGGTGAAGGGCGGTGCGCCTGGCCGCTCGAACTTGTTCATGGGCGACGCGATCTGCTTGCTGCGGGTGAAGTACGTGCGCACGGTGGGGAGCGACGAGAGCAGAGAGTCGCTGAAGAAGCCCGAAGGCGCGGCGACGAGGTAACGGATCTTGTCTTTGCAGATCGCGGTGAAGAAGGCTTGTAGCGTCGTGTTTCCGGTCTTGAAGCGCTTGCCGTTGGTGTCGAGCTGATTGCCAGCGATGCGGCGGTCTGCCACGAGCGCCACGAGCGGCGCTACGAGGGAGTTGCCAGCGACGGTCTCGTCCGGGTCCGAGTTCTCGCGCATAAAGGACGCGATCTCGTCGGCCGCGTCGAGGTGCAGCGCCTTTTGCCAAAGGAAGTGGCGGAACCCTGGCGTGATCTCGCCTTTCAGGCGGTGGTCCCGCCAGAAGAGCGCCTTCACCACGGGCGTCGCGACGGACTCCCAAGCGGCCGGGGCGATCCATGGGTAGGGGCGCACATCGCCGCGGTCGAGCCACTCGGGGTTCAGCCCCTTGGCTGGCAGCGCATCCTTTCCGCGGCCGGGGTTCGAGAAGGCCCAGTTCGCCTCGACCGCGAGCGGGACCCAGAGCCCCCACGCCAACGTGAAGGCCATCGCGATGGCGAAGGGGCGCCCTCGACGGGCGGTGAGGGCGTGAAGACCGTCGAGAGCGGCGCCTCCAATGGCGGCGAGCGAATAGCCCGTGCAATACGCGGCGGTCGGGAAGAGCAGCGCGAAGTAGAAGGCGTAGAGCTCCTGAAACATCGTGAACTCGACGAGGAGCGTGGCGCAGACGAGGAAGGCGAGCTTCACGCTACCGAGCCCCGGCTCGTCCCAGAGCTTGAAGGGCGCGAAGAACGAGCCCGGCAGCTCTGGCTCGGCCGTGCCGCCCGGGAGCGCGTAGCCGCGGAATCGTTGCCAGGCCCCGAGCGCCGGGGCAAGCATTAGGCCGACGAAGAGCGGCGTGTGGTGATAGAGCGTCTTCAGGAACTCGCCTACCAGCGGTTTCTCGTCCTTCTTCACGTGGTAGCCGTACACGGCCGACAGGTAGTCGTCGCCTCCGACGAACCAGAACAGGAGGTTGATGCCGCCGCCCACCGCGAGGAAGGCCATCAACATTCGGAGCCCGGGGCGCCCGCGGGTCAGGCCCATCGCGACGAGCGCGAGCGCCCCGCCGATGGCGTAGAAGCCCGTCGTAATGGCGACGCCAAGGGCAGCGCCGGCGAGGATCGGGTGGCCGAAGGCGATGGCCCAGAGCCCCGCCGTGAGCCAGAGGCTGGTGAGTTCGACGCCGTTCATGTTGGTAGAGGCCTGAAGAAGCTCGTGCGCAAAGAGGAACGCCACCAGCCCCAGAAACGCTGCCGCACGCCCGAGGCGTACCCGGCCGAGGTGCCAGATGAGCAGCGCGGTGATCAGCGAGGCGACGACGGGGATCGCTTTGGCGAGCCCGATCGAGAACCCGAATAGTTTGAAGAAGATCCCGGGTACGACGAGGTGCATCGGCGGGTGTGCGAAGAAGAAGTCCCGGTAAGGGAGCTGCCCCTCGAGCGTAATCTTGGCGCCGTAGAAGTAGATGTTCTCGTCCGTGGTCGACCAGCGCCACGTGTAAGACTTGAGTAGCAGCCAGGCCGCGACGGCGCCCACGACCAGCACCGCTTCGACGACGTGCGCCGTGAGGTGCGCCAGGACCGGCGAGGGGGGCTGCGCACTCTGACCGTCGTGATCACTCTCACTGTCGGGTCTACCGCGCAGCCCGAAGACCAGCAGCAGGCTCGCGCCAAGGACCAGGGCGAGTAGACCCACGGCCGGCTGGCCGCGAGACGCCAAGACCAGCAGCCACGTCGGGAGCACCAGCACAAGCGAGAGGCCGGCGACTCGCGCGAGCCGGGACTCACCAACCGAGGCGGAATGAGCGCTGCGTCCGCCGAGCACTGCAGCAGCGACGCCGAGGGCAGCGAGGGCAGCGAGGGCGAGCCCACCCCACGACCCGGCGCGCCACTCGTGCAGGAACGCCGGGGCCACGGTGTCGAGGTCGGCCAGAGGGTGCACGAGCGCTGCCAGCAAGAAGATCGACGCGCCCCCTCCGTAGCGGAGGACGGTACGCGGCCGGTCCGAGAGCAACGCTGCCCCGGCGAAAGGAGCCAGCGCCAGGATGGGGAAGCCGAAGAGGCGTTCTCCAGCGCCGTCACCAGGCCAGCCGAGCCACTCCGGCGCGAGCCCGAGCGCCGCGAGTAAGGCACCCGCGCCGGCAGCGATGGCGACGGCGGCCCCGCCTCGTATACGAAGCGCAGGGAGACTACCGGCGATCGCAGCGATGAGGCCGGACAACGACGAGATCGCCGCGACCAGCCCGATGACCCGAGGCGCGCGAGAGAGCTCGGGTACGGGGAGCATGAGGGGCGCCATTAGGAGAGCGGCGCCCGCGAGCAAGAGCCAGGGCGACGACGTTGTCGGGGTGTCAGGCAGGCTCGGCAATGGCTCGAGAGCGTCGTCTGCCGGCTGGGGCGGCAGGGGCGAGACCAACGGCGCGCGCGGCGGCGCCGCTTTGCGGTTCGACTTCTTCATGGACTCTCCACTGTTACATCGTCCCAGAGCGAGGACACGGCTTCATCGAAGGTGTGGAGCGGTCCGACCGGCTCTCGACGAAGCGCGAGAGCGCGGGTGAGCGCCTGATCGAAGCGCGCCTGCACCGCCGACTTCACGGCGAGCGCGATGCGGGCGCGGCCGAGTCGGTTCGGGGTGGGCATGGCGTCGAGTGCGGCGGCTACCTCGGCAACGCCGAGTCCCGACAGCGCCTGGCAAAGCAGCGCATCGGGACGGCTCCCCGTCCGAAGGGCTCGGGACTCACGAGAGAGCTCGAGGTCGGCAAGGAGCCGCTTCGCGCCGGGCCTGTCCGCTTTGTTGACGACGTACAAATCCGCGATCTCGAGGAGCCCGCTCTTGATGGCCTGCACGTCGTCTCCAAGCCCCGGCACGAGGACGACGACGGTCGCGTCGGCGACGGCGGCGACGTCGACCTCGTCCTGGCCCACCCCAACGGTCTCCACGAGAACGCGGTCAACACCAAACGCGTCGAGGACCAAGAGCACGGCGGGCAGCGCCCGCGACAGGCCGCCGAGCGCACCGCGAGTCGCCAGTGACGTCACGAAGACATCGGCGCTGATAGCGTCGAAGCGGATTCGGTCGCCGAGGACCGCACCGCCGGAGTAAGGAGACGATGGATCGACCGCGACGACCGCAACTCGCTCGCCGCGAGCCACATAGTGCCTCGCAAGCTGACCGGTCAGAGTCGACTTTCCCACGCCGGGCGCGCCGGTGATGCCGATGATGCGCGCCTTCCCTGCGTGTACGGCGAGGGGGTCGAGAGCCTGCCATACACCGGGGTTCAGGTCATCGATGCCGCGAATGAGCCGCGCCGTCGCGCGGACATCTCTCTCGAGCACGCCCTCGGCCAGCCGAGCAGCGGCGTCGAGGTCTAGTGGCTGTCGGCGGGGTGGTAACACCAGGGCTTCATAACCGGACAGAGGGCCGGTGTCATCCGACGCGCCGTCGCGGTTCCCTACGTCGGGGACCCATGCGCATCAACCGCCCGCAAACGCAACACGATCGTCCGAGGGAGCCGAGGTGGTCGCCCCCTCGCCCGCGAACGAAGCTCAGCGCAGCACCGACCCGACGAGCGCGCGCTTGACGAACTGGCCCCCACCCGACGCCTTCTGCTCGCCCTTGTGCACGACGCACCGGCCCCGCGAGAACACCGTATCGGGGTAGCCCTTGACCTTGAAGCCCTCCCACGCGGAGTAGTCCACCTTCATATGGTGGGTGTGCGGGTTCGAGACGCTGATGGTCTCTTCGCGGTCCGGGTCGAAGATGACGATGTCGGCGTCGCTCCCCACGGCGATGGTGCCTTTCTTCGGAAAGAGGCCGAAGCGCTTCGCGGCGGCGGTCGACGTGACCTCGACGAAGCGGTTGAGGTCGAGCCGGCCTTCGGTCACGGCGCCATGATAGATGAGCGCCATGCGGTTCTCGACGCCGGGCGCGCCATTCGGGATCTTGGTGAAGGAGTCTCGACCGAGCTCCTTCTGCTCCTTGAAACAGAAGGGGCAGTGGTCCGTGGCGACGTTGGAGATGAAGCCCAGCTTCAGGCCCTGCCAGAGCACGTCTTGGTTGCCGCGCTGACGCAGCGCTGGGGTCATGACCCACTTGGCGCCTTCGAACGGGTCGGCGTGGCGGTGCCCGCCCTGCCACGGTGGCGCATGTTCGTAGACCGAGTCGTCGAGGAAGAGGTACTGCGGACACGTCTCAGCGACCACGTCGACGCCTCGCATACGCCCGAGCTTCACCTGCTCGAGGGCATCGGCGCTCGAGAGATGCACGATGTAGAGCGGGACGTTGGCGACCTCGGCGATGGCGATGGCGCGATGAACCCCTTCGGCCTCCATCCGGGTCGGGCGCGTCTTGGCGTGCCAGGCTGGCGAGACGTGGCCCGCGTTCACCGCTTCGCGGATGATCTCGTCGATGACGATGCCGTTCTCCGCGTGCATACAGATGCGTGTGCCGTTCTCACCCGCTTGACGAAAGGCGCGGTAGAGCGTGCCGTCATCGACGTAGAGGACGCCGGGGTACGCCATGAAGAGCTTGTAGGACGTGATGCCTTCGTCGGCGAGGCCGCGCATCTCGGGCAGTCGCGAGACCGGCATGTCGGTCACGATCATGTGGAACGAGTAGTCGATGTGGGCCTTGCCGCTGGCCTTCCGGTGCCATGCTTCGAGCCCGGCGAAGGTCGACTCGCCCTTCGTCTGAATCGCGAAATCGATGATGGTGGTCGTGCCACCGAAGGCGGCCGCTAGAGTGCCCGAGTCGAAGTCGTCGGCGCTCGTGGTGCCGCCAAAGGGCATGTCGAAGTGCGTGTGCGGATCGATCCCGCCGGGGATGACCAGCTTTCCGGTCGCGTCGTAGACCGCGTCCGCCGACTCGTCCGAGAGCCCTTGCCCAATCACGGCGACCTTCTCGCCGTCGATGAGGATGTCGGCGTAGTAGTCGTCTATGGCGGTGATGATTCGGCCGTTTCGGATTAGGGTGCGCACGGGAGCTCCTCCTCTGGGACGGGCCGCTGTCAGGCCCCGGTCATCCCGCGACGTTACGACGAACGCCGCCTCGGTGTCGACTTACAGGCCACAACGACGGTAACGCGTGCACGAGCGATTCTTGCAACGCGGGGAGTGGTTACGCGCACGCCCAGACCAACTGCAACGATGGCAACGCCTGCACGAGTGACGGCTGCAATACGAGCAGCGGGTGCACGACGAGCCCCGTCGGCTACGACGATGGTAACGCCTGCACCACCAACTCGTTGTCCGACCCACTCCATCATCTCGAGTCGTGGAGGCAAAGACTCGAGTAGCGGATGCGGGATGAACCCCCGAGACGCCGCACCGGTCACATCGCCCCTCTTGCTGCTCTTCGGGGCCCTCGGGGGGGGGCGCTGGCGAGTCGCGCAAGGTTGAAGACGGTTGAGCGAGCACGGCTGCACCCAACGCCAAATGACATGGGAGGGACACCGGACTAGACTCTGCGCGATGGTAGGGCTACGGGAGGTGCTTGTGATGAGTTCATTGATTCGGTTCATGGCTACGACCCTATTGGCACTCTCGAGTCTCTCGGCGCACGACGCCTCCGCACAGGTCCTCGAACGACAGGGGAGCAAGCTCTTCTACTGCGACAGCCCGATACGGCTCCTCGGATACGGCGACTACGGGATGCTGGCCGAGCCGAACTTCGACTACGTCGCCTACATCGACAAGCTGGTCTCGAAGAAGGTCAACTTCAGCCGGATCTGGGTCATCTACCACTTTGCGAAGGGCATCACGCCCTTCCAGGGGACCTTCGGGAACTGGGACCTCACCGCGTGGAACGAGGACTTCTTCCTCCGCTTGAAGAACTTCGTCGCTTACGCGGAGTCCAAGGGCGTCATCGTTCAGGTGAACATCTTCGACAGTGTCCACATGGAGGGAGGAAACCCGCTTCGCTGGGACCGCAGTCCTTACAACAAGAACAACAACAAGCAGAGCTACTGCAACTCGGGTGGCGATGCTGACGACATGGACGGTAACCCGCCGGTCTGGCAGCAGGTCAACAAGCCGCTGATCGGGAAGATCGTCTCGACGCTCAACGGCTTCGGCAACGTGATGTACGAAGCCATGAACGAGCCGAACGGACCCTACGGCGACCAGAACTTCGTCGACGCTGTCATCGATGAGCTCCACGCCTTGTTGAATGC
This sequence comes from Pseudomonadota bacterium, assembly GCA_947498315.1. Lineage (GTDB taxonomy): Bacteria > Myxococcota_A > UBA9042 > SXOO01. The sequence goes on along the minus strand of CANMLD010000046.1, from coordinate 1,783 downwards.
CCCCGGACACACGGGGAGCAAGATCATCTCGCTCAACCCGCGACTGGGTACCTCGACGGGCGTGAACAACCCGAAGGTCGACGTCGTCTCGTTCCACATCACGAAGTCGACGGAAGCCGGGAACTTCGGTGGCTTCAACAAGCCCACCATCGTCTCGAACGACGGGGACCCCATGTCCCAGTCCACGCAAGAGGGCTACAGCTCTGCGCAGCGCATCGCGAACGTCAAGCTCATCTGCAACAAGGTGTTCTCGAACGAAGTCGGCAAGATGCACGTCGAGATCCTCGATAAGGACATCAACTGCGACACCTGGAAGACCTATGACTATGACCCGTCGGCGAACTGCCTGTCGAACGGCGTGCTCGACGCGCTCAAGGGTTTCTCCGAAACGCCTATCAACACGTGCGGCGCAGGCCCGGTCGATCCCGGCGACACGGACGGCGGTCCCGTCGACCCGACGTGCCCTGTGGGTCAGAAGATCACGGTCGACAATGGGGCCACTGGCAGCAAGACCACGGCAAGCGGCACCTACACGGAGACAACCAAGAACTGGGACTATCGATTGGGGCTGGGTCAATCGACAGGCGCGGACTACCGATATCTCTCTCAGTACATCGGTGACAAGACCCGCAAAGGCACCGCCAAGTGGCAGCCGAAGCTTACCCGCAAGGGCACCTATCGCGTCACGGCGACCTTCCGTGCCACGGGCAACCGTACGAAGGACGCCGACTACTACGTCTACGACGCCAATGGGGTGAAGTCGCACTTTCAGGTCGATCAGTCGAAAGGGCTAACGGGTGAAAACAGCTTCGGCCCTGTCTACGAGGACCTCGGGACGCACTACCTCGAGCCGGGTAAGGGCTATGTGCTCCTCGACGGCGACGATGGCAAGTCCGATGAGGCAGACGCGGCCATCTTCACTCTGAAGTCTTGCAGCGAGATCATCTGCACCCCGGACTGCACCGGCAAACCGGCAGGCGCGGACAACCTCTGTGGTGGTCAGTGCCCTGGGTGTGTGCCGTCTTGCAAGGCAAAGCCGCCAGGGACAGATAACGGCTGCGGCAAGGCCTGCGACGCCTGCGAGGTCGACTGCGCAGGCAAGAACGGGGGTGCTGATGGCTGCGGAGGGACCTGTCCGGTCTGCCAGCCAGCCTGTGCTGGCAAGAAGGCCGGCACCGCGGACGGCTGTGGTGGGAAGTGCCCTGACATCCCGGTGGCGTGCCCGGCCCCCCCGCCCGGACCTCAGACCGTGGTCGCTTACGCCACGCAGGCCAACTCGACGGGCGGCTGGACCGAAGTGTCACGCGCCGAGGACAAGGCCGACGGCAAGTTCTGCCACACGGAGAACCTCGACAAGGGCGAGAACCTCAGCGGAACGTCTTTCGGCGTCTGCGATCCAGACGGGGCCGAGATCATCACGTCGGTGAAAGTGGGCGTGCGCTCCAAGGCGCAGTACGACTCGGGCAAGTACAAGATCATCGTCAAGGTCGGCGCGTCGGGTCAGTCGAAGACCTTCTCTCACGACAACCTAGCGTGGGACGACCTCGACATCACCTCCACGAAAGCAGGCTGGACCTGGAACGACGTAAAGGCCCTCAAGGTCACGGTGTCGCTGGGGAGCCATCCCGGCGGCTTCCGGGACAGCGACGTCTGGGTCGACGCCTACCGGGTGACGGTCGGCTTCACGTCTTGTACCCCAAAGGTGAGTAAAGTCTGTGCGGGAGGCAACTCGCAGTGGGTTGACGGCTGTGGCGCGACCGCGGAGCTCGCGGAAGCGTGTGAC
>CANMLD010000045.1 GCA_947498315.1 Pseudomonadota bacterium | reverse complement strand
GTGAGCCTCCCGCGTCAGGTCCTCCCGGCGGCTTCACCGACGACGACATCCCGTTCTAATCGTCCTGCAACTCTCGATGACCGTCGGAGCGCTGGTTTGGCATCGATGAAGAGGACCGGACTCCGAAGCGCCGTAATGTCAGCGCTATGCGTCGCGTTCGTTACGGGCTGCGGCGAAGGGCAGTCCATCGTCGACGTGGCTCGCGATGCCACCGCCATCATCCCCGAGGGCGACAACCGGGCTCCGTTCCTCCACAAAGTCGGTGACCGCGTCGCCGTCGTCGGCCAGCCTCTCCGCATCGAGCTGAGGGCCGACGACGCCGACGGCGACACCCTCGCATTCTCCGCGCACAGCCTCCCGAAGGGCGCCACCTTCGACCGCTCGCCACCGCTCCTTCTCTGGACGCCGACCGTCATCGGGGAGGTGGTCTCTCCCACCTTCGTCGTCAGTGACGGCACGGAGACGGACCGCGAGACCGTCCGCATCGAGGTGGTGAGTCAGGCCCAAAACCACGCGCCGCGTTTTCAGAAGATCGGCGATCAGGCGGTCGAGGTCTCGGACACGCTGTCGCTGCTCCTACAAGCCGTCGACGCTGACGGCGACCTCCTCACGTTCGGTATAGAAGGGACCGTGGCTCCGGGAGCCAAGGTCGAAGCTGCCACGGGCCGCTTCACGTGGACGCCCCCGCCGTCACTGGCTGGCACCCAGTCGTCGGTCACCTTCACGGTGTCAGACACGAAGGCCTCGGACACCATGACGGTCTCGTTCTTCATTCTGGCTCCGGGCCAGAACCGACCGCCCGTCTTCTTACCCGTGCCGCTTCAGGTCGCTGAGGTCGGGACGTCCTACGAGCTCGTCTTGCAGGCGGTCGACCCTGAAGGGGACACGCTCACCTACTCCACGGACTCCGTTCTACCGTCTGCATCGTCCTTCGAGCCTGGCGCCGCCCGCTTTCGCTGGACCCCCGGCCCGACCGACGCGGGCACCACGGCGACCTTCGTCTTCGCCGTATCCGACGGGAACTACCGCATCCTGACCGAAGTCGACATCGACGTCCTCGACCCCAACATCATCGTCGGCAGCTGCAAGGACGACTTCAACGAGCCGAACAACACCGTCGCGACCGCCACGGCGCTCACGGTCGGTGACTACGAGAGCTTGTCTCTGTGCGACACGACCACCGTGCCAGTCGATGTAGACTGGTTTCGCATCGCGCTCGCGCCGGGTCAGACCCTCTCCATCACGCTCGATTTCGTTCACGACGACGGTGATCTCGACCTTGCGCTCTTCGCCCAAGGCAACACGACGGCCGCTCTTGCGGTCTCCGACAGTGCTTCTGACCAGGAAGTGCTCGTCTATACGGCCGACAAGACCGAGACCGTGCTCGTGAAGATCTTTGGTACCGGCCAATCGGTCTTCCAATCGCTTTACACCATGGTGGTCTCGACGGGTGGTCTCGACTGCGACGACGACGACCGCGAACCGAACGACACGAAGTTGCAGCCTGCGGCCTTACCCACGTCCGGCGACTTCCCTGACCTCATGTTCTGCCCGGCCGATCTCGACTTCTACGAGGTGCAGCTCACCTGTGGGCAGATCTTCTCGGCGGCGATGACGTTCACCCCCGCGGCTGGAGACCTCGAGCTCGCGCTCTATCGAGAATCGAACCTCGACACGCCCGCAGCCTTATCCGAAGCCGTCGGGGGCACAAAAGCCGCGTTTTACGAAGCGCCGCGGTCCGAATCGCTCATCGTCCTCGTGCGCGGCCTCCCCTCGGCGACGACGCTGAGCGCTTACTCCCTCGCGACCGACGTGAGTGGCGGCACGACCTGCGCCGATGATGACGAGGAGCCCAACGACGACCGCGGCGACGCGTCTCTGCTCACGCCGCCCTCGGACGAGCTCGATGACCTCATCCTGTGCTGCAACGAAGACTGGTTCTACGTCCCGCTCAAGGTCGGCGACGGCGCCCTATTCGAAGTCCGATTCCCTGCTGGCGCGGACGTAAAGGCAGACCTCTATACCATCGACGACGACGAGCCCCTCGTGGTCAGTGAACCCGACACCAAGGGGCTCCTCGTCAGCCTCGACAGCGCCCCCTTCAGCGGCAACTTCTACCTCCGTGTCGAGGGCCCGGCGGGCACCCCGGTCGCGGTCGAGATGATCACCTTCGAGTCCGAGGGCTGCGAGAGCTCGAAAGCGTGTGATCCCGAAGACATCTGCTGGATCGCCACCGGCGCCTGCGTCTCAGCCTACTGCTTTGACGAAGACGACTGCCCGCCTGGCCAAGACATGCCGTGTCACGAGAAACAGTGCCTCGCCGGCTGCACCTACGAGGGGGACTGCAAGCTCGGTTGGGCCTGTAAGGGCTACGACTTCGGGACCTTCTGCGGGCAGAGTGGCGAAGGGCCGAGTGGGGCCGCATGTTCCCTAGCAGCAGACTGCGACGGCGCCGCTAGCTGCACCTTCACGGACAACGGCGGCTATTGCGGCCAGGTTGGCTGCAAGTCGAACCCAGAGTGCCCATCCGATGCGAGCTGCGTTCAGCTCAACACAGACCAGACGCTCTGCGCGAAGAAGTGCGTCAGCAACGGGGACTGCCGTGCGGTTGACGGCTTCACCTGCCAGCCGAAGGTGCTCCCGAACGGTCTCCCAACCACGGTATGTCTCCCTCCCGGAGCCTGAAGCACCCACCCGTCACCGCCGCCTTTAGAGACAGCCCCAGCCCCCAGGTAGGACCATGAGCACAGCGAATCCGGCCCCTCTCATGCGCAGCCGTCACGTCACGTACTTCGTGCAACACGGTACGATCTACGCCTACCACAACCTCTTCGGGTACATCATCGCGATGAGCCCGGATCTCGCGGCCTTCCTCGAGTTCCATAACCGCACCGCCGTTGGGGGCGCCTCGCGCACGCGTGAGGAGGCCGACGCCCGTTTTGGCAAAGCCGGACAGGGCGAATGGGACGTCGCGCAGCTCGAGGAGTTCACCACGGTGTTCAGGCTCTTCTCGTGCCTCGTGGAATCCGACGAAGCCGAGGCGACCAGCGTCTTCGCGATGGTACCGGTACGGTCGCGCTGGCTGGTCTTCTACGCGCCGAGCCCTTCCGAGGTCACGCTCTGGCGAACAGACCGCGAGGGGCGCACGCTCATCGATCCGCTGGTGCCGTGGGCGTCGCGCCTGTTCCTACGCCTCGACGGCGCGGCGACCCTCTCGGAGCTGACGGACGAGCTGCTCGCCGACCCCGACATCGCCTCTAGTCTCACGGCGCTTGGCGACCCGCGTGAGCAGGTGCGGCGCGAAGTACAGCGCTGGACCCACAGCAGCCAGCAGTACTGCAAGCTCTCGAAGGTGCCGCTGGCGAAGTTTGGCAAGGAACACCAGTGGCCAAGCTACCTGAAGTCGACCATGCCTTACCGGCCCTGGGATCCCGCCAAGGACCCCGGGCCGGTCGACGCGCTCGAGCCCATCGGCGTCCCTCTGAACCCGCCCCACGAGTACTACGAGACAGAGGTGCGCGACGCGGCTGAGCAGTTCGCGAGTGTCGAGACGACCCTCTCTCACCTCTTCCGCGTCCCGCACCCACTTCTGGGAAACGCAAGCTATGGCGAGCGCCTGGCGGACGCGTTTTGGATGCGCGGCCTCTTCGGCCCACACGTTCGTCGCATCGTCGAGGTCGGCGGCGGACTTGGGCACCTCGCGGCGACGCTCCTCACCGACCTCCGAACCCGGGCACCCGAGCTCTACGAGCACGTGAGCTACACCATCGTCGACCTATCGCCAGCGCTGCGCGAGGCTCAAAAACAAACGCTCGCCGAGGCGGGCGTCCTCGAGCGGGTGGCGTGGCGACCCGGCAACGCCGAGACCATGGACTTCGAACCTGGCAGTATCGATCTGCTCGTCTCGAACGAGGTTGTCGGCGACTTCACGACGGTCAAGCTCACGCGGGGGCTCTGTGGCCTCGATAGCGACTTCGACGAACCCGAGTTTCTACCGCCGCCCGCCAACGACACCATCGCGTTCCTCCGTGATCACCAAGTCAACCTTCGGGACGCGCCCGATCCCTTCTTCGTCAACATCGGGGCGATGCGCTTCGTGGCGACGCTCGCGACCGCCCTCGCCCCGGGCGGCGGGGCCTATGTGTCGGAGTATGGCGAGGTCGCGCGGTATCCGGTCGCTTCAACGCAGCTCGACCACCTCGAGTTCAGCATTCACTTCGGGCAGCTGGCCCAGGTCGCGCGCCACCTCGGCCTAGAGACCAAGGTCGAATACCTACACGATCTCGTTGGGCTCGACCGCAGCGGCCGCACCCTCGCCACGACGCGAACCTACTTCCAGAACCTTCGCAGCATGCTCGCCAGCTTTGACATCACTCTCGACAAGGCCGCCTACACCGACGCCATGTTCGCGGACCTGCTCGGCGATCAGCTCGACCCCGAGACCATCGGCGAGCTGCGCTTCGACTCGGTCGACGAACGGTGCATGGGCCTATCCCCCCACGAGTTCAAAGGGCTCATCGTGCGACGCGGGGCGGTCTGACGCACCAGCGCCGGTCGATTCCCTCATAAAGCAAACACACGTCCACAGCCGAAGTGATATAAGTCCAGCCGCATGGACGCCTACACGCTCACTCACCTGAAGACCCTCGAAGCCGAGAGCATCCACATCATCCGTGAGGTCGCCGCCGAGTTCGACAACCCCGTGATGCTGTACTCCATTGGCAAGGACTCGTCGGTGATGCTCCACCTCGCGCTGAAGGCGTTTCACCCCGGGAAGCTCCCCTTCAAGCTCCTCCATGTCGATACCACCTGGAAATTCCAGGAGATGTACCGCTTTCGTAAGGCGATACAGGAGGAGCACGGCTTCAACCTGATCGTCCATATCAACGAAGCCGGCATCGCGGCTGGCGTGAACCCGTTCACTGCTGGTTCGAAGAAACACACCGACGTAATGAAGACCGAAGGGCTCAAGCAAGCGCTCGATAAGTGGGGCTTCGATGCGGCGTTCGGTGGCGCTCGCCGCGACGAAGAAAAGTCCCGCGCCAAAGAGCGCGTGTATTCTTTCCGCGATCAGAGTCACCGCTGGGACCCCAAGAACCAGCGCCCCGAGCTCTGGAATCTCTACAACGGCGCCATCGATCGCGGCGAGTCCATCCGGGTCTTCCCGCTGTCGAACTGGACCGAGCTCGATGTGTGGCAATACATCCACCTCGAGCAGATCCCCATCGTCCCGCTCTACTTCGGTGCGCCACGGCCCGTCGTCGTCCGGGACGGCACACTCATCATGGTCGACGATGACCGCATGCCGCTTCGCCCTGGAGAGATGCCAGAGATGCGCACGGTTCGGTTCCGAACGCTGGGCTGCTACCCGCTCTCCGGGGCCATCGAGTCGAGCGCCACGACCCTCCCCGACATCATTCAAGAGATGCTGCTCGCGACGCGATCCGAGCGCGAAGGCCGGCTCATCGACAGCGATCAAGACGCGTCGATGGAAGAGAAGAAGAAGGAGGGGTACTTCTAATGTCTCACGCCTCCGAGCTCATCGCGACCGACATCGCCGCCTACCTGAAGCAGCACGAGACGAAAGAGCTACTTCGTTTCATCACGTGCGGCAGCGTCGACGACGGCAAATCGACCCTCATCGGGCGCCTCCTCTTCGACACGAAGATGGTCTACGAAGACCACATGAAGGCGCTCGAGAGCGCGTCGCTGAAGCACGGGACGACCGGCAACAACTTCGATCCGGCGCTCCTCACGGACGGTCTCAAAGCCGAGCGTGAACAGGGGATCACGATCGACGTCGCTTACCGCTACTTCTCTACAGCGCGGCGCAAGTTCATCATCGCAGACACGCCGGGTCACGAGCAGTACACCCGCAACATGGCGACCGGCGCTTCGACCGCCGACCTGGCCATCATCCTCATCGACGCTCGATATGGCGTCCTCACGCAAACCCGCAGGCACTCCTTCATCGTCTCACTCCTCGGGTTGAGGAACGTTGTCGTCGCCATCAACAAGATGGACCTCGTCGGCTGGTCCAAGGCCCGTTTCGACCAGATTGAAGCCGACTATCGCGAGTTCGCCTCGCCCCTTGGCTTCCCCGGGATCGCCGTCATCCCCATGGCCGCCTTGCTCGGCGAGAACGTGGTCGCTCGGAGTGAGTTCGCGCCGTGGTACTCCGGTCCCACGCTGATGGAGATCCTCGAGACGGCACCGATCTCGAGGGATCTTGCTGCCGCTGGCGATCCCACCCGGTTTCGAATGCCGGTGCAGCTCGTCAGCCGTCCAGACCAGAGCTTCAGGGGTTATGCCGGGACCATCGCCTCTGGACTCGTGCGCAAGGGCGACGCGATCACGGTCTATCCGAGCGGTCAAACCAGCTATGTAGCGCGCATCGTCACCTTCGACGGTGACCGAGACGAAGCGTTCGCTCCCGAAGCGGTCACCATCACCCTCGAAGACCAACGCGACGCGAGCCGCGGGGACGTGATCGCCTCACCGGCTCACCCGCCTCGCGTGGCGACCACCCTCGACGCCACGCTCGTTTGGATGAACGAAGCGCCGCTGGCAGTAGGCCGTTCCTACTTCTTGAAGCACACCACGAACCGATCGCCGGCGGTCGTCACCGACGTGCTCTCGCGCATCGACGTGAACACGCTCGAGCCACACGACGCGAACTCGCTGGCCATGAACGAGATCGGCCATTGTCGCATCACGACCTCGAAGCCGCTCGTGTTCGACACGTACGGCGAAAGCCGCGCGATGGGGGCGTTCATCCTCATCGACCGGCTCACGAACAACACCGTTGCCGCCGGCATGATCACCGGGACAACGGCGAATGTGACCGGACGCGATGCGTACGTGCAGGCGCTGCGCACCGCCGTCCCAGACCTTCAGCTCCCCGTCGGGCTCATCACCGACGAAGAGCGGCGCGCACGGTTTGGAACGAGCGGCGGCTCCGTCTTCGTCCAAGGCCCCCCTGACACGACGCTTCATGTGATCAGGGCCATCCTTCGCCGTTTGTGCGATCTCGGCGTGGGTGCAGTCGAAGTGCCGGTCGTCGCTGCCCATGCGGTCGCAACTCAGGGGCTCATCGCGGTGGCAGCCGGTTCACCTCCAGAGCCCACGCCACTCGTCGTACGCCCGATGGTCATCGTGGTGCTCACTGGCGAGCAGCGTCCTCTCGGGGTTGTCCTCGATGAACTGATCGCGCGCCTTCGGGGCGCCGGCGCCCTCGCGTGAGCGTAGCGCTGGCTCTGACCAGCGTCTTGGTGCTCTTCGCACCGCCGGAGAAGGCCCGGACGTTAGCTGACCTTCGAGCCGCCTTAGTACGGCGCCCCGCCGACCCGGCGCTGCAGGCGGAGTACGCCGGAGCTGCGCTCGAGGCGGGGCAGCTCGTCGAAGCCGAATCCGCCTTCCGTGCCCTCATCTCGTTAGAGCCGACCGTCGGCGATTGGCCCTTCAACCTAGGCATTTTGCTCGTCTCGACAGGCAACCCCGCCGGTGGGCTCTTGCACCTCGAGAAGGCCGTCGAGCTCATGCCTCGGGATCCTGAGCCACTCGCGGCCTTCGGCAGTGCGCTAGTTGCAACGGATCGCGCCGACCTTGCCGTGGTGCGGCTCTCGCCCCATAGGGCACTCGGCCCCACGGTACTTGCGATCCTCGCGTTCGCGGAGCTGCGCATGGGCGAAACCAACGCTGCGCTCAATGACGCGGCGGACGCAGCGCGCTCCGGCGCCTGGCACCACCACGTGCTCCATGCGACCGCCGCCATCCACGCGAGTCGACTCGACGTGGCTCGCGCAGCGCTCATGAGCGCCGCCGAGACCGCCCCTCCAACGTCGGCCAACCTCCCCTGGTCGAAGGCGCTCTTGGCGCTGGCGGAAGGCGACGCGGCAAGTGCACTCGAGAACTATCGGAAGGCACGAGCGATGGCGCCGGACTTTCTGAACCCCGAATCGCCGCGCTTCGATTCGCTCGCGTTCGCTCATCCCGCCGAGAGACTCGCGCTCGATGCGCTCGAGCGGTCGCGTCGCCGACCCGAGTCGCCGGGCGTGCTCTTCGAACTCTCTCAGGTCTCTTCGTCGGTCTGTCCATCGCTGCTTCAGCTCCAGAGCGCCCTCCTCGACGCCACGGCGCTCTCGGCCTGTGCGGGGGCGACGGCGCGGCTCGTGTACCTCCGTTCGAAGGCGGATGCGAAAGGGCACGCCTGCATCGCGAAGGCCATCTCGGGTCTCGCCTTGCCGTTCTCCATTCCACGCGGCAAGCGCTGCTCGGCCACCCTCACGGTTCGTCCGTCGCCGGCCGAAGCGACCTCTCCCTGACCCATGCAGCCGCCGCAACACAGTGATCCCCCGCCGCGCGCGTTTGCATGGCTCGTCGCTATCGGCTTCGTCCTGGTGACGCTCCCAGGGCTCATTCAGAAATACACGCCGAACTCGTGGCTCGTGGGCGACGGCGGCTTCTATCTGAACATGCAGAAGTCGCTCACCGTGGGCGCCACGCTCGAACAGTCGGGGACGCACCCCGCGTCTTGGTACAGCGGGCAGAGGGACGTCAACGACGCGTTCTCGAACATCTCGGTAGGCCGCAACGGCGAGTGGTGGCCGAAACACGGCTACCTCATGCCGATAACGTCTTTGCCCTTCTATTGGGTATTCGGGGTCCCGGGCACGCTCATCTTCAACGTGCTCACAGTGACCGGAGTCCTAGTCCTCGGGTACGCCTTGGCGAGGCGCTTTGCGGGGCCCGGCGTGGCCGCCGCAGCGGCCTCGGTCGTTGGGCTCGTCGGCCCTCATGGAGAGTACGCCTACAACTTCTCTAACGACGGCTTCTACACGCTCTTCGTGCTCGGGGCGTTCCTTGCGGCGTTCAAAGCGGCCAGACCCGCAGGTCACGAGCAGCCCGCCGTGGAGCGCCTATGGCGCCTCTCGGCCGGGTTCCTCTTCGGCGTCGCCATTTGGGTAAAGATCACAAACGCGCTCTTCGCACCGCTGCTCGCGGTCATCATCCTCGATGGCGCCTGGCGCGCTCCCCGCGTGGCGTGGCGTCGTCTCCTCGAGACGGCCGCAGGTGGCGCGGCGCCCCTCGCCGTCTATGGGGCCATGAATTGGTACATGTTCGGGAGCCCGGTCGTGACGTCCTACCAACGCGTCCTCATCGTGCAGGGCGGTGAGTTCGGCGTCGCCTCGCACACCGCGCTCTTTACCACGCCCCTGAAGAAGGGTCTGGAAGATCTGCTCTTCACGGAAGGCCGCGGCCTCCTTACTCGCTACGCGCCCATCACCATCTTTTGGCTTGGCCTCATCCCGATGTTCCGCCGGCGCGAGCTGCGGGTCTTCGCGGCAGCGCTCCTCGTCACGGCGGTCACGTTTGCGCTGTTCTTCTGTCGTTTCAAGTACTACCACGAGCGCTTCCTCTTCCCGTACTTCGGGCTCGTGACCATCCCAGGAGCGGTGCTGCTGCAGTCCGTCATCGAGGGGTGGCGGCGGCCGCTCGTCTCGCGAACAGCCGGGCGTGTCTTCGCTGTCGCCGGGGCGGTGTCGCTCGTCCTCTCGTCGTGGTTCATTTCGCGATCACGGCAAGCCGAAGGTCGACTCTCCGATCGCATCGACACTGCCCGGGTCTACCTCGGCGAGAAGCGTTGCGACTATTTCAACAACATGCGGTGGTCGTGGGAGTGTGACGGGGGCCTCGGCGACGATCAGTACATCGGCGTCAACGGCGCGCAGAACCACCCGTTCGGGCCGGCGAACGCCAGGGGCATGATCCTGGCGGCTGGCCACGAGAGCCGTCAGCCGGTGACGGTCGTCTTCCCGAACATGCCGCTCGGACCGTCACTTCGCTTCCGTTATGGGCTCGATGACCGGTCACGTGGCCCAGTCAAGGTCGAGGTGAGCGTCCGTGTCGGCGAGGACGAGGTCTACACGACGACGCTCACGGAGATTGGGCGCCTCTTCGAAGCGACCATCGACACGCCGGCTCCGGGCGGACATGCGGACGTCGTGGTCACCATCGCTACCCGTGAGCGGGACAAGGCGCGCTTCGTGTTCGAGGGCTATAGCCCGCGCTGAGCGAAATGAGAGCGTGTCGCGTCTGCAGGCGCTGAAAGGAGGCGAGACAGCGTCCCGCTCCCGGCCGTATAGGCACGGAAGCAGGACCCCGTGCGAGGGTTAGCGCTTCTGCTCCTTCTCGAGCTCGGCCTTGAGCGTGTCGAACTTCTTGTTCATGTCCCCGACGTACTCCTTGAGTCGTTCGGTCTTCATGTGGATGACGGATTCGATGTTGATGATGTCGTACTTCGACTCCATGATCTCCTCTGCCATCTCGTTCAGGCGTGGTTGCGCCTCGCGCAATTCGTCCGGATCGTCGAAGTCGCCCAGGAGATCTTCCATCTCGGCGCTGAGGCTGTCGATCTTGCCTTTGGCGTCCATGAAGCTGTCGTTGAACATCTTCTCGATGTCCTCGACGCGTTTTTCGACCTCACGCGCCGCTGAGTAGACTTCGCCTAGCTTCAGGCCGAGGACCTTGGCCTCCTTGTCCTTGAACAGCTTGATGCCCGACGCCAGATAGGTCTGCCACACTTCGTACCGGTAGAGCGGTGCGAGGTCGATGGGGACGAACTTGGTGTCGGGCTTCTTTTCGATCTCTTCGAGGAACGCCGTGCAGTCGGCGAGCTCCTTCTCTCCGCCGGTGGCGACGGCGGGGGCAGCCGCTTCGGGGGCCGCGGTCGGCGGCGCCGCAGCGGGCTCGGTCCCTGGGGCGGCCGCAGGAGCCGGGGCAGCGGTTGGCGCTACCTCCTGGGCCGCGGCGGGAGCGGCTGCCGCTGGATCCGCAGGCGCGGCGGCGGGCGGCGCCTCGCCTCCCTCTCCTTCACCTTCATCACCTTCGGCTGTGGGCTGCGGCGGGGCTTCCTGCTGTGGGCCACTTGGCTTGTTGGCCGCGCCACCGAGCGCGTTGTCGATCATGAGGTCGAGGCAGCCGATGACCTTCACGGCGTCGGTGGCCGACGTCGAGAACTCGGTGAAGCGCGACTGAAGCGGTCCGAGGACCTTGTCCTCCTCGACATCGGTTGTGGGACCGAGATCGTCTTCGATGGCCTTCGCCTTCGTGCGGTTGGTGTCGATCTCGGCCACGAAGTTACCAAGAAGCTCCTTGTACTCCTCCTTCTCCTTGACCCCGTCGACCCACCGCTGCATCCAGAGCGCAGCGAACAGTCCGAGCGGGACCAGGATGACGTCGACCGACTTGTCCGCCGACAGCTCCTTCCAGTTGATGCCGCTACCGCCCTCGTCAGCCATGTTCACTCCTCTTGTTGCTCCGCCCTCGGGGGAGCGTCGATTGTCCACTTCGGCGCAAGAACGTCTTCAGGTTGATGCTGGGTCCCTCGTTGGGCGAATCATGGTGCAGTGCTCCAGTAGCCACGACAAAAAAACACTCTCGGCGTCGTCCCGCTCAGGGAGACGGCTCTCCCGTCTCGGGCCTCGGGGCCTCCCCTTTGGTCTCCGGAGCCGCTTGCAACGAGGCAGGCGCCTCCGTCCATCCCGTAACCAGAGCTTCGATCGCCGAAAGAACGGACGCATCGAGCGGGACCTCGACGGCGATGTCCGAGATGTTGCCGTCAGGACGCCGCTGCACCCCCGAAAGAATGAATCGTTTCGAGAGCTTCTTCTTGGCAGGCGCGAGCCCCACGCTCAGCACCACGACGTTTCGCGAGCCGTAGAGGCGATCGAGCATGCGAAGCGCGTCCTGCTGGGCCGGTCCCTCGAGGCGCTTTTTGGGCGCCGTGAGCTGTCGCGCCAAGGCTTCGGCGTTCGCTGCGCCGGGGAGGGGGGGCAACTTCACGAGGCGACGCTCGGTGATCCCGGCCCGAACATCGACGAGCAGCCCCTGCGCTTCCGAACCGTCACGCCGCACGCGCACGAGGTGCGTCCCGACCGGCAGCTCGAGCTCGAGTGGCGACAGTCCAGCCGCGGCCTCGTCGCCCACGAGGACCTCCGCGAACGCGGGCTCCGTCACGACCATGACTCGGCCCGTGCTGCGTTCCGCTGTTACCTCGGCGAGGAGGGGCTTCAGCGGCTGCATGCCGAAGAGCTCTCTGTCCGTGAACGGCGCGAGTGTGTAGGCAGACCGCATGTACTCGAGGGCTAGGCGGCTGTCCCCCGACAATATCCGCGTCAGCGCAAGGACGCGATAGACCTCCGAGAACAGCCCCGCGGGGGCCGATGCGGCCGCGCTCTTGAGGGACAGCAGAACGTCGCCGTAACGCGCCTCGTGGGCCTCGCGTTGCGCGAAGCCGGCGTCAGTCGCGAGCGCCTTGCGGGCGGTCTCGAGCGCCGCATTGGCCTCCGCTAGCTCCGTCATGCGCGCAGGCACCATGAAGCGAGCACGCGCCGTCCCAGCTCGAGTGAGCGCTGCTTCGAGGAGGCCAGCGAACTCGGAGATGACCCCGGCCATCTTCGGGTTCGGCTTGGTCGACTCCGGCGTCGCGATGACGATGGCCATCAACGGCCGAGTGGGCTGAGGGTCCTCAGCGCGAGCGGTCGCCGTCGCTATACAAAAGAGGAGCAACGCTCGTTGGCTCGAGAGCAACTTCCAAAGATTCAGGAGCATTTTAGGCCCAACCTTTCATCATCCCATAATGACTGATCGCAAAGTCCCAACGAAGCGGATCCTCCGGCGCGAGCGCTCGAAAACGGGCTGTCACCTCATCGGCCATGACCCAGTTGACGGTCGCGCGCGTCGTGAGTCCATAACGGCGAGCGAACCCGATGACGTGCACGTCGAGCGGCACCACGAGGTCGGCCGGCGAGACTCGCGACCAGAGCCCGAGGTCGAAGCCGCCCTGCCGCACCATCCACCGGAGGAAGAGGCAGAGGCGCTTGCACGCGCTCCCGTCCGCCGGGTCCGCCGATAAGCTCACGATGCCGCGGGTCGTCGGCAGGCCCTCTCGCACGAGCGCCGACAGCCGGGAGAGCCCCGATGCGACTCCGCGTCCGGGGCTGTAGCCATCGAGGAACGCGCCCTCGAGGGAGCCGTAGTGGGCTTGCAGCTCCGAGAGGCGTCCGAGCAGGTGCTCCATGTCCGGGCCGCGAACCCAACGATGTACCGTGAAGGGCAGGGCGGCCCCCGTGCGCCAGCAGTCGAGAACCCGCGTCACGCTGCGGCCGATCGCCACGACGTTGCCCATCGCGAGGCCCGCTGCGACATAAGCGCCGAGCTCGCGCTCCCGAGAGTCGCCGTTCGGGCAGGCGGCCAAGACCAGGCCCAGTGGGTCGACGGCGAGCCGCGTCGCGTTCTCGGCCTCGTCACGTAGCGAATCGAGCAGGGCTATGGTGAGCGCTGGCGTGGATTCAGGGGGCATCGGCCTTCGCCCTTGCGTCGCGAACGCCATCGAGCCACGCCTTGATTCGTCCCTCACCTCCGTTTGCGGTCGGCTCGTAGAAGTGCGTCCCGACCAGGTCATCGGGCAAGTACTGCTGGGCTACGAAGCCGCCGTAGTCGTGAGGGTAACGATAGCCTTGACCATAGCCGAGCTCGGCCATGAGCCCGGTCGCGGCGTTGCGCAGGTGGACTGGCACGTCGAGCGCGCCCGTTCGCTGCACGGACTCTTGCGCGCGGTTCATCCCCGCATACGACGCGTTCGACTTTGGGCACGTCGCGAGGAAGGTCGCCGCCTGGGCTAGGAGCAGCCGGCCTTCGGGCATGCCGACGAGCTCGAAGCCTTGCGATGCGGCGACGGCGACTTGGAGTGCGCGGGGATCGGCGTTGCCTACGTCTTCGGACGCGAAGATGACCATGCGCCGGAACAGGAAGCGCGGGCTGTCACCGCCTTCGAGGAGCCGCGCGAGGTAGTACAGCGCCGCGTCCGGGTCGGAGCCCCGAAGCGACTTGATGAAGGCGCTGACGAGGTCGTAATGGCTATCGCCGGCGCGGTCATGGCGGATGGCGCCGGCGGGCTGTACTCCGAGGACGAGCTCGTCCGTGATCGCGCCGTCTGCGACCGATGCGGCCGCTTCGAGGAAGGTGAGCGCCCGCCTCGCGTCGCCGTCGGCGAAGGCCGCGAGCCGGTCGAGCGCCTCGTCGGTCGCTGTGACCTCGCCGCTGAGTCCTCGTGGCGCCGTTTCGTTCATGGCGTGCTTTAGAATGCGCCGGATGTCACCCGCTTCGAGGCGGCGCAGCTTCACGACACGCATCCGCGACAGGAGCGCCGCGTTCAGCTCGAAGCTCGGGTTCTCGGTGGTCGCGCCGATGAGGATGAGCGTCCCATCTTCGACGTGCGGCAAGAACGCGTCTTGTTGCGACTTGTTGAAGCGGTGGATCTCGTCCACGAACAGCACGGTGCGCGTCCCGACTGCGCGTCGATGGTGGGCCTCGACGACGATCTCGCGGATCTCTTTCACTCCGCCGAGTACCGCCGAAAACGACACGAAGGTGTGCCGGCAGAGGCCCGCGACCAGTGTCGCGATCGTGGTCTTTCCGGTGCCCGGCGGGCCCCACAAGATGAACGAAGGCAACGCGCCACGCTCGATGGCGCGTCGAAGGAAGCTCTGAGGCCCAAACGCGGCTTCTTGCCCCACGAGCTCGTCGAGTTGCCGCGGTCGCATTCGGTCCGCGAGAGGCCCGGACCCCGCGTAGAGGCTCGTGGTCATTTTGGGATGGGCTTCAGGGGATCGGGGAGCATGTCGCCCGGCCGGTCCTTCTCGGCCACAACCACTTTGTACCGAGCCAACATCTCGGCCCGCCACGCCGCATAGCGGTCCCGCATGCGCTTTCGCAACGCAGGGTCGCGGCTGGCGAGGTTTTGCAGCTCGAAGGGGTCCTTCTCGACGTCGTAGATCTCGTGCGGACCGTCTCGACCCCGCTGCCAGAGGTCCTGATTGTTGATCCGCAGGCGCTCATCCTTCTCGTGGTAGATGTACTTGTAGCCCCCCACTCGGATCCCGGCGCTCCAGCGGCCTTCGAAGTACACGAGCCGGTCGTCCGGCGCCGTCACGCCCCGCAGCAGCGGCGCGAACGAACGGCCCATGAAGCGGTCACTGACCGGGATCCCAAGCAGATCCAAGAAGGTCGGGCCGAGATCCATCAGCCCGACCTGGTTGTTGACGGCCTTCTTCTCGAGCACCAAACCCGGCGCCCGGACGGCTAGGGGGATGTGAACCTCCTCATCGAAGAAGGTCTTGCCGTGCATACGTGCGATCCGGGTGTTGACGTTGTCCGAGTGGCCGTCGTGGCGCGGGTCCATCGCCTCTCCGTGGTCCGCCGTGACAGCCAAGATGGACTTGTCCGTAAGGCCGAGCTTTTGCACGTGGGCCATCAACCGGCCGAAGTGTTCGTCGGCGTAGAGCATCTTGCCGAGGTAGCCGTGTGCGAAGAACTTCAGGTCCTTGGGGACCCCCTTGGCATAGAGCTTGTCCGTGTAGCCGCGGGGCGGTGAATACGGGAAGTGTGGCCCGTCGTACCAGACGAGGAGGAAGAACTTCTCGTCCTTGTGGTCATCGAGCCAGCGCATGATGGCGTCGGTCTTCCGGACCGTGTTCTCCGGCGGTCCGTTGAACTCCCCGACGAAGTCGAAGCCCATGTCGAGAGACAAGTACATGCTCCCATTGAGGAAGCTGTTGTAGCCGAGCATGCCGACGATATAGCCGCGCTTTCTCAGCTCGGCCGCCATCGTTGTGATCTTGCCGCGATAGAAGCGTTCGCGGGTCTTGTCGTCGAACTCCCAGCGCTCCTGCCACCAGCCCGCCACGGCTGGGGGAAGGCCCGTTGCGAACACATAGCTGCCTGTGCGCGTCTGATTACCGGGCGAGAACGCCCGCGTCATGACGGTCGAGCGTTCGAAGAAGCGGTCGAGCTCTGGCGTGATGGACGGGATGATCTTCCGCTCTTCCCGAACCGGCGGCACGAGGTCGGCACGCATGGAGTCGAACACCGTCATGATGACGCTGCGGTTCATCTCGTCGCCCATGCGACGCTTCACCTCGCTTCGCGCCGCTTTGTTCTTCGCTTCGAGCCGCGTGACGATCCGGGGCATGGAGAAGAGGCCGAGCCCCTGCATCTTCCCGCGCCTCTGCCAGCGAACCTCGCCGAGGCCGGTGTCATCGACCTCGAAGCGGAGCTTGACCCTCTTGCCGCCCAGGGCAGCGAGCGAAAAGCGACGTTCTTCCCAGCGGTTACCGTATACGGACTTCGCTTTGGCGACCTCGTCGAAGACCACCGTTTCGCGCCCCCCCTCCGACGCGACGACCCGCAGTCGCGCGCTGCCGCGCCCCATCGACAGATATTCGGTCGCCATACGCAGCTCAGAGCCCGGCATCACGTCCACGTCCCACTCGATGCGGCCCACGAGAGGCACCGCTAGGCAGTCCCGAAGATCTTGGAGGACCTGCTTCGGGTCGGTCTTCCGCACTCGGAGGCGCATGTAGCGGTTTTCACCCTCGCCGCCCCACGGATGAAGGACCGTGATCGGGTTCTTCTTCGCGGCGTCCACCTTGTCGTAGAGTGGCGCTCGCGCAGGGAGATGAGGGGAAGTGGCTTTGCCAGCGGCGAGACTGTCGAGGATGTTGAAGGTCGTGACCCACTGAGCGCCGATGCGTGCGGCTTCCGTCTCGGCGTCGCGCTGCCCAGGGCTCTCTGCCCGCGCGGGGGCGACTGAGACCGCCCAAAGGACCGTGGCGACGAGGAGAACGAGGCGTCTGTGGTGAGCGTTCTTCATGGCGGCCGGTCATATCAGAAAACCTCACGCACGCCAGGAGTCTGCTTTGCTTGAACTCGGCTATTGTGTCGTCGGCAAGCACGGCGGGAGCCTCGAGGCCCTGCTCGCCGCTGAGGCCGCGCTGCGCGCCCAGGTCGACGCCTTCGAGTCGCTCGACATCGAGATCGCCGAAGCAGAGCGAGCCGAGAGCAGCCACCGCGCCGCGCTGCGGGTCGCCGCGGAGGCGCTCTCCACCGCCCGCAGGCGGGTGAAGGCCCGCCTCGAGACCGACGTGGCGCGCGAGCTGACGAGCCTCGCCGTGCACGGGGCCCGCATCCGCTTCGAGCTCTCGGAGCGCGCCGAGCCAGGCCCCGAGGGGCTCGAGGACGGGGAGATCGTCATCGAGACCAACGCGGGAGAGGGCTTCGGGCCGCTCGCCAAGGTGGCCTCGGGCGGGGAACTCTCGCGCGTGCTCCTCGCGCTAAAGCGGGTGCTGATGCACGTCGACCCGGTCGAGACCTGCATCTTCGACGAGGTAGACGCCGGGACGGGCGGCGCGGTCGGCGACATGATTGGGCTCAAACTCGCTGAAATCGCGGAGGAAGCTCAGGTCCTCTGCATCACCCACCTGCCGCAGATCGCGGCCCGCGAGACGACGCGCCTGCGGGTCGAGAAGCGGACCGCAGGAGAGCGGACGGCGACGCGCGTCGAGCGGCTGACGGGCGAGGCGCGGGTGGCCGAAGTGGCGCGCATGCTCGGCGGGCTCGACATCACGGACCGCACGCGGGCCCACGCCCAGGAGCTGCTCGCGCGGAGCGGCCCAGCGACCTGAACGGGCCCGTTTGCGCGCGGCGGCCATAGCGACGCCATGCCGAGCCGTGGTAGACACGGTCGCATGTCGAAATGATCTCCACCGTCCTCACTTCATCGCCTCTGCGTGGCCCTCCTGCTCATCGCCCTCGCGGCACCACGCACTGCTCATGCGACCCCGCCCGCCGCGGCCCCGCCCGAGGGCTGGATCTGGCAAACCGTGCTGTACGCAGCCCACGCCGAGCGACGCCTGCGCGACGACGACGCGAGCCTGAGGCGGCAGGTCGGCGAGCTCGCGGGCGCGCTCCTGCTGCTCGAGGGACGCATCGAGGCAGAGGTCGCCGGGGACCTCGGGAGCTTCTTCGAGCTCGCGACGGCGCTCCAGCTCATCGAGGCCCGCGGCAAGCTCGACGCCCCGCTCGCGGCCCTCGGCCGGGACGTGGCCTTCCGCTGCCACGAGCTCATGCGTGCAGCGACCGAGGACGCGGCCCTCCGGACCCTGCTCGGAGACCTCTTGCGGCGAGATATGCGAGACGGCGTGGAACTCGAAGACGTCGTCAGGCAGACGTTGCCCGGGCTGTTCACCTTCTCGCGCACCTGGTTCGCGCGCGGGCTGGCCGCGACCGAGCCGAGCGCCGAGGAACACGCACGGGCGGGGCATATTGAGCGCTTTGTTGGCAATCATGAGCAATCCATAGCGCATCTCCAGCGGGCCTTCGCGCTGCAGCCCGAGGTGCGGCACGCGCTCGCCCTGCATACCCTGATGCTCGAGTCGGGGCGTACCGAGGCGGAGGTCGCGGCCTTTGAGGCGCAGGCCGCTGCCCGGTTCCCGGCGCTCACACCGGCCTTCGCGGAGTGGCGGCGCGACGTTTCGGAGCGGCTCGACAACGAGCGCCGGCGGGTGGAGCGCCCCACGCTCGACGCCGACGCCACGGTCCTGCGCGCTTCGGCGCTGGTGCGCCACGGCCGACGCGGAGAAGCCGAGGCGCTCGTCGATGAAGCCCGCGCCCGCTTCCCGAAGGCGCTCGCTGTCTGGCGGGTGGCCGCGGGCCTGCGTCAGGACCGAGGCGACCGGGAGGGGCTCGCCGCCCTCTACCGCGAGGCCGAGAAGCTCGGGCTCTCGGAGGACGAGCGCCTGAGCGAGATGCGGCTCGTCGGGCTCGCGGCGGGCGTGGCGGAGGGTGCCCTCGGCCAACACAGTCCGCTCGCGGACCTGGCTCCTCTCGAGGCAGAGCTCGCCTGGCTCGCAGGGCGCTCGCGGAGGCACGCGCTCAACGCCGAGCTGGTTCGGTCCATGCCGCTCTTCGCGGCCGCCGCCGCGACCTCCGAGGCCCCCGCTCGCGAAGCCGCGGTCCGGAGCCACATCGAGGCGGTCCTCGAGGCCTATGGAGACGAGCCTGCGGCCTGGGAGCTGGCCATCGCAGGGCTCGCCGTGGTGCGACGCCTCGACTCGGACGGTGGCGCGCTGCTGGCCCGCCTCGAGGCTGCCCGAGGCGCCGAAGGAGCTGCCGCCGGGCCGCGACCCTCGGCGGCCCTCAGGGAGCAGGTCGCGGGCTGGATCCAGGGCGCCTCGGCCGCGTACGCCCTGCGGGGACGAAGCAAGGCACCCATCGCGCGGACCCAGGCCGGCCTCGGGCGCGCGGCCTCCGAGTCGGGCGCGCCACTCGAACAGCTGCTGCGCGCAGCGGGGCCCTGGATGCAGGCCGCGGCGGCAAGACGCCCCGTGACGGCGAAGGAGCAGGCGGGGGTGCGCGCGGCCCTGGCGGCGGCGCGGGACGGAGCCGACGCGGAGGCCGCTGGCGGGAGGCTCATCCAACAGGCGGCGGTGGCCGGGCTCGCGACCGTCGAGCTCGCTGCGGGCCGGAAGGAGGCCTCGGAGGCGCTGTGGCGCGAGGTGAGGGCGATTGCCCGGGAGCCTCTATCTCTCGGCCATCGGAGCGGGCTGGGCCCAACTCCTCGCGGGCTGGCCGGAGAGCGCCGGGGACTTCTTCCTGCGGGCGAACCGTCACGGGATCGACGGGTACTCGCGCCACTATGCCTGCCTCCTCGCGGCGCAGGCGGCGCGCGAGGCGGGCGTGGACCCGAAGCCAGTCCTCGAGATGGCGGCGAGCCTGGCGAGGGAGAAGGCGATGACCCCGGAGGAGGCTGCTGAGACGGGGCCGCGCGCGGTCATCGTGTTGACCATGCGCCTCGCCTTCACGGCGAGCGCTGAGGTGCCACTCACGCCGCGCATCCGCATCGATCCTGTGGTGGCGCTGCTGCCGTCACCGTGAGCTGACGCCCTGTCAGCTTTCTCGCGGCGCGCAGGTTCGGGCGAAGGCGAGAGCGCGAGGGTGTGAGACAGGGGAGGCAGACGCCACTTGCGGGGAGGGGCCCCTTGGCGCGAGGTTGCTCCCGGAGAGACGGAGGTGGCGACATGGCGTGCGGGTGGCGGCTGCTGCTGGGGCTCTGGGCGATGGTGGCCGCAGGGAGCGAGGGGTGCGGCGAGGCCGGATACGGTGGCTCATGGCTGCCAACGCTCGCTGTTGAGTCGGTCGAGCCCGGGATCCTGCTGCCGGGTACGCGTATAGCCCTCTCGGGGGAAGGGCTTCGTCGGCCCCGAGAACGCGGATCTGCTCGTGGTGTTTCAGGGGCGCATCGGGGCCGAGGCGGTAGAGTTCGCGGTGCCGCCGACGTGCGTGGACGACGGGCTCCTCGAGGTCGCCGTGACGGGCCCCGTCGAGCAGGTGCTCATCCGGGACGGGGGGCGCTTCGAGGGCCGCCTCACGGTCATGCGGACGCCTCGCATCGTCGCCCCGGCCGACTCAGCGGCCCGCACCGTGACCTTCGAGCTCGCGTCCGACGCTAGACGCGCGGTTCTGACAGTGACCGATCGAGGCGCGGGCGTCCCCGAGGAGGCGCTCGCGTTGCTCTTCGAGCCATTTTTCCGAGTGAAACCCGATCGCGGACGGTCCGTCGGCGGGCTCGGCCTGGGCCTTGCCATCGCCGAACGCGCCGTCCTTCTGCACGGGGGACCATCGCCGCACGGAACGTCCCGGGCGCGGGGCTTCAAGTGCAAATGACCTTTCCTGCGTCGCCGAAGGCGTGAGCTCGAAGGCGTGAGCTCGAGGGCGAGCTAGTCAGGTCGGCCGCTGCGCCTGCTCAGAGGAGTTTGACCGGCGCGCCGCCGAGTGAGTTGGGGTACAGTGCCCGGCTGAACCCGCACCCATCCCCTGACGGCGGCCACACACCCGCCGAGTTTAACAGGAGACCGCCATGCGCAAAGTCGCCATCAGGGCCATCGAAGAACTTCGAGACCGCCAGCCGGCGGGCGCTCGCGTCGGTGGTGTCGACCTCGTCATCGTTCGGTTTGATGGCGAGGTTGTCGTCCTCCACGGGCGTTGCCACCACCGGGGCGCCCTTCTCGCGGACGGGACGATCGAGGGTGATAACCTCATCTGCGGCGTCCACGGCTGGGACTACCGCTTCCGGACCGGAGTCAGCGAATACAACAACGCAGAGCGCCTCGAGCGGTTCGAGTCCTGGGTCGAGGACGGCCAGCTGCTCGTGGACGCCGACGCGATCGCCGACTTCGAGCTCAAACACCCACAACCCTGGCGGGACGATGGTGACCTCGGCCTCTATCAGGACCCACACGGGGCCTCCGAGGAGCCTCACGTCGGGGCTATCCGCGAGCTCGCCAAGTTCGGCCTCTCTCGCACCGGCGGTCACGGGCCGACGGAGGCGATGGGTGTGCCGCGCCAGCAGCTCCCGAGCTGGGATGACCTACAGGTGCTCACGGCGCAGCTCGCGACACTGCCTGAGCTCGACGACACCCCGGTCGCCACCGAGCTGATAGTCGGTCCGAACGCCCGAAGACCGCTTCACCTCGACATCCCGATCATCGTCTCAGACATGAGCTTTGGCTCCCTCTCACGCGAGGCCAAGATCGCGCTCGCTCGCGGCGCAGACCGCGCCGGCACCGGGATCGCCTCGGGTGAAGGCGGGATGCTCCCGGAGGAGCAAGCCGAGTGTCGTCGTTACTTCTACGAGTACGCGTCCGCCCGCTTCGGCTTCGCATGGGAGAAGTTGGAGAAGGTCCAGGCGTTCCACTTCAAGGGTGGCCAAGCTGCGAAGACGGGTACGGGTGGACACCTCCCGGGCCACAAGGTCACGGCGGAGATCGCCGCGGTGCGGGGGCTGCCTGCGGGTCGGCCGGCCATCTCTCCTTCGCGTTTTCCAGATTGGCCTTCGCTCGACGAGTACCGGGACTTTGCCGCGCAGGTGCGGCAGGCCACCGGAGGGATTCCGATTGGCTACAAGCTCTCCGCGCAGCACATCGAGCGTGACATCGACGCTGCGCTCTCGATTGGCGTCGACTACATCATCCTCGACGGTCGTGGCGGGGGGACCGGCGCCGCCCCGACGCTCTTCCGCGACAACATCTCGGTCCCGACCATCCCGGCGCTGGCCCGCGCCCGCGCCCACCTCGACCGGACGGCGCCCGACGTGACCTTGTTCATCACCGGCGGCCTCCGGACACCGGCCGACTTCGTCAAGGCGCTCGCGCTCGGCGCGGACGGAATCGCCATCGCCAACTCGGCCCTCCAAGCGGTGGGGTGTATCGGCATGAGGGCGTGTCACACCAACAACTGCCCTGTCGGGATCGCCACGCAGAAAGACAACCTGCGAGCTCGTCTCAAGATCGAAGCGGCGGCCGCGAGGCTTGCGCTGTTCCTGGAGTCCTCTGTCAAGCTCATGAGTGTGATGGCGCGTGCGTGTGGCCATCGGCGGCTGTCCGACCTGTGCGTCGATGACCTCACGACCTTCAAAGCCGAGATGGCTGAGCTGTCGGGGGTCGCCTTCGGCGGGGTAGGGCGCCGGTAGACCCGCTAGTGGTCGCCCGACAGGTGTAGGTCCAGCGCGATGAGCGATCGGCTTACTTAGAAGTTCGCGAAGTCGAACGCTCCGTCCGAACCCTTGGTGCCAGAGGTGCCTAGGCTGAGGCCACCTTGGCCACCCGCTCCGCCCGCGCCGCCCGGCAGCACGCTGTTGCCACTCTTGATGGCCGCGAGGTTGGCGCTGCCCTGTCCGGCTGCGTAGATCGAATAAGCCGCGCCGCCGCAGCCACCGCCACCGCCACCGCCATGCCCGCCTGTGCCGCCCTTGCCGCCGGCGCCACCCGCACCCGAGCACCACGTCTTGTCAGTCGAGGTCCCGTCCGGGCCGCCATAGCCGCCCTTGCCCGCGAGACCACCGACGCCGCCGTTGCCACCAACGCCGCCACGGCCCCCGTTGGCCCTCTGCACGGCGTTGGCCGAGACGTCCGGGATGCTCGTCGGCGTGGAGTCCCACGAGAGGAAGATACCGAACGAGCCGCCGCCGCCAGTTCCGCCTTGGCCGAGGCCTCCGGCGCAACCACCGCCGCCGCCGCCGCCGCCGGTCGCCCCGGCGTCAGTGCCACCATTGAAGCTCGCACAGCTGCAAACGCGCGTGCCGCCGCCGGCACCACCACCGCCTCCGCCGGCGCCGCTGCTGGCAGCTCCGCCAGTGCCGCCGCCACCGGCGATCCACTGACCATTAGCCACCGAACCCGGAGCGCCCGCGCAACCCAAGCCCGAGGCACCGTTGGCCCCGCCCGCGCCGTCGGCGCCGTAGCCGCCCGTGTTACTCTGCGTGCTCGACACGAGGCAGGTGGAGCAGTCCTCGCCGTAGCAGGGGAAGCCGGCGCCGCCAATGAAGGCGTCATAGCCGGTGTTTCCGCCCGCGCCGCCGCCGTTGGCGCCCGTCTGGCCGGGCTCATTGGCGTTGTTGGTCCCTCCGCCGTTTGAGCTGCAATACCCGTCGCCGCCCTTCCCGCCGTTGGTCGATGCTCCTCCGCAGGTCCTTGCGCCGCCGTCGCCGCCGTTCGTTATCTTCGTACCTGCCGGACAGGTCGACTGATCCGAGGGCTTCACGCCGTTCCCACCGTTCGTGCCGTCTGCACCGTCTGCACCGAAAGACCCTGGGGCCCCGTCGCCACCGCTGCCGGCGATGATGCGGTTGTTCTTCACGACCAAGCGGTTGGTCGAGTTGCGGACGTAGATGGTGTAGCTCGACTGGCCCGGCGCGAGGTTGACTGCCCCAAAGACCGTGAAGCCCACGAACTGCGTCTTCTCGCCCGCACCCGTGATGCCGACGGCGTTCACCGCACCGAGCTTGCCGGCCTCCGCCTGATTGCCGATGATCGCCGTCTGATAGACCACCACGTCGCGCGCGCCGAAGTCGGCGTTGTACCCACCGTAGACGCTGATCCCGTTCGAGAGCACGATCGACTCGCCGTAAACGCCGGTCGCTACGTACACGTCGCGCTTGGTCCCACTCACGGCCGCCGCGATCCCGCCGCCGATCGTCAGCTTGGGCGCGCTACGGGTGCCGGCGTTCGAGTCGCTCCCGTTCTTGGCCACGAAGACGCCGAGCGCGACATCGCCGTCGATGCCATCGCAGTTCTGGTCGATGCCGTCGACGAAGTCGGTGTTCGACGTCTTCTTGCATTCGCACCCGTCCCCGGGGTTCTTGTTCACGTCGAAGAAGGAAGGTGCACACGCGAAGGTGCAGTTCGGCTCGGAGAGCGCGGTGTCGCAGATGCCCACGGCGTTCGGGAAGGTCAAGGAAGCGCAGTTGCGGTTGCACTTCCCGCAGTGTTGCGGGCTCGTGTACTTGCCCGTGCCGTCCTTGAAGGCTTCGTCTGCGAGTCCGTCACAGTCGTCGTCGACGCCATTACAGGCCTCGGCGGGTGCCTGACAGCCGCTCCAACCGCCCACGGTACAGTAGTCGGTTCCGAAGCAGGTCGAGGTCGGTCCGCCACCCGCCGGAGTGTAGGTGATGTTGCACGCCTGCTGGAGGGTCAGGTTGGTGCCGTCGCAGTCGCAGGAGCCGGTCTCAGGGACGCACTGCTTGGCACCGATGCCCACGTCGATGCACTGGAAACCACTGCCGCAATCGAGGTCGTCATCGCAGGCGATGCCGCAACGTGGCCCGTCGTTGAGCGGGATACAGCGAGAGCCCGCCCCGATACAATTGGCATCGGTCGCGCAGGGCTCGCAGAGCGAGGCCGTGATGGGGATGCAGAGGAACTCATTGAACTCTTCCCATCCGATGTCGCAGGACTCGACGATACACTGCGGGACTGGACGGTTGGCGTCGCAGCTCGCCGAGGCGTTCAGGATGGCGTCGTCGCAGCTCTCGCCACACTCGCCGCAGTGCTCTTGACTGCCGTACTTGCCGACTGCGTTGACGTAGCCTTCGTCCACGAGCGCGTCGCAGTCGTTGTCTTTATAGTCGCAGACCTCGGCGGACGCGATCGGCGCTGTGCAGTACCAGCCGACCGTGCCGAAGCACACGGCGGTCCCCGAGCAGGTGCCGAAGGCGTTGGGCGTGCTCTGGCACGGGATCGACGCCGGCAGGCCGTCATCGATGAAGCCATTGCAGTCGTCGTCCACGCCATTGCAGACTTCCTGTGACGGCGGGATCGCGTCGCAGTCATCCCAA
Organism: Pseudomonadota bacterium; assembly: GCA_947498315.1. GTDB lineage: Bacteria > Myxococcota_A > UBA9042 > SXOO01. The sequence goes on along the minus strand of CANMLD010000045.1, from coordinate 1,519 downwards.
CCCGACGCGACTTCGCACGTCTCGAAGCCGAAGCAGGTACCGAGCGAGTTGGTCTCGAAGCACGTGCGCTTCTTGCCATTGGTGTCGGCGGAGCAATCGCAGGTCCCATTTGCGGGGCGGCACAGGCCGTTGAAGCAGCTGTAGCCAGCTTCGCAAGGGGGCTTGCCGGCGCCGCAGCCTTCGAGGCAGAAGTTGCCGCCATCGACCGCGACGCACGTCTCACCAAAGCAGTTCGCATTCGACGAACAGGGCTCGCACGCGACGTCCGGCACCAGGATGCATTGGAAGTCATTGAGCTTGATATAGCCGGGGTCGCAGGTGTCGATGATGCACTGCGGTACTGGCTTGGTTGGATCGCAGACCTCGGTCGCGCTGTTCGCATATTGATTGCCGCAGGCGTTGTTGCAGGTGCCGCAGTGGGATTGCGTCGTATAGCGGCCGTTCTCGTCGCGGAAGTCCTCGTCCACGAGTGAGATGCCCGCGCTGTCCTTATCGCAGTCGTTGTTTTTGAAGTCACAGAGCTCACCGGCGGGCTCGTCTGCCTGACAGACCCAACCTGCGGCGCCGAAGCAGATAGAGATGCCGTTGCATTGCCCGAACACGTTCTTTTTGAAGCAGGTCTGTGTCGGCGGGAGGCCGTCATCGACGAGCCCGTTGCACTCGTTGTCGACGCCGTCACACCGTTCGACCTCGGGGACGCTCGCCGTGCAGCCACCCCAGCCGGCCACGGCGTCGCAGGTCTCGAAGCCGAGACACTTGCCCAGCGCGTTCGTAGAGTCACATGTCCGGAGCTTGCCGGCCGTCGCCGGCGTGCAGTCGCAAGAGCCGATGTCAGGGCGGCAGAGGCTGTTCTGACAGGAGTAGCCCTCGTCGCAATCCGCTTCGACCGTGCATGCGTCGAGACAGTACTTCGCGCTACCAACCGTCGTGCACTTGCCACCAAAGCAGGTGTCGTCCACCGCACAGGGCGAACATTGGATCGCTTGGTTCTGGACGCATTGAACTTCGTTCAGGAGGAAGAAGCCCGGCGCGCATGAGGTCGCCACGCACTGTGGGATCGCCTTCGCGGCGTCGCACTTCTCCGACGCGCTGTTCGAGACGGTGCTCCCGCAGGACTTGTTACAAGCGCCACAGTGGTCGTCCGAGACGTATCGCCCCTGTGCGTCGGTGAAGCCGTCGTCGACCGTGCCGTCGCAGTCGTCGTCGACGAAGTTGCAGGTCTCGCCCGCCGGATCCGGCGCTTTGCAGACCTGGCCGAGGCCGCCGAGGCAGACCGACTCGCCGGTGCAGACCCCAAACCCGTTGGACTTCTGACACGGGGTCGAGGCGGGGAAGCCGTCGTCGACGATGCCGTTACAGTCGTCGTCGAGCCCGTTGCAGATCTCGCCAGCCGGCGTGCCCGCGTCGCACGGTCCCCAGCCGCTCTCAGGGCTGCACACGGAGAGGCCGACACAGATGCCGATGTCGTTCTCGTTCGAACACAGGCGCTTCACCCCTGCCGTCGCGAAGGTGCAATCAC